>JAUIHO010000251.1 GCA_030432035.1 Phycisphaerae bacterium
TGTCGACAACCCGCCGCGAGGCGCTTGCTGCTTCAGCATCGGTGGTTGTGCCATCCTGACGCAGGCTGACTGTATCGCACAAGGCGGTGTCTATCTTGGCGATAACACCAACTGCATCGGCGTTCAGGCTTGTTGTCTGCCCAACGGCACGTGTATCGATACCGACGCACTATGCTGCGACATCATCTACGGTGGTGTTGCACAAGGTGTAGGATCGGTGTGTCTCGGCGATAACGATGGCGACGGTCGCGATGACCTTTGTGTGCCGCCACCGCCGGAATGTCGACCGCTACCGGGTACGCCATTCTGCGAGCAGACGGTATGTCCGGATCCGAACGAACGCTGTCTGCCGAAGTGCGTACGCGTTGAGCCGGGTACCAACTTCGTGCTCGAAGTACTCGAGTGCGAATGTGTGCTCCCCGACGAGTGTCACATCCGCGTCAATCCGTTCACGAACTCGTATGACTGCGTTGGCTTCTGTCCTCCGGGGCAGACCTGTCGAACGACGGTCACGTTGATGTCTGACGGCACCGAACGCGTATGCTGCGAGTGTGTGCCGATCGGCGAAGAGCTCTCGTGTTGCGATCAGGATGGCTTCTGTATCGACTTGGCACCGGGCGTTACGGTTTGTCCGGACGGTTCCACGCCGATCCTCGGTCCGTGTGGATTCTCCGTGGCATGCTGTCTGCCCGATGGCACCTGCATCGATACGTTCGAAGCTTGCTGTTTGGATCGCGGTGGAATGCCGCAGGCAGCCGGCGTGACGTGCGCCGACTCGCCGTGCGATCCGCCCGACTGTGGGCCGATCCCAAATACCAAGCGGTGTCGACCGGTGATGTGTCCAGATCCAGCGCAGAAGTGTCAGCCCAAGTGCGTACGCGTCGAACCCGGCACCAACTTTGTTCTGGAAGTGCTCGATTGCGAATGCGGCTTCATCACCGATTGCCACATTCGAATCGATCCGTTGACCAACACTTTCCAGTGCATCGGCGGTTGCCCGCAGGGTCAGACCTGTACCACGACCGTCACGACGTTGGCCGATGGCACCGAGCGCGTGTGCTGCGAGTGTGTGGATGATCCGCCGCCGCAGGTCTCGTGCTGCAACTTCGAAACGGGCGACTGCATCGATTTGCCGCTGGGAACGTTTGATTGCCCGACCGGCTATGCAACGGTCCCCGGACCGTGCGGCCCCGTGGTGGCGTGCTGCTTCGAGGACGGTACGTGCCGCGACATGACCGAAGCATGCTGCGACGCAGCGAAGGGCACACCGTTGCCGGTCGGCGTCTCATGTGACGACGGCGTTTGCGGTCCGCCCAACTGCGGCCCCGAACCGGGTACGTTGCAGTGCCGCGACGTGCAGTGCCCGCTCGACGGACAGCTTTGCTTGCCGAAGTGCGTCAACGTCGAAGGTGCGACGGGTATTGTGCTGGAAGTGATCGATTGCGAATGCGTGACGCCCAATGAGTGTCATATCGAAATCGATCCGGCCAGCCTCAGCTACCAATGCGTGGGCGGTTGCCCGCCGGGCGAGATATGTCGCACGACGATCACCGATTTGGGCAACGGAATTCAGCAGGTTTGCTGCGAATGTGTGCCCGAAGATCCGACGCTGTGCCCACTGGCGCCGAACATCGGGGACGCGTGCATTCCGGTGCTCGGTCCGAACGACTGCATCTTCAGCGGTACGCCCTCCGAGTGTGCCCCGACCAGCGTGGTCGTGGATCAGGACCTTGGCGTTATCGTCGAACATTGCGATTGCATCGTGCCGGGTGACTGTGGCCCGATCGAGTTGTTCGCAGGCAACCAGGCGCTGCGTTGTGTAAACGACTGTGCGACGGGCCAACTGTGTCAGTTGTTTGCCAATGGAAACCCGACCGGTCAGGTCGATGCCGACGTGGGGCAGTTCCCGCCCGGCACCAAGCTGACCTGCGGTTGCCCATAGCAACGCGGGCTAGATAGACCTCAAGTCCCCATATGGCCGGTGGCAGTCCTCGCACTGCCGCCGGCTTTTTTATTGCGCCGCTTTCGTTTATAGACGATTGGTGACGGCGGCGCGTCGATAATCGCGCGGGTGCCCCATCCTTCGCGCCAGCGAAGGGTGGGGAATCGCCCAACACCGAACAAGTTAGCCTCGCGTGTCGTCCAGATTAGCCCTCGGCCATTGGCCGAAGGCTAAGTGTGAAGCAGAATGAATGATAGATGCCCGTGCCCCTGCACGTTGGGTGCCCCTGCCCCTCGGGGGCTGGGGAACAACCAGAAACGCCAGCAACCCGAGAACACCATGTCCGAACATCAATACGCCCTCGGCGTCATCGGCAGCGGGCACATCGCCTGCATCATCGTTAAACGTCTGATCGACAGCGGTTATCTCGCCGCCGATCGCATCGCCATGTTCCCCTCGCGCAATCTGACGGCCCATCCATTGCCGACAGTCATCACCGAAGACCTGCGCGCGATCATTCAGGAATCCAAGCAGGTGATGCTGGCTGTCACGCCACAGAAGTTTGGCGACGTTGCCGCGACGCTTAAACCGTTCGCCACGACGGATGATGTATTCGTGAGCGTGATGGCGGGCGTCAGCACGCAGCGCGTCGCGCAGGAGCTGGGCGGTCCGCAGATGCGCGTGGTGCGCGCCATGCCCAACCTACCGTTCGGTTTGGGTCGCGGTGTGACGGGCATTTGCCGCGGCACAGCGGCCACGCGCGACGATCTCGAAGAAACGCGCCACTTGTTCAACGCCGGCGGCGTGAGCGTGGTGCTCGATGATGAGGCATTGATGGACGCTGTCACGGCCGTGGCCGGTTCGGGACCAGCGTACTTTTATTATTTTGTTGAAATGATGATGGCCGGCGGCGTCGCGGCGGGCCTCAAACCCGAAGACGCCCAAACGCTCGCCGCCCATGCATGCGTCGGCGCCGGCGCGATGCTGCTGGAGCAAGGCGCCTCACCACGCGAACTGCGCGAAGCCGTCATGAGCCCCGGCGGCACGACGGAAGCGGCGATGAAAAAGCTCGAAGACAGCGCCGTGGCCGACCACGTGCGCGACGCGGTCTTGGCGGCGTTTGAAAGGGGGAGGGTGTTGGGGGGAGGGGGTTAACGCACATCGCTATTCGAGCAGCCGCGTCACCTGGTGTAAAAGTTCTTTCATTTCCTCTCGAAACCTATTCGAGTGCATCGATTCAATTGAGTCGCAAGTAGCCAGCTGCGGAAGTATGCAGGTGGTTAATTATATCTGGGCAAAATCGCACAGATATAAACCACTAAACCATCCATGAGCGAACGCCACTTTGAACTATCCGCAATTTTTGCGGTTTTCACAGGCTCGACGGCGCGGCTTCTATGCGGTTTCGATTCACCATATGACCGATTAAATTTACACGCGCGGTTCGCATTTTCAGGTCTGGCGCGCGACGGTAACAATCATGAGAGCGGTTTGGCGAATTCGATTGCTGACGATGGGCTGCGTGGTGGCGACTGCGCTGGCCATTGGGCTCATTTCATTCTTCGGCTTTCGCCGCGTGGTGCGCGACCAGCAGGAACAGAGTGTCGCGAGCCATGCGCGCAGCGAGGGCCGTCGTCTGGTTCTCGCGTTAGAGGAAATTCATCACGACGTAAAGCTTTTGGCGACCTTGCCCGCTGTGCAGGAGTTGGCGTCGGCGGAATCGGGACCACTCGCACCGGATGTGGTTTCCGCGCACACGCGAAGCTTGCAACGCGTATTTGCTCAATTTTTGCGGGCCAAGCCATTCTACACGCAGGTGCGTTTGATCGGCGTAGCGGATGGTGGCCGCGAATTGGTTCGGGCGGACCGAATCGATGACGACATTCGCGTTGTCCAGCAAGATGGTCTGCAGAAAAAGGGCGGGCGCGACTACTTTACTGAAACATTGAAGCTAAGCCCTGACGGAGTTTACGTGTCCCCCATCAACCTAAATCGAGAACATGGCGAGATTGAAGTGCCGCATCGACCGATGCTGCGCTCGGCGGCCCGCGTGGACTCGAAGGCCGACGAACGGTTCGGCATTGTGATCATCAATCTCGATTTTGGTCGATTTGTCGACAACCTATTCGGGGATGTCGTCGAGAACTATGAGTTGTTCCTTGCCAACAGGGAGGGCGACTACTTGCTGCACCCCGATCAGTCCAAAGCGTTCGGCTTTGATCTAGGGAAGCGATTTCAGGTACAGGCGGAGTTTCCGGAGCTGGGGCGGTTGTTTCAGCCCGGCGCGAAAAAAGCAACGGCTTGGGTTACGGGAGCTGACTCGGCTGCGAGCCGCGTCGTGAGCTTTCGAACAATACAATTCGTGCCGGATGACCCCGAGCGATCCCTACTCCTTGGCATCGCTGCATCGGGGGAAATATTGGCGGCCAGCGCCAGAAATGTCGCGCGCAACAGTCTGCTGGCGACGGTTTTCTTTGTGATCGTTGCAATGATGATCGCGGTCGTCGCCGGCCACTTTCAGACGCGCTCCATCAAGCAATTGACCGAAGCAACACAACGATTGCGGCGTGGTGAATCTCTGCCCGAATTGCCAACGCAGCAGCAAGATGAGTTGGGCGAATTGGCTCGGCAGTTTCAATCAATGGCCCATGCAATACGGAAAAAAGAAGCTGAGATTACCGAGTCGAACCAAAAATTGGCATCTGCAAACGCAGACCTCGAACACTTCGTCCATATTGCGGCGCACGATTTGCGCGAACCGTTACGAAAACAGCGCAATCTCGTCGACCTAGTGGTGTCGTCGGATACTGCGATCGCTTCTGACGACGACGTGACGACGCTGCTCGATTTTGTGAATGACTGTTCGCATCAAATGCAACGAATGATCGATTCGTTTCGCGCACTGTCTAGCGTCGGCCTCGTAAACCTCACGCGCGAGCCAGCTTCGATCAAAGAAATCATTGAGGAATGCTTGGCGGATCGGGCGGGGGAATTGCGAAACCGAGACGTTCGCGTCGCGTTTGATGTGTTTCCACACACCGTAAACGTCTATCCCGACCTCGTTAAGCAGTTGTACGCAAATTTGATCGCCAATACACTTGCGCATGTGGAGATGGATGGGTTTGAAATCCGCTTTCTCGCACGGCAGGTTGACGGCGTCTGGGAGTTTGGAGTCGAGAATACGGGGTCGTCGATTCCCGAGGAACTGCGGGCCGACATTTTTCATATGTTTCGAAAAGGTGCGTCGAGCGATGGCGGGTCCGGAGTCGGCCTTAGCATTTGTAAGCGAATCGTCGAACGACATCGCGGGTACATCAAGGTTGAATCGAGCGACCGTTTGGTGCGGTTCTTGTTTTCGTTTGGAGTAGAGGAAGATGGATCTGCCTAAGATTCAAAATGATAACGAGATTTGGCTGATCGACGACGATCCGATGGAGTTGCACCTTGCGCAGCGCTTCGTGAAGCTGTCGAATCTGAAAAACGAACTCGTGACATTCAATTCGGCCGAAGAGCTTTTTGATTGTTTGGATGAAGTTGACAGCGGCAAGCGGCAATGTCCGGCGTTGCTGCTCGTCGATATCCGTATGCCACGCATGAGTGGGTTTGATGTGGTTCGCAGGATTCGTCAGAACCCGGCATTTATGGACATACCGATCATTGTGATGTTTTCCAATTCGGACCGTCAACGCGATGTGAACGAGGCAATGGAGGCCGGTGCAAACGCCTATCAGGTGAAGCCTCAGGATGGTGACGCGTACCTTGAACTTCTGAATTCGTTAGCGTAACTCAATCGTTAATTTCGTTTGCAGGCGTCAGCATCACGGCACTGCGACATCGGTCATTGAATTCCAATTGCATCGAGTCTTTCGATTCCCGCAAACCCAACCTATCACGGTCGATTTGGTAACGGTCGCTCTTTCAGAATCGTCGTGGAGATCGGCGGGAAATCCAGCCGTAATCGATAGAGATCGAAATCTTCGCCGTTCACGCCGCATTTATCGAAAACTGCCTGCACAGCTTGGTTGTAGCGCGGGATATCCGGCGTAGCACCTGCCAACGCACCATTACCTCGCTAAGTAACATCCGCTGAAAACGGTAACTGGTCGGACTCTTCGTACCGGAACTTAGGCCCACCTGCGAAGAGGTCGCTATACAGATTGGCAGTAAAGCGTTCGTTGTCCTTGAACAAGTCGCGATGGATGAAACTGTCAAAGATTAGAACTTCGGCCGGCGTGCGAATCGGAAACGCCAGTCGCAACGTACCGTAGTCTGGTGCTCGATAGCGCGGTTCAATCGCCCGGATAATCTCGCCGGTAACGCAGGTGAATCGCGACTTGTAACCGACCGAGTCGGGGAGGAATTCCAACTCGCGATTACCGAATGCACCCGTGATTTCGCGGAACTGCGGAATCGTAGGCGTACAAAAGTCGAGCATGAGTGGTAGATCGACGCCGGATTTGTGCGAATGCGGGTCGACGGGTTCTCGCTTAACGTCAAAGTGGAATACACCTTGATCGTCGAACGTTTGCGGCGGCGTAATGCGCCACGCAACATTGGGACGCAGCAGGTTGAAGTCGACATATCCGCGTACCGCACCGAGATCCCATCGTTCGGGGTCTTGCGAGGGCGTTGCAATCGTGCACCGAAAAATAGTGCGAGCTTGTACGCCCCAAATATAGCGAGCGCCTTCAAACGCGAGTCGTCGATGTTCGACGTCGGACGTGTTGGCCGGTGATGCCGAAAGCCCAGCGACGAACGTGTTGAACGACTTTCTGTTCCTGGCGTACTGCTTGACCAGGGTCTCAAATTCGGAAAACGACTTACGTACGGCATCGACGAGGGCGTAGTCGATATTG
>JAUIHO010000014.1 GCA_030432035.1 Phycisphaerae bacterium
AGTCGTGAATGTTGAACGCAACCGGATATACCGAACCATCCCAACCGGCAACGTCGTGTGGGAAATGATCGAACTGATGCACCGTCAGCGTGTTGTCGCGTTTCACCACCAGCTTGTGCGGTGCCTTGCCGTGCGTTTTTTCGCTGTAGGAAAGTAGCGTCTCGGGAATGCGGAAGTCGCGGTGCGAGAACGGCGCGTAATCGGTGATTTGACCGTGACTATTGCGCCATTCTTTGGGCACGTCGATCCATCCGGTACCTTCGAATGCGAACAACTCGTTGTCGGCGTTGTCAAACTGAAAGCGATACGGCGTACCGCGCGGAATCAGAATGTAGTCGTGCTCGCGAAAGCTGAGAACACCAAACATCGATTCGAGCCGACCGCTACCTTTGTAAACGAAGTAGCATTCATCGCCGTCACCGTTCGTGAAGAAGCGCGGGCTCGATACAGTTGGCTTAACCATGCTCATTTGGATGTCACTGTTGAACATCAGCACACGGCGCGCATCGAGGAAGTCGCCGGAGACCTTGAGTTCTTGCGTTCGGATATGACGGCGATAGAGCGGCTGCTCGGCGAGCGGCTCAAACGGGCAGAAGCCGGGAATTGCCAACTTCTCCACAGCGCATTCGTCTGTCGGCGGTTCGCGAAAATAGAGCGTCGAGTAAGGCCCTTCGAAGCCTTGCCGCGTGAAGCATTGCTCCATCAGCAGCTTGCCATCTTCGTACATCGTAATATGTGGTTTGGGCGGTACTTTGCCGAGTTTGTGATAGTGGATCATGATCTTTTCTCGTTCTGAAAACCGTTGTGTCGTCTAGATATTTTATTGGAAAATCGGTTCTCTGGCAGAATCAGCGGACTTACTTCCGTTTGATTTAATTTGATGGTCGGTGCCGCCGGATTTTCCATCTCCTCGGCTCGAACGGGTACAAGCCGGGTGCCATATGCAACGATCGTCCGGCAATTCGACAGGGCAACACCGACGTCGGACGCCAACCTCCCCAATTGGAAACCAGATTTAGACAGCTCGACGGCAGAAAATATTCTGACGATTCGTCATCGACGAATGAATCACAGCCCTAACGTAAAACGGGTCTCGACAGTCGGTTACAAATCGCTTTTTCGATCGATCTGTGAAAAGAGCGATATCGAATCTGAAATCACTTAACCTTAACGGAATATTAGTATTTGGGGCATCCCCAATTCAATTTGAGCGGTTAGACTCATGCGGCAAGGCAGGTGGGAAAGAAGCCCCCGCCAGCCAATATCAACACAGTAAATCGATGTACGTAATGCGCTGCGGAACCGGTATATCCCGCCGCGTTCAATCTTAGGCTCGACAGCGAAATCTTGAAGGAGGATGAAATGAAGAGCTTTTTCAGTGTGGCCGTCGCGGCGATCGTCGCCATCGCGGCTCAGTCGGTCAACGCCGATGTGATCGGTTTTGAAGACTTCGACGGTGGTGCGATTAACTTGAATGGCACGACCAACGTGTTCGATTACGGTGCCGGCGGTGGTAGCGGTGGTGACATCTTCGGCCGCGCCGAACCTTTTGTTACCGGTATGCCGTTTGACCTCGGCGATGACTCGGCTGCCGACGTTAGTGGCGACGGCACGGGTTCGCCGTTCCCGACCGATGCTCGCGGTTTGATTGGTCAAAACAGCTCGGCCATTTTCGGCTTGGTCGACAGCAACGGCAATATTGATGGTGCCGGCAACCCGCTGAACAACGCGGTCTGGAGCTTCGATATCTCCAGCGCCATCACCATCGACAGCATCGACATCGACATGGGTGCAATTGGTGACTGGGAAGCCTCCAGCGATGACGGTTTCCGCGTCGAAGCCCAAATCGATGGCGGCGGCTACCAGACCATCTTCTTGGCCCGCCCCGATGAGTCGATCGATCCGTTCACCTACCGCGCGATGGACAGCGGCTTTATCCCGATGGAAAACGATCCGCTTCGCTTGACCATCGATGGTGCCATCGACGCCGGCATCCTCGACAAGTCGGATGCAGCGACTGGTGCACTCGACACGTACACCTCGACCTTGCTCGCTGGCCTCGCCGGTTCGACCCTCGACATTCGCGTGTCGTGGGAAGGCAGCCCGTCGGGTAGCGAAGCCGCTGGTCTCGACAACATCACCATCAACGGCACGATTCCGGAGCCGGCCACCGTGGCCTTGCTCGGCATGGGTGCCGTCGCTTTGATTCGCCGCCGCCGCTAAGGCACGGTAAATCAATCCTAAACAAGAACGAGACTCGGAAAGAAGCACGGTCTCGATCTTGATTGGAAAGAAGCAAAAAAAGAAAAAGGCATTGCTCCTTGCGGGCAATGCCTTTTTTCATGGCCTAAAGTGCTGTTTGAGGCTTTGCTTACAGCGTGCCGCGGCGACGTTGTTCTTCTTCGATGCTGACGAAGAGTGCTTTGAAGTTGCCCACCCCGAAACCGCGCGAACCGTGCCGCTCGATGACTTCGAAGAACAGCGTCGGCCGGTCTTCCAGCGGCTGGGTGAAGATTTGCAGCAGGTAACCGTCCTCGTCGCGGTCCACCAGAATGCCGAGGTCTTTGAGCGTTTCGAAATCTTCGTCAATCTTACCGACGCGATCGGCCAAGGCTTCGTAATAGGTATCGGGCACGCGTAAGAAGCGAACGCCCTTATCGCGCAGCGTGGCGACGGTCTTGCAAATATCGCCCGTGTTCATGGCAATGTGCTGCACGCCGGGGCCGTTATAGAAATCGAGATACTCTTCGATCTGACTCTTCTTTTTACCATCGGCCGGTTCATTGAGCGGAAACTTGATCTTACCCGTGCCGTTTTGCATCACCTTGGACATCAGCGCACTGTATTCGGTCGCGATATCTTCGTCGGTGAAATGCAGTAATTGCTCAAACCCGAGGACATTGGCATAAAACGCGGCCCAATGGTTCATCGCCCCAAGCTCGACGTTACCGACGATATGATCGACGGCGGCCAAGCCGCTACCTTCCGGCGCGGGCACGTTCATTTCCATGAAGCCAGGAGCAAAGTGCCCCTGGTAGCTCTCCCGGCTGATGAAACGATGAATCGTTTCGCCGTAAGTCCGAATCGCGGCGATGCGAATCTCGCCGTGGTTGTCTTTCAGCGTCGTCGGCTGTTGCACGACGGTCGCGCCACGGCGACGCGTTTCTTCGATGCTCTTGTCGACATCCTTCACGCGAAACGCCACTGCCTTCACGCCGTCGCCAT
Organism: Phycisphaerae bacterium; assembly: GCA_030432035.1. Lineage (GTDB taxonomy): Bacteria > Planctomycetota > Phycisphaerae > UBA1845 > UTPLA1 > ECT2AJA-110-A. The sequence goes on from JAUIHO010000014.1 coordinate 3,226, forward strand.
GCAGTTGGCAGTGGCGGGCGACTTCGTGATCGGGCGTCAGCGCCGTCGTGAGCACGAAGCGAATCTTGCCCTGCTCCAGCACATAGCTGGCCTTTTCTTTGTCGCCGGTCTCAAGGCCGCGCTTGGCGACGATGTTGAAGCCGAACATATGACGGTAGTAATGTGCGGCTTGCAGAGCGTTGCCGACGTAAAATTCGAGATGGTCCACGCCGTCGAGCGGGAGAAAATCCTGAGCCTTGGCAGGCTGTGCGGCGGTGGCGGATGCGGTTTGGGTCATAGCTGCGTCCTCATTCAGATTTGGATGACTAACGCCGCAATTATAACCGAGAACGCTATTTTTCCGAGACCTGTCGCCGAGCCGCCCCGCCGATTAGGGAGCTAAAAAGTGCTGAATAAAGCCGGCAATGTCGGCACCATCGACCTCAAAGTCGCCGGTGAAATCGCCATTAGTGACATTACACGTTGGAAACGCCGTGGTGTACCCGTCGGGTTGCGTTAACACCAACACGAACACCTGTAGGTCCGCGCCGTCAACCTGGCCGTCGCAGTTCATGTCAGCGGGCATCCGCGGGATCAGACGGCGTACCAGATACTCGCGGGCAATCTCGTCAGTCGCATTGCCCAAATCTCCGTGACCGGCCCCGGGAATAGGGAGCAGCCTCACATCAACGCCCGCCGGATCCAACGCGTCAAACAACCGCACGCTTTGATTGAACGGCACCGATGTATCGTTGAGACCGTGCGCGATGAGCAGCGGCGGGTCGTCCGCCGTCGCGTGCGAATCGGTGTTCGCCAGCAATACCAAGTTCACTTTTTCGGGATACGGCGGCGATGGGTTATCGATGTTGTCGTGCAGATTGCCGATGCCTTCACCTTGACCGTTGAAACCTACCAAGCGCGACTCGGGCGAGTTGGGCGCATCGTGATTGATGCTACTACCGGGCGGGTCGGTCGCATCGGCATCCATCGTGAATAGATTTGTTGGGCCGAAGTAATCAACGCCGACCTGTATGCGGCTGGAGAAAACCGCGTTACCACCCGAGGCACCCTCCAGTTCGACGACACCGCCGGAGTTCGCAAGCAGCGCCGTCAGGTGCCCCCCAGCCGACGAACCCCATGCACCGATGCGATCTGGATCGATCTGATAGGTGGCGGTATTGGCACGCAAGTGACGAACCAGCCCTTTCACATCGTGGATTTGTGCCGGAAAGATTGCCTGCCAACTGAGGCGGTAATCGGCCGCTGCCACGTGGATACCGCGATCGAGCAACCGTCGTGCACGCAAAGGTAACGTTTGATAGCTACCGCTCGACCAACCGCCGCCGTGAATCCAGATGACGATCGGCCTCGGACCGGTCGCGACGGATGATAAGTAGATGTCTGTGTGAAGTTCGTAGGTGGTGCCGTCGTCGAGCGCGACGATGCCAAGTGATACGTCATTGAACGTTGGTGTAACGGGCTGGGCATGGGCGATCGAACCGATCGCGCCCAAGTAAACAATTGCCGCCGTTATTCGTAACCGCAGATCGCTCATCGAATCCCTCTTTATTAACGCGCGAATCGGTTGCGACGAATGATTGGAACGCCACCCGAAATTCGCTGCGCAGAACCCCACTATGGAAAGACCAAACGCGGGAATCGACGATCTATTGCGATGGAAAGTCAGGTTCGTTTGGAGCGGCTGGCGCGCCCCATAGTTAACTATTAACTACCCGCACCGCGTCCGGAAAGTCGCGGGTAAGGCCCGAGCGGAAATCCGTCACCATGGAAAAGACCTTTGCGTGTAGCGTTTCAAATTCGCCCGTGCGGGCGGCTGCCGCGTCGAACGCGCGATCTAACTGCACGAGATCTTTACACACGATCCGGATGTTGAACTCACCCAACTCGGTCGGCCCGAAGCCGAGCTTGCGGCGCGACAGCGTCCACGATTCGATGAGGCCGTTCTCGCGCAGGTGCGCCATGAATGCGTTTACGTTGGTTGCGAATTGAACGTCGGCCCGCGTGTCTTTGATGTTGCACCAGATATCGTAATAGTTCACTGCCAGCCCTCCCGCTGCAAAGGCGCGATTGTACGCGCGCGATGGTTGCGACGCACACGAACGGCGTACGCTAAACCGGCTTGAACTGTTCGAACGATTGCTGGCAACTGTTGCAATAATGAATCGCGCGGCAGAGCGTTGGGCCGAAGATCGATTCGAGATTGGTGTCTTTCGAATCGCAAAACGGGCAGGCGGTTTCTTTGATGAGCGCTTCGGTCACGGGGCTGCCGCCGCATTGCGTGGGCGGTGCGAGGCCGAATTCTTTCAGTTTGCGGCGACCGTCGTCGGTGATGCGGTCGGTCGTCCACGGTGGGTCATAAACAACTTTAACGTTGACCGAATCGAAACCGGCGGCGCGAACGGCGTGGCGAATGTTGTCGCGCATCACATCGAGCGCCGGACAACCCGCGAACGTCGGGCACATCTCGACGGTCGCGTCACCGTCATCGAGGTAGGCGTCTTGAATGATGCCGAGTTCGACGACGGAGATCACCGGGATTTCCGGATCGGTGACGGTTTGAAGCGCATTCCAAATCGCGTCGATCTGGGGTTGGTTGTCGGTGGTGTTGGTCATGTTGGTTTCTTTTTTGCACGATTTATCTTCACAGAGTATCTGTGAATGTCATGCCGGTTGATCCCTCGACGAGTGACGCGGACCACTTCCTGACGGGCGTGGCTCTGATTCAAAGGCTCGCTCTGATTTGAGCGACGCTTACGATACGAGTTGCGCCTCGAAGGTGTCGCATCACGCTCTACTTCACAAATCGTAAATCACCACATTACCAATTGCCCTTACCACGTCGCCGTCGGCTCAAGGCGATAGACCTTCTGCATGTCGGCCAACGCATCGGAGAGTGCCTGCTCGTGTTTGCCGGTGCGGCCGCCGAATTTCGGTTGAACCGATTCGTCTATGGTGAGCCCGGCATCAGCGAGCATCGGATCGATATGCTCACGCCATTGGCTTTGCAGATCGGCTTGCGTCGGACAGATCCCCGCGTCGGCCAAAGCTTGGTCGTGTGCAGTCGGCTCAAATAGCCCCAACGCATACGGCCACAAATAGACAAACGCCTTTTTGATTCGATTGCGGCTCTCATCTGTGCCGTTGGCGAAGTGCCGTAGCGTCGATTCGGCGTGCATCGTGTGATAACGCAACTCGCCGCGAATCTTGCGGCAGAGCGAGGCGAGCGGGTCGAACCGGCTCGATTCCAATGCGGTATTGCGAATCACGTCGGCCTGCACAAACAGAAATTGGCGCACAAATGAGATCGCCCAATCACCATGAGCCATGAGTCGATCGCGTGTCGGATTGTTGCAGATATCGGCTGCATCGCTCGGCGCATCAGGCGCGATATTGCTCAGTGCGACCAACTGACAGCAACGAAAATCGGGTGCGTCGCGCATAAAAGCGAGCGTATCGGGATCGTCTTCACCCAGTTCGTGCAAAAGCGTGTAATACGCGGCGGCGTGGCCCATCTTATCTTGCGCCATCGATGAAAAGGCGATGTCTTCTTCGAGAATGGGGCCTATGCCGGTCCATTCCGAATTGCGATGACCGATCAAAATGCTGTCGTCGGCGAGACGGTACAACAGATCGATCACGGCGGGTTTGAGATCGGCTGGTAAATTGCTTGCGTTATACAGGTCGGACACGTCAGTCGCCTCTTGCTATGTGATTGAAGTCAACGCGCTTGTCGCACTGCTCATACAGCAGTGGCACAACTGTCAATCGTAGAATCCATTTTGATCAAATCTCTTCGGTATCACCAACCGCCTTTGCGCGCTTCGTCGTTTGATACCCAAACGCTTCGCGATAACTCTTGTCGGTACCGTGCTCGAAGATGTCGGCATCTTCATACGGCGTGGCCGTGATATCTTCTGCAGCGACGACCCAAATGTTGACGCAGGCTTGTCGTCGCGCGAACTGTTCTTTCGCCATCAACAGCGCCGTCTCAGCATCGGCTGCGTGGACCGCACCAACATGCACGTGCGGTTCGCCGCGCGTTTGTTGGTGGAAGACTTCGAAGATGGGCCATTGGCTGTCGCCAGAGGCTTGGGGCTTGAGGCTTGGGGCTTGGGGCTTATCCATGATTACGGTATTCTCACTACCATGCGAGACCATCGAAAGTTACGAGCATTCGAACTGGCCGATCAATTTGTTGTAGCAATCTATCATGCGACGGCCGATTTTCCGAAAGCCGAACAATTCGGGCTCACATCGCAGATGCGCCGATGTGCGGTCTCTGTTCCAGCAAACATCGTTGAGGGCAGTGCTCGTCGTACACAGGCGGACCACCTTCGTTTTCTTGAGATCGCATTTGGCTCTCTACGCGAGCTTGGATACTTTATCGACCTTTCAAATCGCCTCGGTTTCCTTCATGACGAATCTCGTCAGGAGCTAGACTCCAATCACGAAGTACTTTCAAGAACGCTCGGTGCGTTAATTCAGTCGCTTCGAACCAAATAACACGAGCGACACCAGGCCCTGAAAGACCACAAGCCTCAAGCCCCACACCCCAAGCCTATAACGCTGCCGGCATCGGCGCGCGTTGCCCCCGCGCCGCTGCTGATAGCGCTTCCCGAATCCATCGCCCTTGTTCATGCGACAATCGGCGCGTTTCGAGGCGCTGGGCGCTGACGGGGCCGCCACCGCGGACGACGCCGATGAATTTCTCCCAATCGGGCTCGGTGTACGTCCATTCCTTCGTTTGCGGATCGAGTTTGAGATTCCATTCCGCCGGAACCGTCAGGCCGAGGTTGAACAGCTTCGGCAAATACTTTTGCAGAAACTCTTGGCGCTGCTGGTCGTTGGTTTTGAGTTTGATGCGCCATTTCATCAACTGCTCGGTATGCTTCGATTCTTTATCCGAAGGACCGTGGAACATCATGATCGGTTCCCACCAACGGTTGATGGCGTTCTGCAACATGTCGCGTTGCAGCTTGGTGCCTGTCGCCATCGAAATGCACATGTCGTAACCGTGCGTGAGGTGGAAAGCTTCTTCGTAGCAGATGCGCTTGAGCGCGCGGGCATACGGACCATACGACCCTTCGGCCATCATCTTTTGATTGACGATAGCGGCGGCATCGATCAACCATGCGATGACGCACACATCCGCCCAACTTTCAGCCGGATAGTGAAACACGTTCGAGTATTTGGCCTTGCCCGAAATCAACTCGTCGATCATCTCCTCGCGGCTCTTGCCGAGCGTTTCGGCTGCGCGATAGAGCAGTTGACCGTGACCGACTTCGTCTTGGACCTTTGCCACCAACGCCATCTTGCGTTTGAGCGATGGCGCGTGACAAATCCAGGTGCCTTCGGGCAGCGCACCGCAAATCTCGCTATTGGCATGGACATGAATCAGGCGAATGAGTTGCTGACGGTAGGCGTCGGGCATCCAGTCGCCGGCTTCGACCTTGTCGCCGCGCGCGATGCGCGCTTCGAAGCGTGCCAAGTTTTCTTCGTAACCCGGGTCGCCGGGTTTGTCGTTGCGTTGTCCGAGTACGGTTTGAACCATGTGGGTCTCCCGTGTTGCTTGCCTATTTGGTGGTGCATCAAGGGATGCACCCTACGTTTCACCGGTCGCGAACCGGCGGAGTATTCAGAACACCGGTTGCAAACCGGTGCCACAGCGCGGCCTGCGCCACAGCGCTACACCGTGCGGCGTTTGATGCCGTCGAGGATGTAATCCGCCATCATCGCGCCGACCTCTTCGGCAGTCATCGGACCATCGGGCCGATACCACGTGAAGAGATAATTCAACGATGACAAAATAAAGCGCGACACGCTGGCGGCGTCGGTCGCTGCCAACACGCGATCGCGAATGCCTTGCTCGACCATGTCGCGCCACAGCGCTTCATATTCATCGCGGAGCTTGGTGACTTCTTTGCGTCGTTCGTCGCCCAAGTGCCGCCATTCGACGATGTACACAGCCGCGGCATCGAGATCGTTCGTGACGACTTCGATGTGTGCAATAACGGCTTTGCGAAGCTTGTTGAGGATCGGCGCGTCCGCATTAACGACTGGTCGCAGTGACGCGAAGAACCGATCGGCCGCGTCGCTGACGACGGCCCAAAGCAATTCATCTTTCGACGCGAAATGCGAATAGAGACTGCCGCCCTGTATGCCGATCCGCTCGGCGATATCCCGCACGCTAGTGGCGTGATACCCCTGCTCGCAAAAGAGCTTGGCGGCGGCCTGGCGGGCCTCGTCCTTCTTGGTCACTGTCAGCGACATTGCGGATTCCTTATTGGGCACCCTAACGAGCGCTTGTTAGGAATATAGGGTATTTTCGCCGAATCCGTCAACGAAAATCCGTGATCGGACCTTTATGGGCGGCAAATCCCTTGAAATCGCCCTCTCACGTCGCTAAAACATAACCCTATGGTTATTAAAAACTCGATCAATTTGGACGACGTCTTCGCCGCGCTCGCTGACTCCACCCGCCGCGGCATGCTCGAACGCCTGTCGCGCGGTCCGGCCAATATCAGCACGTTGGCCGACGGCTACGCGATGTCGCAACCGGCAATCTCGAAGCACATGCGCGTGCTCGAAAAAGCCGGGCTCATTCACCGTGAAAAGCAAGGCCGCGAAGTGCGCGTTTCGGTTAACACCCGAACCGTCGAGCATGCGCGCGACTGGATTGCTTACTACACCCGCTTTTGGAAACAACAGTTCGACGCGGTCGAGCAATATCTGGATCAACACAACTTGAAAAACCCACCGACCGAGGAGCAGCCATGAGTACCGACGCCCACTTTGAAGACGGCACGTTAACGATGACGCGCGTTTACGACGCACCGCAGCAGACAGTGTTTAACGCGTGGGTACAAACGCAAAAGGTCGAGCAATGGTGGGGATGCGAACAGACGACGAACGTCAAGTCGGAAATCGAATGCAACGTCGGCGGCAAGTTTAATCATGTGATGACGATCGAAGGCGCTGGCGAGTTCCCCATGCACGCGCGATTCGTCGAGTTCGACCCGCCCCACCGCTTGGCGTATGAAGTGCCGGGCAACGAACACATGCCGCAGACCATGCTCGTGACCGTCGAGTTTCGGGCCATTGGGAATCAGACGGAAGTGAAACTCGTGCACAACAAGCTGCCAGACACACTTAGTGATATCGTCAAAGGCGGCTGGACGGCGGCGCTGCGGAAGTTGGGAGAATTGCTGCAGCGGGAAACGGCGGGATCTAATTTAGATTGATTACAACGCGGAGATGAAAAAGGCCGAGTCGCATTGAACGACTCGGCCTTTGAAGTTTCCGATCGGCTTGAAAAACTACCCCGCGATCTCCACCACATTATTCAACTCGCCATACGGGTTGAGTTCGACGTTGTGGTTCTCAGGGTCATTGCGCCATTCGCCATCGATGACGTAGCGATATTGATAGCGCCCCGGGCGCAACGGGAGTTTGATTTGGAACATATCGCGATCGACGTGTTGCAGCGGCGTGCGGTCGGGGTTCCAGTCGTTGAAGTCGCCGGCGAGTTGCACGCGGTTGGCATTGCCCACGCGGATCACAAACAGACAGCCATCATCCAACGCCATCGGGCCGTAGATGCGGTCGATCTTTCGCGCGGTTTCCGCCGGATCATGAACCGGTCGTTGCGGGTCGGTTGCGACGGCCACCGGCTGCGAGGCCGCTTCCTTTGTTTCGACGCCGGCCACGTTTCCACTCGCTGCGGGCGTTTGCGTTGCTTTGTTTTCGTCGCTCTTCGTTTCGTGTAGCGGGCGACCGGGGCCGATGAGCGTTTGGCTCGTCGCGAGCAATTGGCTGGCGTCGGCGGCAAGTTGATCGGCGCGTGTCATCAGCGACTGTTGCTCGGGCGTGAGCGACTTGGCTTGTTGCTGTTGGGCCTTGATCTTGTCGGTGCCTGGGTCGAGCACGATCGTCGGCTTGGTTGCCGTCGCGGCTTCGTTGAGCGCGATCACTTCGCGGGCAAACTTGACGAAGTCGCGGCAACCGCTGCTGGCCGGGTCGTATTCGGTAATGGGTTGGCCGAGACTGGCGCTTTCCTTCAACTTGGTGTTGAAGTTGATAAACGTCGAGAACATCGCGTCGCCGTGGCGCTTGCGCATCTCGGAAAGAATCTCGCGAGCGAGCTTGGTGCGCACGTCGTAGTGGTTCGCCAAGATGCGCAGCGTTAAGGGACGCTGCCATTGATCGCGACGCTGTCGAATCGTATCGAGCTGCTTCGAGAGACCGTGCAGCGAGAAGTACCCCGTATCGACCGGCACGATGACTTCGTCGGCGGCGTAAAGGGCCGAGTCCGTCAGGAAGCCGGGCGTGGGCGGCGTATCGATGATGACGTAGTCGTATTTGTCGCGGACGGATTCGAGGGCGGCGTGCAGACGGACTTCGCGATCCTGCACGGCTGCCAATTCACGCTCGAGCCGCGACAGATCGGTCTTGGAGGGGATCAGGTCGAAGTTGCTGGAGATTTGCCACGTGACGCGGGACAGATCGGGCGGCGTGTCACCGCAGGGTTCCGCGAGGATGTCGGTCACACTGGTCTCGATTTGCTCTTCGGGCACGGCCAAGCCCAACGCGAGATGGGACTGGGGATCGAGATCGACGGCAACGGTGCGGCGGCCTTCCCGGGCCAAACATGCTGCCAAGTTAATGGAGACGGTGGTTTTGCCGCATCCGCCCTTCTGGTTCGCAATCGCAATCGTCCTCATGCGATATAGCCCTATCTTTTTGTTTTCGCTGCACTTAGCGAAATGGGTTTGAATATGAGTGATCGCCGGTCCCCGGCGAAAAGTTCAGCCGATAATCATTGTTCGGCCTGCCAATATTGCGCCCTTGAGTTTTTATAGGACAAACCGATTTTCGCAAGGGTAGAAATCGATCTTTTTTTGACATTGAGGGGCGCTTTTTGGGCTTTGGCAGTATTGGGACCGCGGGCGAGTCGGCTGGGTTGGGAATGTGACGGGCTCGTGAGATTTTTTGCGGTTGTGTCGGCGAGGGCAATGTTGGGATAGGTGCGGAGGTGGAAAACGGCTGCGCGACGGGCCAATCCTGCCGGTCTCGGCAGTGGCGCGGGATGAAACCCTTACCCTAACCCTCAGCTAAACGACTCCATAACCCTATTACATGATACGACTACTGCCACACCGCGATGGCTACCATCTATTTGGCGATCAAAAGCGATGTCGATAACTCGCCGCATATTCGGTGGTTTACTTGCCGCCCATCGGCCAACAATTAGCATGCTGCGTTAATGAACTGGGAATCCCTATTAGATCGACTCGATCAGATCGACGGCCGCCGCATTTTGGTGCTGGGCGACTTCATGCTCGACCATTACCTCTACGGCGATGCCGAGCGTATCAGCCCTGAGGCCCCCGTCCCCGTGTTGCGGATGCAGCGGGAGGAATCGGCCCTCGGCGGTGCAGGCTCGGTCGCGGCCAACGTGGCAGCGCTCGGTGCGACGCCGATTTGCGTCGGCGTGATCGGCATGGGCGTCGATGGCGAAACGCTGGCAAAGCTGCTCGAACAAGCCGGTGCCGATATCAGCGGGTTGGTGCGCAGCTCGCAACGGCGCACCACGCGCAAGACGCGTATCGTGGGTTTGGCCCAACATCGACATCGACAGCAGTTGATGCGTTTTGACGAAGAATCGCGCGAGCCGCTGGATGAAAAGACGGCCAAGCTGGTCGTTGGCGAATTGAAACGGCATCTCGGTTCGTGCGATGCCGTGTGTATCGAAGATTACAACAAGGGCGTTGTGACGCCGAAGATTGCGAGCACGCTGATCGGCCACGCGCACGACGCGAAAGTCCCGGTGTTGGTCGACCCCGCCCCGCTCGATGAATACGACAAATACGCAGGCGCGTCGATCATCACGCCGAACCGCACGGAAACGGAACGACTGATTCGCCGCCGATTGACGAGCATTGAAGACGTCGAGAAACACAAGGTCGATATTTTGAAGTCGGCAAAAACGCAACGGGTTTGCGTCACGCTGGATGCAGAGGGGGCGGCGCTGATCGGTCGCGATGGATACTTCGCGCATATCCCCACGCGGAAGCGAGATGTGTATGACGTCACCGGCGCAGGCGACGAAGTGCTGGCAGCGCTGGCCGTCGGTATTGCTGCCGGTTGCGAAGACGACGAAGCGATCGCGTTGGCCAATATCGCGGGCGGGTTGGAAGTCGAGAAATTCGGTTGCGTGCCGATTACGCGCGACGAAGTCGTCGGCGAAATCCTGCTCGAGCATCATCAAGCGTTGGGCAAGGTGCGCACGCTGGATCAACTGTTGCCGGAACTCAAACGACGGCGCAGTGCAAAGGAAAAGGTCGCTTACACCAACGGCTGCTTTGATATTTTGCACGCGGGACACGCTGCAACGTTCGCTTACTGCAAAGAGCATGCGGACATTTTGGTCGTAGGCGTAAACTCCGACGAATCCGTAAAGCGACTGGGCAAGGGCGATGGTCGCCCGTTTGTGAATGAAGCGGATCGCGCGGCCCTATTGGCGGCGATGGGCGATGTCGATTACGTCGTGATCTTCGATGACGATACGCCGACGGCACACATCGAAGCGATTCATCCCGACTATTTGGCAAAAGGCGGCGAGTACGACAAGAGCGGCGTCGTGGGTCACGAAATCGTCGAAGCATACGGCGGCGAAATCTTGCTGGTGCCGATGCGTGAAGGCCTAAGCACCAGCGCGATTGCCGAGCGCGTGAAGCAATCCTCCGTGGGCGCCGTCGCGCATGCCGCAAAGGCGGATCGTTAACGTGGCCGAACGCCTGTCATCGCTGTCGATCTTTTTTCCGTTCTATAACGAAGAAGCCAACATCGAGCGTGTGGCGACAGCGGCGTTGGAAGCCGCGCCGCGCTTTGCCGAAAAGTTCGAGATCATTCTCGTAAACGATGGCAGCCTCGATCGGACGGCGGAGATTGCCGACCGCCTCGCCGAATCATCCGAGCATGTGGTGGCCGTGCATAACCGCCCCAACATCGGCTACGGCGGTGCGCTGCGAAAAGGTTTCGAGACGGCTCAATACGAGTACATCTTCTTCAGTGACGGCGACGGTCAATTCGATATCAACGAACTCGACAAGTTGATCGCCTTGATGGACAAGACCGACCTGGCGGTTGGTTACCGTGCGAAGCGCGCGGATACGTGGATGCGAAATTTCAACGCTTGGGGATGGCGTTGCCTGATTCGCCTGCTGTTCGGCCTCAAGGTGCGCGACATCGACTGTGCGTTTAAGTTGTTGCCGGCTCGGCTGTTCGACGACATCGAACTCAAATCCGACGGTGCGATGATCAGCGCCGAGCTGCTGGCAAAAGCGAAATACAAGGGGTATCGCATACGCGAGACGGCCATTTCGCATTATCCGCGGACGGCGGGTGATTCGACTGGGGCCAATTTGCGGGTCATTTTGAAGGCTTTCCGCGAGTTGTTTAAAATGCGACGGGAAATTCGCCGCGAAGGCCTGCCAAACTCGGATTCCTAACGGCGAGAAGCCCCATAAAGTGAATCGACCCGCCAAAAATCGCGCGTTGCAGCGGCGATGCCGGTAATATGATTAGATGGAACAGGTCTGGTAAATGACGTCGCGTACGTTTTGGGGAGCTAAGCGACTATGAAATCGATGCGAGTATTCTGCGGTCTGTTGACGATGGTGATGGCAGCCGGATGGATCGGTTGCGATTCGTCGGTGCACAACAACGCCGAGGCGGTGGTCGCGAACGACGGCCTGATGCCGGTCGGCGATTCGTTGATCGACGATCAAGGTAAAGTCAGCGTGGACATGACGTACGTTGCCGATCAGGCAACGATCAAAGATGTGCCGAACCGCACCGTCTCTTATGAGCCGCTGGCAAGCTTTCGCAAGGCCGACGACTACGTGTATATCCCCGGAGCCGCGCTAACGAAATCGACCGACGGCGGTAGCTCAATGGCCGCCGCGACGCCAAGTGATGACGAGAACAAGTCTGACGAAAGCGGCGAGAAGAGCGGATCGATCTGGGGCAAGATCAGCGGCGGTTTGAAGCAGTTGACGGGCGGCGGCAAGTAAGCCGAGCGAACGAATCCTGCTAGAAGTATTCGCATCGATCACGTACCCTTATCGTCGTGATGGCAGCCGACGACATTCCGAACGAAGCCCTTCCTGCGCACAGTGTTGCCGAAGCCTATCTGTATCTTCAATTCGCAAGCTGCGGTAAGTGTGGCAAGTCGCCCCTACAGGCGGATGGTCAACTGACGCGCGGTAAGCAATTCTTTGAGCTGCCGGCGCGCTGCAAGTCATGCCGCGACGCCACGATGCTGGTGTTCGACATTCAGCCCGAGCCGTCTCGGCAATCCGCCCAAAGCAAGGTCATCAACGCCACGAGTGAGCCGTCGCAACTGATCGATGTCCACGGTTGGTTGGCGATGTTTCAACAGATCATTTCGGCGTCAGGCCGCGAGCAGGATGCCGTTGCCAGTCGCGAGTTGGTCGAAGAAGCCGCAGCTTGCCTCGACGAGGCGCTCAAGTTTTATCGGGACGACTCGGAAATACCGTCGCCGGATGCGTTTTTCACCGACGCGGGACGGGCGTCATTTCGCAAGTCGCCGGAGCGCTATACCCGCGCGACGTGGATGCGTCGACGCCTACAACTGCCTGTCGATCCGCCCGCGCTGCCGATGGCGGCCACTTCTGATAAGCGTTGGTGGCAGTTCTGGCGGTAGGCGATTCCGAATACCGGACGAACCGTCCGTTTTGTATGGCAGCAATCCGCTCCAAATCGCCGATTTATTTGGTATTGCACGTCTTGGCACCGTAAAATTTTGATAGGGCATGAGCGGAGCGGCTTGGAGTATCGACTGATGCAATTGTTCAAACGAATCGGCGTATTTCTTAAGGGCACACGGCTGGATCGCGCGGTGTTGGGTTTTGCGTCGCATATATCGCGCAGCGGCGACCACGAGTTGGTGTTCGCCCATGTGACCAATCCGAACGATCCGGGATGCGGACCTGAGCCCAGCAGCGACGAGTTCGACCAACAAATTCGCGAACAGTTGCCCGACAACCCCGCGGCCAAGATTGAAACGCGGGTGCTAACCGGCGACCAGACGGATAACATCCTTCGTTGTTCTCGCGACGAGGATCTCGATCTGGCAATCTTGGGGCGCAAGCTACCCTCGAGCCAACTGGGGTTGGGTGCGAAGATTTCGCGTATCGTCCGCAAGATACCTTGCAGCGTGTTGATGGTGCCGGAACTTTGCGAGCCGCACTTCGACCGCATCATGGTCGCGATCGACTGTTCCGAACATTCGCGCATCGCCATGGATACCGCCCTCGAGATTGCGAACGCATGCGATGCCAACCCGCAAGTCGTCGCCGTCAGTGTGCGCGCGGTCGGGCGCGGTCACGATGTGGCGGGCCATACCTTTCAGGAAGCCGCCGACCATCAAATAAAACTCGGCGATAAGAAGTTGACGGAATTTCTATCGAGAATCCCGACCAATGGCATCGAGGTTAAGAAGATGGTGTTAATCTCCGAATCGCCTGCCCTGGCCGTAACGCACGCGGCGATGGCGCGAAAGATGGACATTGTCGTCGTCGGTAGTCGCGGCGCGTCGAGCACGGCGGCTGCCGTGTTGGGTAGCAACTCGGAGCAGTTATTGGCCACGTGTGCATTGCCGACGCTCGTCGTGAAGAAAAAAGGTGAAACGCTCAACCTGCTGGAAGCCATTTTCTCGTTGGACTAAGCTGCACGGCATGCAGCCGCCGGAATTTGATTCACAACTTGACCTGGGCGCTGCGCCCAAGCCCGACGATATCGACACCGTTCCAACCGGGAACGGTGTTTTTTTATTTCGGGATAATGCCGAGCGACCTTTGATGCTGGGCGTGGCGGCCAACCTGCGGGCGATGGTACGGTCGAAGCTGTTTGAAGATGCGGAGGATCCGCTCGATAAGAAACGCGTCAAGCTAACGGGCGTGGCACGGTCGGTAGCGTGGCTGCGGACGGTTAACGAATTCGAGCGTTACCTATGCTATTGGCAGATCGCGCGCGTGTTGTATCCGAAGACTTATCGAAAGTTATTACCCTTCGCCGGCTGTTGGTTCGTTACGGTCGATCCGCAAGCGACCTACCCACGATTTGAAGCACGGAAGTCGATCGAGTCGGACCGTCAGGCGATCTTTGGCCCGTTGTTGCGGCGCAAAGATGCTGAACATCTGATTCGATTGTTGGAAGACGGGTTCGATCTGTGCCGTTACTACGACGTGTTACTGCAAACGCCGCACGGACAAGCGTGTGCATATTTTGATATGAGGCGATGCCCAGCACCCTGCGATGGGTCGGTACCGATGGCCACATATCACGCGTCGGTCAATGCGGCGTTGGCGTTTCTGAAGAAAGACGCGAATGGGTTGGTGTCGATAGACGCGAGAATGAAAGAAGCCGCTGCGACAACGAATTTCGAATTGGCCGGGGTTTATAAGAAAGTGCGCGACGAGTTGAATGGTGTGTTCGCCAAACCCGCGTTTCGACATGTTCGCTACTTGAACGACACCGCTTGGATTGCGATCTTGCTGGACAATGCGAGGCAACGACATCCGGATAAAGCGTCGCTGCGGGCGTATGGATTTTGGCGCGGCACGGTGCGGCGTTTGGCGAGTGGGAAGGCGACGGAGTTGGAGACGCTCACCGAAGAGTGGCGGATGGCAATGATTGACTTGCGCGAGAAGGCACCGTTTGCACCCGACGCGCTTGCGATATCGACTGCCCTGCTCGCGCGGTATCTGTTTAAACCCGATCAGCGGATGGTGGCGATTTGCACCGTGAAAGAGCTAGGCGATTCGGATCGGCTGCGAGACGTTTGTTCAGCCATATTGTTTAACAAACCATAGCCTAGCCGCCGTCGCAGCCACTGGCCGAACGGTGATTTGGATATTACATTCCCGTGCAAATTAAGCAGGCGATCACTGTCGCCCGATCGCGTTGGTAATAAAAGAGTCTTTGTTCGGATTAGAGGGACACATGATGCTGGCAAAACACTCAATCGGACGCGCGCCCGCGTGGAAGTTTGTTATGGTGCTACTGGTCGCCATCACGGTTTCGCAATCGGGCTGCCTGCGCGCGGCGCAGCGTACGCTGACGGAAGCGAAGGGTGCGGAAGCGGAAATCACCATCGTGCCGGGCACGAGCATCGCAAACTTCAATGCCTACGGTGACGTGTCGGTAAGCGCGCCGCGCACGAAGCTGGGTAGCCTCGTCCCCGGATCACTGTCCAATACATTACCCGGCGCGTTCAAGACGGCGCTAACGACGGGCGAAAAAGCTCCGTTCGCGGGCGGCGGCAAGGGTTTCAGCATCACTGGCGAAGTCATGTGGTATCACGAACGCGGCGGCCTCGGCGTGATCACGGGTTCAAAGTCGTACGTCGTCGTGCTGCTCGACTTGCAAGATGGCGGCCAGTCGCTGGGCCGCTTGCAAGTCGTGGCCAGCAGCGGTGCGTCGCGGACCGGTCCCGAAGATATGGCCGAAGCAATTGCGGAAGCTGTCGCCGAATGGTTTGAGGAGCGCGTGAATCGCGGGTAGGCGATGCAGTTTATCCTACGCGTCACGGGCACAGTTCAATTGCGCCGAAGCCCCTCACACCGTATTGTTCGACGATTTCACGACCACACTGACAACAGTCATTCGGTGACGACGCGTTCACTGCTATGATGCAGTGATGGCTCGTCATCATACCTACCGATGGATCGCGTTGCTCGCGCTATTGTTGTGCGCGATCCTTGTCTCCCCAAATGCTGCACATGCGGGCGGTGACGAAAATCCGGCGACACAGTCGTCGGCTGAAGATGCGTCGACTAAAGAAGCGTGGGCTTTTAAACCATCACACATCAAACTGCCACTATCGTTTACCGTCGGTCGAATTCTAGGCGAACGCAGTAAGCTGGTTGGCATCACTCGCTTTATCGAACGCGACGGCCTGCTCGTGCATAGCGATGACCAGTTGTTGTGCTTTGACGGTGCGAATCTAAATCCCCTGTGGAAGAAACCTCCTACCTGCCCTTACCAACCTGATCTGATTGGCGTTTTCGACGACACTGCGGCACTCATCGATCCGTTTTCCGTGTTCGCGGTTACGTTGAAAGACGGCGAAATTCGGTGGCGCTTCCCGCAGGAGCGCGATGACGGCTTTCGCGATGGCGATTTGGTTGACACGCTCCGCATTCGCAAGACCTGCCGCATCGGCGATACGTTGATCGTTGCGACCGACGACGAGGTGAGGCGCATTCACGCGATCGACTTGTCGAACGGCCAGCCGCAATGGCAGCAGACGCGTCACATCGACTGGTTCGACGGCAAAAACGAGAACTTTATTGTTGCCACGCGGAAGACTGCCGACGCGATGTCGTTGACCGTGCTCGACCCCACCCACGGCAACTTGCGTAAGCAGATCGACCTCCCGATAGCAATTCCGGCCGGCTTGGAAGAGAACTGCTTCGAATTCTGCGGCGACGTATTGATCGTTAGGGATAACAGGCAATGGCTCGGCTTGTCCTTACCGAACCTGAATCGTCGGTGGTCGATTGCCATCGACGAACCATTGCGCCCCACCAACGTTCGCGCGGAAGGTGACGATTTATTCGTGATCGAACACCTTGATGTGCTCGGGCCGTTGTCGGCCGTGCAGGCATTCGGCGGTGGCGTTCGCTATGCGGGATTCGATTTGAAGAGCGGTACGCTGAAATGGGAACGGTTCTATCCAGAGGCAGTGCAGCACGCGATTCAACAGGTCGATGAAACTGGCGTTTGGTCGAGCCATCCTAAGGGAGTAATTTGTCATCGCGATGGTCGCTTGCAATTCTCGATTCAACACGATGAGCGAGCATATTCCGGCGCATATCAGCGCGAACTCGCATGGCACCGCCACGGTCAACGATTACTGCGCATGATCGAAGTCACCATCGGTGATGGCGGCAGCCGACGGTATCGCCCTGTTCTGATAGACTACGATTTGAAAAACCAACGCCTTGCGACCGTGCAAGCGTTTGACAATGCGACATCGCCCTTTCCGGTTGACGCGGCGATTGTCAGTGACGGCGTCGTCATACTGCAAAATAGCGAACTGCGGCGATACACCAGCGAGTAACACGACCATGCAGATAGAGACATTTGTCGATAATCAGTTTCAGGAAAACGCTTACGTCGTCTGGCGCGCGGACGGTGGGCCGTGTTGGATTATCGACCCCGGGTTTCCGCCCACACCGGGCAACATCGTGGAACACATCGAGCAGCACAACTTGAGTCCCGCCGCATTAATTCTCACACACGGGCATCTCGACCATATCGCGGGCGTGCCGGGGATTATGGAAGCGTTTGCGGATTTGCCTGTTTACATGGCGGATGCGGCGAAGCCGGCGTTGACCGACCCGAATGAGAACGTGTCGGCTCCCTTCGGCTGGCCGATTACCGTCGGTGATATCGACACAATCGACATGCCGCACGGCAGCGAACTCACGCTCGACGGTAGCGAATGGTTGGCGCTGGAATCTTCCGGGCACGCGCCGGGCAGCCGCAGCCTGTATTGCGAGGAAGCGGGCTTGGTGATCGTGGGTGATGCGCTATTCATGGGCAGCATCGGTCGCACCGATTTTCCGCATAGCAACCACGACGAGTTGATTCGGAATATCAAAGAGAAATTGTTCACGCTGCCCGATGAGACACGCGTGTATTCTGGCCACGGACCGGTGACGACCATTGGGCAGGAAAAGCTGACGAACCCATTCTTACAGTAGCGCGATTTCGACACCCCCTTCACCCGCGGCGCGACCGAGTTACTTGCTATGACTGCCGTCGCACCACGGTAGGTTGCCGCTCTTGCCGCATTGGCAGACGGCCTTCTTACCGTCTTCTTCAACATTCACTACCATCGGCCCCACATCTTCCGTGCATTGCTTATGGGCACCGTCGCAATACGGCAGGTTTGAGCTTAGCCCGCATTGGCAGTAGGCCTTCTTACCGGCAGTTTCATCAACAACGATTGGGCTGCTTCCGCGCTTGCATTCCATTGGAGCCACTCCTCTTTCAATTATTTGGCGACATAAAAAAACCGATCTGCGCAGATGATAGCGCCGATCGGTCGATTTTGAAACGAATTGCTTAGCGATACGTCAGGCGCTCTTACAGCACGGCTTCATGCAGTTAGGAAGACACTTCCTAGAATTCTTTGCTGCACAGCATTTGGCGGTGCAGTCAGGGCTGCAAATTTTGCCGGCCGCATGGTCGCACTTGCATGCGCCGGACGGGCACTTGCAGGCCATCGCCTTGCCATGTTGATGCTTATGACTGTGATCGCATTTGCATTCGCCCGGCGGGCAGTGGCTACACTTGGCAGCCTTCGTGTCTTTGCAGCAGCTATCGCCGGTGCCGCAGCACTGTGTGTTCTGGCTGCAACCGACGGTAAACATGCCGAGGGCAAAACAGGCGACGGCGGCCAAGCAGAGTTTCTTGAGTGAGTTCATCGGGGGGATCTCCTCTTCGTTATGTGATCGAACGCTTTAGTTAGATCGGCCAGCATCTAGCAAAATCATTGGCGAATCCGGCTGTGGCTTATTGATATCGCTGGTCCAGGGTGGTTCGCGTAGGACCGAGTCGCTGCGTTTCGCATCGGCGGGACCATCCAGCAGATCGCGCGAGACGTTGCCATCGCTTTCCATAAGCGTGCCCGGCGGCATCATCACGGCGCTGACGGGCCAAGCGACGCCATTGATGAGCATCCGCGCGGGGCCATACGCCATGTGGATAAAGTCGCGCTTGTTCCAACGAAAATCGTTATCCGGCGCGTCGTAATCAACGCCGTCGCAAGAGCGATTGCCGCGCATTTCGTACGGATCTTCAAACCAAAGTGGCCAATGGCTCACGGCACCATTTTCCTGCGACACGATCGTGCCATCCCAGCGGGTGCGTTGCAGCCGGATGTACTGACCATCGGCTTCGCCGCGATAACCTTCGGCACTGGCCGTGGTGAGTTCGGGCAGGACCACGGCGCTCGAATCAACAAACGGATTATTGACGTGCGTGCAGCCCAATGCGAGCCACGACGACGAGATGACGACAGCTATGAGTACGTTAGATTTCAACGGGATTCTCCACGGCGTAATTGGGGGCTTCTTCGGTGATTAGCAAGTTGTGCGGATGCGATTCGAGCATGCCTGCCCCCGAGATGCGCACGAAACGCGCCTCGCTACGAAGGTGCTCGATATCGGGGGCTCCGCAATAGCCCATGCCGGCGCGTAAGCCGCCGACGAGTTGATACGTGAGTTCGGCCAGTTTGCCGCGATACGGCACGCGGCCTTCGACGCCTTCGGGCACGAGTTTGTCGCGTTCGGAAACGCCCTTTTGAGCATAGCGATCGGCGCTGCCTTTGTGCATCGCGCCGAGCGAGCCCATGCCGCGATATTCCTTGAAGCGGCGGCCCTTCCAGAAGACAACTTGTCCCGGCGATTCATCCATACCCGCGAAGAGCGAACCGAGCATGACGGAATTCGCACCGGCAGCGATGGCTTTGGTGATATCGCCAGAGTAGCGAATGCCGCCGTCGGCAATGATCGGTACGTCGGCTTCGTTCGCAACGGGCACGACGTTGAAAATGGCTGTGACCTGCGGAATGCCAACGCCCGAAACAACGCGCGTCGTGCAAATCGACCCGGGGCCGATACCGACCTTGATACCGTCGGCACCGGCTTCGATGAGATCGCGTGCACCGGCCGCAGTCGCAATGTTGCCGGCAATCACTTCGATATTGAACTGGCGTTTTACCTCGCGCACGGTTTCGATCACGTTGCTGCTGTGGCCGTGGGCCGAATCCACCACGACGACATCGAGACCGTTGCGGATGAGCGCCTCGACGCGTTCGAATTCACGTACGCCAACAGCCGCGCCGACGCGAAGGCGACCGCGTTCGTCGCGACAGCTATTGGGGAACTGCCGATTCTTATCGATGTCGCGCATCGTGATGAGGCCGGACAATCGGAACGACGAATCCACGAGCAGCAGCTTTTCGACCTTGCTGCGTTGCAGGATCTCTTCGGCCTGTTCGAGTGACGTGCCCGCGGGAGCCGTGACGAGGTTAGTCTGCGTCATCACATCGCTTACGGGGCGATTATGCGCGCGATCGAAACCGTCATTCGATTGATCGAGGAACTTGAGGTCGCGCCGCGTGAGAATGCCGACGAGCTTGTTGCCATCTTCGACGATGGGAACGCCGGATATGTTCTGCAGGCGCATCAATTCGGCGGCGGCCCCGACCGTATCGTTGGGGCTCAAAGTGACGGGGTCGAAGATGACGCCGTTGGCCGAGCGTTTGACCTTATCGACTTCGCGACATTGTGCCTCGACTGTCAGGTTTTTATGAATGATGCCGATGCCGCCCTCTTGCGCGAGCGCAATGGCCAAGCTGGACTCGGTAACCGTGTCCATCGGGGCGGACAGAATGGGAATGTTGAGGTCGATGCCGCGCGTGAGCCGAGTGCGAACGTCTGATTCGCGCGGGATGACATCGCTGCGGGCGGGAACCAACAGGACGTCGTCAAAGGTGATGCCGTCGCCGACGATTTTTTCGAGCATATGTAACCATCCGTCAGGCAGATATTTAAACGCCGTAGTGTACGGATTCGCGGGCAGGATGCAAAGGTGGGCGAGGATGATCGCCGACGCACCGGCAGGGATCGCGCTGCAGTCACAAAACGACGGTTTTGGGTTTACAAATCGCGACGAAACGGTGGGGGCAAGGGTCGGAGTAAGGACGAAACCATGTGACGAGTGACGGTGGCTCAGCCTGTATTGAATTATCTTTGAGTGCCGCTAAGTCTAGTCGGCCGAGAAGGACCGACTTGTGCAATGGGGATTGTCAAAATCGAGAACTTACATGACGCCGAAAACGGAGTTCACACCGAGAATACGCCGAAGGCGTTACACCATTTAGCCCCGGGTTGCCGCAACAGCGGCTACCCGGGGTAATCGTGTTCATCACGACGTTCAACCCCATCGGGGTTGCGGCATGCTCCGCTCGATTCATGCCGCAACTCTTTCAGAGTTGAATGCGTTAACCATATACATAACCCAGGGTAGCCGCTTCGCGTCAACCCTGGGCTAAGTGGTGTAACGCCTTTGGCGTAAAGATTCGATTTGACAAATTAGCGAATAATCGTGACTCAGCCAAAACAATGGAGTTTCATTGGATTCGTCGCGGCCAGACGCTATCTCTTCAATTCGATTTCGAATCAGAATAAACATTCGGCAGCGGAAACAATCGAATCGATCGGTCGAATCTCATTTTCCGCTAAGCGTGAGCCCGATCTCAAACGCAATCAGCAAGATGATAATCCATTCGAGCGTTTCGCTGCGACGGGCTGCGTGCATGTCGGAGAGTTTGTGATAGATGTCGCGCAGCGTGTCGAGCTTGCGAATTACGCTGCGATCCCAAGCCTTTAGATGCAACCGTTGCGAGGCAAGTTGATAGACGCGGGCGAGATACTGGTCGCCCAATAGCTTGACGGCATTGTTGACGCCTTCGAACACGAACGCACCGTCGAGTTGCATTTCCGCCACCCGCGCCATCAACCGTCGAGGTCGCAACAACCGCCACCAGCGCGGTGCCGTCATCAATTCGTACGCTTGGTCTAACGCGTCGTCGAGGCGATCATCGAGCAGGCGCATCTCGAGCAGTTCAACATTCGTGTATTCGAGAACGGCCAGCACGTCGTCGGCGTCGTCGTCGAACAACAACGCCGCGTTCCAATCGAGAATCGTGGTATCGTTCGGACCGTAGGACAGACGCGTGGCCAACGTTTCGCTGATTTGGCCTTGCGATAAGCCTTCGTCTTCAGCGCTGAGGATTGCCGCCAGCGTGGATTGGTACTCATCAATCACGGCAGCGTGGCTGAGCCGGCTATCGCTATTTAACGAGCTGATTTGATAAACGGCGTAGTCTTCGACCAGATCGGACAATGCGGGTCGATTGACGGCTGCCGCGATGTCGCGCCCAAGCGTGTCGACCGCTTCGCGCGCGATGGCCGGTAACGCTTCTTCATCGTATAGCCGATTTGAAAGGGGTATCAGGTCCTCTAACGCCCCGTCGATTGGGATTTCAAACGCGACCGACGCCCCGCCGAAGTCGTAAAGCGTGATTTCAATCTGCGGTCGGGTCGTAAACGAGCCCAAGGCAACCGGTTCGATATCTCGCACGACCTTTAGCGGCGGCGGATCGAATTCAAAGTACTGCGGCGTACGGCGCGAACGGCGGAGGTGGCTACGCGCGCTTTCGTTAGAGACCAACTGCTCGGCGCGATCGAGATCGATGCCGAAGCCAATGTCGAACGCGTAGTAAACGAACACGCGCCCAACCTGAATCTGGGGCGTATCAGTTGCATTCGATTTGTAAGGTGCCGTCGCCATATACCGGATTATACCCACGACCGGTAACGGCCAATATGGGCTTTAACTCGGTTACTTTGCTTGCAAATCCTCCGTCCGAATTTCGGAAGCGCTTACCAACGTTATCAGCCATTTGCCGTTCCGCGTCCTAAATAAGCGGGCCAAACGAACGCACCGCTCGGCATCAATACATCCACTGAAAATGCAAGCCCGATTGGATTTGTTCCTCCTCGTTTCGCGGGATACCAATTGATTACCGCAAAGGCTTCGGGACAGGCCCTGCGGGAAAGTTTGGTAACACACGGCGACCGGCGAACGGTCGAAGGGGAAGGAAACATGATGAAGATGAGTAAGCAAACCATTACTGCGTTGGCTTTGGCCGCTGTCGTCGGCTTCGGCACTTTGAAGACGGCCCGCGCCGATTTGATCGATTTCAACGGCTTCGTGCACGGTGAAATTATCACCGACCAATTGAAGTTGTCGCACGGCGTATCCATTACGGCCAATAACTTCAGCGAACCGTTTAACATTGCCGCCGTCTTCGATACGCAGTTTGCCGGCAGCACACCCGACCCCGATTTGCTCGGACCGTCGTGGGCATTGGGTAACCTCGCCGCCGCTAACACGGTGTTGGGCAACGCGTTGATTTTGGCAACGGATGACGCGCTCTCGGCCCCCGGCATTCTTGCTTCGCCGAATGATGAAGGCGACCGCCCCGCCGGTGAAATCACGCTTGCGTTTGACTCTGTTCAGACCAGCCTCGGCTTCGACCTGATCGACGTGGAAAGCATCGTGGCCGAGATGGGCTCGATCGACTTCTACCTGAACGGCGTCTTGCTCGACTCGGTCGGCTTCGATGAGTTTACGACGATGGGCAACGAATTTTTCGACGCGACGGTCGCTTATGGCAACAACTCTGCCAACCGAATCGCACCGATCAGCATTGGCGACTTGACGCTGAATCCACAGAACGCCGGCGCAGCCGGGTTTGACCAGGTGGTGTTCTCGCTGGGTGGCTCTGGCGCGATCGATACGATCACCTATGTGCCGGAACCGGCTACGATGAGCTTGTTGGCTTTGGGCGGCGTGGCATTGATTCGCCGACGACGCACGGCCTAATCGGCGTCGCACGCACTTCGCAATTCTGGATTTCAAAGCCCTGCGGTTTGGCCGCAGGGCTTTTTTTTGCATAGGGATTCAAAACTACACCGCCCCGCTTTAGGCTAAGAGCTACGGGGCAACGACCAGAGCAACAGTGCCTTAAGTTCTGTTAACCGCAGGCCTACACGACCAGTCAACTTAAAGAAAAACTAAGACTACCCACGCGTCAGCGCTCCATAGGGCCGCGTTGCGTTACCGACCGGGCTTCACCGTCGAAAAACGCGGTTGGGCCGCCTATAAATGTTGTATCGATTGCCGTTTATTCATTAACATTCAGACCGGCGAAGATCGAGGCGTCGATTCGATCGATGTCTTCGGGATCGCTTGCATTCGAAGATTTTTGAACCAACCATGCCGGGCATCACCGATGCGTTTCGGCATAGGCAACATTTGGCGGGGAATATGTTTCAGACGAATCGCACTGTATCGTGTTTGATTGCACTCGGGCTAATCTTGGGATTGATGACGGCGCGCACCAACGCGGCCGGAACGATCGACTTTGAAGAATTCGTGCACGGTGAAATCCTCGCCGATCAGCTCAAGATTTCGCACGGCGTTTCGATCACGGCGAACAACTTCACCGAACCGTTTAACATCGCGGCTGTATTCAACACGCTGTTCGAGGGTGTTACGCCCGATCCGGATTTGCTCGGACCATCGTGGAGCGGTGGCAACCTTGCGGCGTTGAATGAAGTGTTGCGCAACTCGATGATTCTTGCGACCGACGACGCGTTGGCCGCACCGGGCATCCTTGCATCGCCGAACGATGAAGGTGACCGCCCCGCCGGTGAAATCACGCTGACGTTTGATTCAATGAAAACGGGTCTCGGTTTCGACTTGATCGATGTCGAAAGCATCGTCGCCGAAGACGGTGCCGTAAACTTCTATCTGGACGGCACGCTTCTCGATTCGGTCGGGTTCGACGAATTTGTCACGGTGGGCAATGAGTTCTATGACCCGACGATCGAATTCGGCAACAACTCGGCCAATCGCATTGCGCCGATCACGCTCGGTCAGCTCACCCTTTCGCCGGAAAACGCCGAAGCCGAAGGGTTTAACCGCGTGGTGTTTTCGCTCGGCGGTTCGGGCGCGATCGACACGATTCAGTATATTCCGGAGCCGACGACGCTGAGCTTGCTGGTGCTGGGCGGCGCGGCACTGATTCGCCGCCGGCGGTCAGCGTAGGAGTTTCGCGATCCATTCGAAGCTTGAGAGCGCTCAAATCGATGGATTAGATGCAAATTGCCAAGAAGCTTTAAGCCCAACGGGAGCCTCCGTTGGGTTTTTCTATATGAATTGCAAGCCCCGCATCGCCCTGCCCGTTCTCCTAATCCCCCACATGCATCCGAAATCAGCGGCAGCTACCATTTGACGCGGCGTGTTATAATGCGGAGTTTGACTGATGCCCCAGTAGGAGAGCCCGCGTGTCTGAGATGCCCAGTGTTTCGTTTGTTTCCCTTGGCTGCCCCAAGAACCTCGTCGACTCCGAGAAGATGCTCGGGCTGTTGGCGGAAGCAGGTTGTGCGATCGTCGGCGACGGCAGCGGTCTGGGCGACGTGTTGATCGTAAACACGTGCGGCTTTCTCAGCGCTTCGCGCGACGAAGCCGTTGGCATTCTCCAAGAAGCCGCCGAGCATAAACGCAACGGCGATATCCAACGTATCGTGGCGGCGGGTTGTTTGGTGCAGCGCGACGGTCAGGGCCTAATGAAAGATGTGCCCGAGATCGACGCCCTCGTCGGAGTGCACAATCGCAGCGACATCGTGCGGGCGGTTACGGGTCGGAAGCGTAACGAATTGGGTTCGTCTGGCGGTGCCGACGATTCTGTCTTATTCCTCGGCGAATATCACGCCAGTTCCTGGACGGAAGCCAACCGTAGCGACCAAACGCGTTTGCGCCTTACGCCTGCACATTATGCGTATCTGCGCATGAGCGAGGGCTGCAATCAGAAGTGTACCTTCTGCACGATTCCGTCGATTCGCGGGCCGATGCACTGTAAGGGCGTCGATGAGATCATGGCGGAGGCGAACGAATTGATCGCCGACGGTGCGGTTGAGATCAACTTGATCGGCCAAGACACGACCAGTTACGGCCAGGACATCGGTTACGACGCTGGATTGTCGGGCTTATTGAAAACGCTAAATACGCTCGACGGCGCACATTGGATACGCCTGATGTATGCCTATCCGTCGGACTTCACCGACGAGATGATCGACGCCATTGCCGCGTGCGAGAAGGTCGCGAAATATATCGACATACCGTTGCAGCATATTAGTGATCGCATGTTGAAAGCGATGTATCGGCGCGTAACGCGAAATGAAACCGAAAAATTGCTCACCAAGTTGCGCGAGCGGATACCGGGCGTGAGCATTCGCACGACGTTTATCAGCGGCTTTCCGGGTGAATCGCAAGCCGATCATGAGGAGCTACGCAAGTTTATTCGCGACTTCGGCTTTGATATGTTGGGCGTGTTTCCTTACTCCAACGAACCGGGCACGCCGGCGCATCGCATGAAGAACCACTTACCACCGGAGCTGATCGACGAGCGCGTCGACGAACTGATGTTGACGCAGCAAGACGTTGCGTTCGAGATGGCCGCGGCACGGAAGGGTAAGAACTTTGACGTCATGATCGACGATTACGGCGAAGGCGGTGTCTATCCGGCACGCCACGAAGGCCAAGCGCCCGAAGTCGACAGCGTCGTCTACGTTGAAGGTGGCGAGTACGACCCCGGTGATATCGTGACGGTGCGATGCACCGGCCATCGCGATTACGATCTGCTGGCCAAACCCGTGGATGCGGGCTTGCCGATTCTGCAATAGGCCGTACCCCTTATGGAACTCAACGAATCACTCGTCAAACAAGCCATGGCTGCTGGTTTGCAGCAATATCCGGAGTTTGAAGCCTTCGGACCGCGACTGGTGTATGCCGAGTTGATGGAAGGCGGCGCTTTTTTGGTGCGCTACGCCGAGCGACCCCCACAGGGAACGCCGAATCTTTGGGATTTTCAGAACGCCGTCGTCAAAACCTATAAGGCGCTGGCCGGTGAGCCCGGTGCCGACGGCGCGTGCGGAGATTAACGAACGATGAGCGATGGTGCAGGCGGCGCACGCGTGGTCGTGTTTACGACCGACATGATTTTTTCGACGAAGATTACCAGCACCTGTAAATCGTTGGAGGTGCCGGCGCGGGCGCTGACGCGGCTGGGTCGATTAACGACGATCAATACGGACGATCTGAAATTGGCGCTGATCGATATGGACGCCGAAGAAGCTGTCGGTGCGATCGAATTTGTCTCGGGATTATCGAACAAGCCGGAGGTGGTCGCGTTTTATTCGCATGTGCGCGGCGACTTGCGCGAAGCTGCACAAGCGGCAGGTGCGACGCAGGTGATGACGCGGTCGAAGTTTGTGGATGAGTTGCCGGGTTTGGTTGAAGGGGTTCAAGGATAAGTTTGCGATTCCCCACCCTTCACTATCGTGAAGGATGGGGCACCCGGTGCCGGTAGTTTGTCGTCGCGTGCAAGAGTGAATGTCCCCCAGCCCCAGAGGGGCAGGGGCACCCAATTCAGCACATCCCGCCTAGTGCGCCCCGGTTATTTTTTTTACCTGCCGTATTCCCAGGTTGCGCCGGGTTTCATCACTTTTAGTTGGATGCCGTTGGGTTTAAAGTCGGAGATGTCTTCGGCCAACATGCCCGGGAACGTTTTATAGTGAATCGGAATCGCGACCTTGGGCTTGATAAACTCGGCCGCCATCTTGCCGAGTTCGGGCCCCATCGTGAAGCGATCGCCGACGGGCACGAGCGCGATGTCGGGCTTGTAAATCTCACCGATCAACTTCATATCTGAAAAGAGCCCGGTATCGCCGCAGTGATAAATCGTCACGCCGCCGATGTTGACGACGGCCCCCATCGGTTGGCCCATGTAGCGACCTTCGAAGCTCGACGAGTGAAACGCCTGCGTAAAGGCCACCCAGCCGAAATCGCCGGTGAGTTTGCCACCGGTATTTCCGGGCTGCACCTTCTCGTAACCCTTGCCGTTTAGGAACTCCATGATTTCGTATGCGCAATAGACCGTCGCGTCGTTGGCGCGGGCGATGGCTTCGCAGTCGCCGAAGTGATCGGCGTGACCGTGCGTAATGACGATGTGTTGGGCCTTGACGTCGTCGGCTTTCATCGTGGCGACGGGGTTGCCGGTCAACCATGGGTCGATGGCGACGGTATGGCTACCGTCGGTGATGGTGAAACCGGAGTGACCGAGAAAGGTAAGTGTGACGGACATGGGAGAACTCCTTTCGGGCGAATCGAGCTTGCCCTACGTATCTGAGCATTTGAGTACGCATGCTATCATGCGAGCTTCAATCCCGAAAACCGGCGGACCTTCAGTATGGCATACGCGATTCGACCAGCAATTGAAACAGATATCGATGGTTGCCTCGATATCTACGCCCCCATCGTGCGCGATACGGCGATCTCGTTTGAGTACGAGCCGCCAACGCGGGACGAGCTAACGCGGCGTCTACTCGATGCAAGTCATAGCAAGCTGACGCTGGTCGCTGTGGACGGTGCACGCGTGGCGGGCTACGCCTATGCGACGCAGTTTCGGGGGCGGCCGGCGTACGATTGGAGCGCGGAGTCAAGTGTTTACGTACATCCGGATTATCGGCGCTGTGGTGTGGCGCGATCGTTGTATAGGGTACTGTTGGGCGGGCTGCGCATCGCGGGATATCGCATGGTGATCGCTGGGATTACGCAGCCCAACCCGGCGAGCGTGCAATTGCACGAGCAGCTCGGATTTAAACGTGTCGGCGTTACGGCAAATGTTGGTTACAAGTTTGACAAGTGGCACGACGTCGGGTTTTGGGAATTGGATTTGGGAACGGGAAGCGCGCCGGAGAAGCCGATGACGGCGGACGTGTTGGTAGTGCACGAGGTGTTTCGCGCGTTTTTGGATGAGGCGAGATGAGGATACGGAATTAGATTTGAATTCGGTGGTGAAGTTTGCCCCCCGGCCATTGGCCGGGGGCTAAGGGCTGCTGATGCATCAAGGGATGCACCCTACGATTGCATTGCCTAGCTTTGCGCCGCGGCGATGACGAGGTGCGGGCCGTCGCTGACGACGACGCCTCCCGGTCGTTCTTCGGTAATGACGAATGCCGCCGGGTTTTGCACGGCCAGCTTCGCATCAATCGGGATAATCAATTCGCCAGTCGTCTTGTCGATATCGAACACGCCACCATCGACGGGGTGCTTATCGACATCGGGATCGACGATCCACAATTGATATTGCGACTGGCTTCGATCGTTGGCGGGCATACCGACGAGACGCATGTAACCCGCTTGGGCCGCGTCGCTCCAAACGACATCGCCTTGTACGTTTTCAAAACCGGGCTGCGCCAGGCCGGCCCATGCAAGCCGCACCACATCGTCGCGGTCATCGAGCAATTGCTGCCGCAACTCGGTCACGCTCGACGCGCGAGCGATACGCGGCTCATCCTGAGCGCGCGGCATCCAGCCGATGACGGCAATGACGATGGCGGCAGCGGCAGCGAACCATCCCCCGAGCGCCAAGCCCCGACCGATCTCGACGGACGCATCAGTTTTTTCATCGGTCTGCGTCGGCATGGGTATGACACGCGCATCATCGCGCGCGACCGATGCAGTTGATCGTTCGGCGAAGTGTGCCTGGGCATCATCAGCAACGCGGGCACGCAATTCCGGCGGTAATTCGTTGGCTTCGTTGGACATGGCATGCCAATGCAGTTGTAACGCAGAGGCAGTCGCATCGAGGGCGTCGGTATCGGCAGCGCCCAGTCGGTCGCGCAGCTCGGTGGCTTCGGCATTCGACAAACCGTCGGTGGCGCGATCGGCCAGCAGCGCCTGCAGGCGTTCGTCGTTGGGTAGGTCGTGTTGTTGCATGGTCATGACACCGCCCCCGCGGCCGTGCCGTCTGTTACTGCGCCCAAAAGTTCGCGTACCTTTATCAGGCCGCGGCGAATGTTGGTCTTAACCGTGCCGAGCGGAATGCCCAAATGTTCGGCAATCTCGCTATGCGACCAACCGGAATGGATCGACAGCTTGAGTGCTTGCTTTTGCTCGTCGGATAGTTGCGCCAGCGCCGATTCGATTTTGGCCGCTTGCTCGCGCGTTTCGATATGTGCCAAGCCGGGGTCGGTGGCACACGAGGGATCGTCGGCCAATTCGATCGAGCGCGTATCGGGTGCCCGACCCAATTTGCGGCGGCGATCGATCAGGCGGCGGCGCGCGATCATGGCGACAAAGGTCGACTCGGAAGCCACAGCAGGGTCGAACCGCCCCGCCACTTTCCAAAGTTGGATGAAAATCTCCTGCACGGCATCTTCCGCCTCGGTGGTGTTGCCGAGTTGGCGACTGGCGAGGGACCAAACGAGGCCGCCGTATCGGTCGATACAGGTTTGCACGGCGCGCGAATCACCGGTTGCAACCTGCGGCAATATGGGATCGACGGGGGCGGCTTCCAATGTCAACTCCTCGGATGAATCATTCTGCCGCCGCGCGGCCTCGTGTCTAGCAATCAGTTCGCCGCTCAGTCATGTTCGGATTCAGCGGCAACCTTTTCTTGTTACGGTTTGCGGACTTTTATGCTCGCAACACGTTAAAAAGCCGCCGAAATCGGCGAGCGATTTCGGCGGTCGTGTTTCTGAGGCTGGAAAAAAGCGACGGCAGAGCCCCCACGGTTACCGTCGCATGGAAGAGGAGGAAAACCGGGTTAGCGATCGTTCATGACCAGTCGCATGCGATTCGACTCGTTACTGCGAGCCATGCGCGACATGGATTGATAGACCTCATCAAGAGCGTAGCGCAGGGCCCACGCTTGGTTGGCGGCATGACCGTCGTTGTTGCGAAATTCCCGTAGACCGCGCTGCAACCGCGTGCGCTGATGCTTCGACAAGCTGTCGTCGGCCAGCGTCAGCAGGCTCTGTGCGGTGACTTCGTACACACTGGCGCAGGCGGCTTGATGACCGTCATTAAAGAGCGGTACGCCGCGGTCGATGGCGAGTTCGATTAGTTCCATCGGGTTGGCGGCACCTACCATCGTGGACGTTGGCGGCATCAGCACGCTATCGATAACGTGAATCACGCCGTTGGTCGCGTCGATGTCGGTCTTGGCCAAGCCGGCTTCGTTGATCATCGCCTTGCCACCCTTGACGGCGATGCGAATGGATTCACCTTGCAACGTTTTCGCTTTGCCGGCCTTAACGGCTTGGTCGGAATAAACGCGACCGGCAACGACGTGGTACGTGAGAATCGCGGTGAGCTTGTCTTTGTTTTCCGGCTTGAGCAGCGACTCGACCGTCCCCTTGGGCAGCTTCGCAAAGGCGGCATCAGTCGGTGCAAACACGGTGAACGGGCCCTCGCCCTGCAAGGTGTCAACAAGGTCGGCGGCGGTTAGCGCGGCGGCGAGCGTCTTGAAGGAACCTGCGGCAACGGCGGTTTCGATAATGTTCTTGTCGCTGGGCAGGATCACGTTGTCGATCACGTGAATGACGCCGTTGGAGCATTCGATATCGGTTTTCACGACGGTGGCGTTATCGACCTTCACGCCATGGGATGTGTCGATGTCGATGCGTTGACCGTTAAGTGTGTCGGCCATTGAGAGCTTGACGACGTCTTTGGCCAGCACCTTCCCTGATACCACGTGATACGTCAGGATAGCCTGCAGGCGGCCCTTGTTTTCCGGCTTCAGCAGTGTTTCGACGGTACCCTTCGGCAGCTTCGCAAAGGCCTCATCGGTCGGTGCGAATACGGTGAAAGGACCATCGCCGCGGAGGGCGTCGACCAAGTCGGCCTTTTGTAATGCCGCGATGAGCGTCTTGAATTGACCCGCCTTATGGGCCGTATCAACGATGTCGTTGCCGCCGGCAAAGGCCGAGGCGGTGGTGCAATGAATCAAGGCTGCGGTGGTTAGTAGGTTAAGTGTGCGTCGCATGTGGATCTCCTGACCTGTTCTGATCTCGTTGTTTCAATTTTCAAACGCTGTCGGCGGTTCCGCGGGTAACCTGCCGACCGACGCAGTATTCGAGTCACCTACCGCCGCAGATTCAGAATTTTTTTCCGTTCAAAACTTGAGTGAGGCTTCGTGGAATTCGGTACGAACTCGACTAAAATCGCGACCTGAGAAACAAACCCGATCTGAATATGAGGTGAAAGATGCGGCTATTTTCGGCATTGATCTGTATGGCAATGGTAAGCGTTGTGAATGCGCAGGACCCGACGACATTCAAGGTAACGTTCAACATCACGGTGCCGCCGACGACTGCGGACGACGCGATCGTATTTATTGCGGGCGGTCATCCGGCGTTCGGCAATTGGGCGGCGGATGGTTTGCAGGCCGAGCGACAGGACGACGGTAGCTACGTTGCCGTCACGAGTTTGCCCGCGGGCAACTACGAATTCAAAACCACGCTCGGCACATGGGCGACTGTTGAGAAAACGGCGGATGGTCGCAACATCGACAACCGCTCGTTCAAAGTTCAAAAGGCAACAACGGTGGATGTAGTCGTAAAGCTGTTCGGCGCGGGCGAACCGTTGAAGCCGAAGGAACCAACCATTACCGGGACGGTCGAGTTTCATCGCGAATTTAAATCGAAATACTTGTTACCGTCCCGCGACATCGCTGTGTATTTGCCACCGGGGTATGACGCGTCGGCGTCGAAGCGTTATCCGGTTCTGTACATGCACGACGGTCAAAACTTGTTCGATGCGAACACGTCGTCGTTTGGCGTTGAATGGCAGGCAGATGAAACGGCGCAGAAGCTGATAGACAATGGCAGCATCGAACCGTTGATTATCGTGGGGATTTACAACACGAACGAACGCACCGACGAGTATACGCCGGGGCGCGATAAGAACCGCAAGGCTGGCGGCAAGGGCGAACGGTACGCCAAGATGCTGGTCGAAGAAGTGATCCCGTTTATCGAATCGGCTTATCGCGTACGCAGCGAACGGTCGGCACGAGGCATTGGCGGTTCGTCTTTGGGCGGATTGATTTCGCTTTATGTATGCAAGCAGTATCCTGAGATGATTTCACGCTGTCTGGCCGTGTCACCGGCGCTTTGGTGGAACGAGCATGCCGTGGTGAAGTCGCTCAAGGATGACGGCGCGAGCCTGAACGGCCTGCGCATCTGGCTCGACATGGGCACCAAGGAAGGTCAACAGATCGACGAGTTTACGACGGCGATTCGCGATACGCGGGAGTTGGTGAAGGTCTTCGAATCCGCGGGGCTGGAAGCGGATAAAGACTTCAAATATGTGGAAGTCGAAGGCGGTGAGCACAACGAGGCGAGTTGGGCTAAGCGGTTTGGGGATATGTTGATGTTTGCGTACGGGACGGACGGGGATTAGATCTGCTCGAGTTCGCTGGGGGAACAGTCCCCCAGCCCTGGAAGGGCAGGGGCATCCTCTCTTGAGCGAGGTTCAAACTAATCGATACAGGCAATGCGCGGACTTCTTCGACGCTTAAAAATCGATGGCGATCACCCTGAGAGGCCCGTCGCCTTGGCGATGATCTTCACGTTGTTGACGCTCGGGGCCAGCACAATTTTACTTCGGATTGGCGTGCCTTTTTATCTAACGATCATCGTCGAATCGCTTGGTCTCTTGGCGATATGCATCGGCCATATGTGGTCGCAGAGATTGTTTAGGTCTCGGCCCTATGTTTGTTGCAAATGCAATCACCGAGTGTTCCTCCTTCAGATAGCGAGTTGCCCGTTGTGCGGAGCGTCACCTGTCGATGCCTACTCGCAACAGCCGAATCAATGTAATCACTGTCGCTATCTAATGGTCGGACACAAGCGCGATGCAACATGCCCAGAATGTGGATCGATTTCAACGTCGGCCGTTTCGCACGTAATGAACACAAGGCTAAGCGCGAAACGTGATCCAACGTCGTCGCCTCACTGACAGGAACGTCAGCATCATCAACATAAAAAAGAACGGTAAGCCCGTCGCGCACGTGTCCGACGGTGTCATTTCGTCCGGCGTCATGTCATCGTCGTCGTCGCCGTTGTCTTCTTCGCTGAAGTCGATGCCGCCGATGGGGATGAGTTGGCTCGTATCATCGCCGTAGCGAATGCGCATCACGCGACTGCCCACGAGTTCGCAGTAATAGAGCGCACCGTCCGGGCCCTGCACCATGTCGACCGCCCCGCCATCCGCGGTGACGAAAACCTCTTGTGCTTGAACGCGATCGCCTTCGAGCGGCATGTAAAATATGCGATTCCGCGCGTACTCAACTTGAAACAAATTGCCGCGATACGCTGCGGGAAAGTGGTTACCCGCGTACGACAAGATCGCCGTTGGAGACGAGCCCTCTTCTGCGTAAGCAAAAAGCGGGTCGGTCATACCATCGGCGCTCGTCGCGCTATCACCAAACCCTTCGACCAACGGCCATCCGTAGTTACCGCCTCGTGTGACAAGATTGATCTCTTCGCGCCGCTGCGCACCGTCGGAGCCGACATCCGTCGAAAACAGGCGTCCGCTTTCATCGAAACAAAAGCGAAACGTGTTGCGAAAACCGTAAGCGAACGTGGCGCGCGGCCCACCCGTTGGCGTCGTGAATGGATTGTCTTCGGGCGTGCTGCCGTCGGGATTGATTCGCGAAATCTTACCGGCCAACGTCGTCAGCGATTGGGCGTTGTCGGGAACGCCGTTATCACCGATGGAGAAATAGAGCTTGCCATCGGGGCCAAACGCCATCCCCCCACCGTTATGAAATGCACCGTTGGACGGCAGGTTATCGCGTATTACCGTGCGATCGACGCCGCGGTTGTTTTCGACGCGAAAGCGAATGATGTTTTGTTCTTCGGGCGAAACGCAGGCGAAAACGTAAACGAATTGATCGGACTCAAACGTGGGCGAAACCGCAATGTTAAGCAGTCCACTTTCGAAGAAATCGTGCACGGCGATGGTGGCGAAGGGCGTCGGTCGAATCAACCCTTGTTGCACGATGTGAATCGCGCCGTTGCGTTCGCCGACGAAGAGGCGACCATCGGGGGCGAAAGCCAAACACGTCGGGCTACCGAGGTCGGTGGCGTATTCTTCGACGGAGAAGCCTTCGAACAATGCTTCAGCCGCGTTTAGATGCGACGGTATGATGATGGAGACTTGTAATGTTGCGAGCGCGAAAATTATTTGCGTCCGTGTCGGTTCGTGTCTCATCCTGAGCTGCCTCGTCTCGTGGGAAGGAGCTTGGTGGTGCGTCGAGGGACGCACCCTACTGCTGGTTGCTTTTAATCTTCAACGCCATATCAGTGCCCGTGTTTGTTCTTGCGGTGACCGCTTCCTTACGGGCGCGGCTCTGATCGGCGCGCGGCTCTATTAATTGCATGGCCCGTTCTTAAAACGGTAACGATCTGAGCTTGTTTAGCGGATTATGCCCCGCCGCGTTCCCCAACGCGGCGGGGCGCACTTATCCCGCTAAATGCCAGCGCGGGCTCAGCGTTAGCTGAACAACGCGCTGCCAACTTGCTCGTCGAAGGTTTCACCTCCGACTTTGAAAATCGGATCCGGATTGAAGCCGAGCCAGTTGCGGATGCAATCGGAGAAAACGGCGCGGAAGTCGACGTAGTACGGTAAGGAGCGCTCGTTGAGATCGGCCGTTGTTACAGCTTGACCGTGCAGGCCGGCGTTGACGCCGGGACCGGCAAGAATCATATGACTGCCGTAACCGTGGTCGGTGCCGGGGCTACCATTTTCTTCGTTGCGACGACCGAACTCGGTATAGAATACGACCGTGGTACGATCCCACATGCCGAGCGCTTTGATGTCGTTTACGAATTGCTCGAACTCGTTGTTAACGCGTGGGAATAAATTCTGGTTTGCATCATTCTGCGACGCGTGCGTATCGAAGCCGCCGTAGCGCAGTTTGATGATCTGCGTACCGAGATCGGCCGACGCGAGTTGGGCGGCGCGATAAAACTCTCCGCGCGCTCCGCCGGTCGACGTAAAGTTTTCAGTCCGTTCGCGCAAGTCGGCACCGAGTTGATCGATTCGAGCATAGGTTTCGCGAATCGCTTGCTGCGTGGCGTTGCCGCCCTGCCGCATGCGTGCCAAGCGCCCGAAAGCTTCCTGCGCCGCATTACGGAACGTGCTGTCCGGATAGCCGTAGCTTTGTGGATTGCCGATGCTTTGCGTATCGAGGAAGCCGAACGGTTCGTTGAAGTAGGTACGGCGCAGGCGTTCATACCACGACGCGTTGGTCGCGTCGGTCGCTTTAAGGTTGCGCACGCCGAACTTGAAGATTTCCTGGCTTTCAAAGTGCGAACCATTGCCGTTCGGATACGCGACTTGCTGCACGAATGCCAATTCGTTGTCCGAGTAAAGCTGCGAGAAAAACGGCAATAGGTTATTGATGCCGTAGTTGGCGTTGTCGGGCAGCGCCGTGACATCACCAGCCGCCAGTCCAAGGTTTGGGCGCCGATTTTGATAGGTCGAGTTTGTAAATGGTGCCAGGAAGCTGAGTGCGTCGAGGCCGCCGGCCAATTCGCACAGCACCAACAAGTTACCGGTTCCGCCTGTCGATTGGGCATAGGTCGAGGCCACGCGTGCAAACATGGCATCGCCGACGGCCAATGCGCCCAAGGTTGTTCCACCGGCTTTCAAAAACGAGCGTCGGTTTAATCGATTCCATTCGCTGCATCCAGAAGACATGATCACACTCCAATTTGTCTAAATAAGTTGTCTTGCAGGTTGTCGTTTAAGCCGGTGCATCTTCACCGGTTGCAAACCGGTGCCACACCATCTTGTTTTTCCACCGGTTACAAACCGGTGCCACAGCGCTTTGGTTTCTCACCGGTTGCAAACCGGTGCCACACGTTTTGGTTTCACCTTGGTTGTGGGAAGCACCCTCTCCCGCTGCGGTCAGCGGGAGAGGGCGGGGGTAGGGGGCAAGTTGTGCGTTTCGCTAAAACCCGATGAAGCGATCGTCCATCGCCATCAGTCGAATCATTTCGCGAACGTGTTGCGGTTGATTGTCGGCATCCGCCAAGTGGAAGGCCAAGTAACCATTTTGGTCGAGGACCTCGATGTAAACATCGATTTCAGCTTCGGTCAGGTCAAGGTGAAAAACATCTGCCATGGCCAATACGATTTCGCGTCGCGCGCTCCGTTCGTCCCACGTATTGGGCGACGGCAACAGGTGATACGGCAGGTCTTCTTCGCGATCGGGTCCGAATTCCATAAAGCGCCCCAACGCATCAACGCGATTGAGCACCCATTGATC
>JAUIHO010000015.1 GCA_030432035.1 Phycisphaerae bacterium
GACGTCGGTCAAACCACCCTTCGCCCGGTCATCCCCCAAAAAGTTATTCATGTTGATGACGGCGATGAGCAACACGCCCGCCGTTAAACCCGAGATCATGACCACGCGGCTCATGCGCTGGCGCGAGTATGCCACCCAAACGAGCAGGCACACGGCGAACGATAACCACACCGATCGCGTACGCGTCCAGAACAAGACGGGCAGCATCAACGCGTTGAGCGCCAACAGCGGCCAGCGCATCCAAACGGTGTTTCGCGCCAAGACCAAATTGCTGAAGAAACAAAAGATCAGCGCTAAGCCCAACGCCGGTGATGAGACGAACGGCCCACGGACGCGCGTCCAGTGAATTCCGACCGACGGGTCGCTGATAAAGCGCGGCCAGATGAGCGCCGTCACGCCGAACTGTTCGCACCAGCCGGTGAATACCAAATAGATCGCAATAATCGCAAAAAAGATCGACACGCGTCGAAAATCCGCCTCGTGGCGAAACGCGTGTAACACGATCACGAACGACGCGAGCGGGAACAGATAGCCACCGATCAGTCGGTAGTGAACTGTGATGATGGAGCGCGATTCAAAGCCGGAGAGAAAGGCCGACAGCGTAAAGTACGCGGCCAGCAATACGAATGGCACGAGAATCGTTTTGGGCCAGCGCATGCGAAATCGGCCAAAGGCCATCATCGCAACGAACAACGCGCCCAATGCCGCCAAGCCCAACCGGGAAATACTGACGGCAAAGAACCCCGGCACTTGAGCGCGCCAGAATTCCTCGTGAAAGATCATTAACGTGATCAACCAAAGGCCACAAGCAACGAGCAAGTCGCCGCTATGCGCATACCAAATAAACGAGACGATCAGCGCAACGCCGATCCAACCAGCCAGCAGAATTTCGGCCGATTGCCCCGCCATCTGCGCGAAACCAAACAACCCGCCGATCAGCATGACGACCAGCAACGTGATGGGCCATGCAGATTGTCGCGGGTTCTGAATGATCATTCGAATGCTTAAGATCTGAGGCGAGCGTGAAATTCACTTAGCCCTCGGCCAATGGCCGGGGGCTAATCCACGAAAACGTAAACAGCTAACCTTTCGCCAACGGCTAAGGCGTCGCCGAATCGCTTACGTCATGTTGTACAGCAACGCCGGGATCGGGTCGGTGCGTTGATTCATCACCAAGCCCAAGCATCGCGCGCCGCTAATTTGCAAACGCTTCTTCGTGTCCGCGATCGTTTCGCGCGGCGTCGAACCGGCAGCCGTTACCAACAGTACACCGTCGGTATGGGCACCCACGATCTGTGCATCCGCATGCCGATTGGCATTGGCAACATCGATGATCGTATGGTCGAAGCGATTGCGTAACTGACCGATGAGCGATTTGAGTTGACGACTCTTGAGCAGGCTCATCGCATGCTTCGGCGTCGCGCCGGCCGTTAACACGTGCAGCGTTGCGCCGTGCGGCAACGGAATCGTTTGCATCGCATCTTTGACGGTGCATTCACCTGCGATGACTTCCGATAGACCAGGTCGATCCTTCAGATTCAACACTTCCGCGATCTGGGGGCGACGCAGATTCACGTCGACCAACGCGATTTCCAGTTCCGGATTGGCATCGGCACCGAGTAGTGCGAGCGACGCGGCAATCTGAGAGGCACCATCGCCCTGCTTCACCGCCGTGACGGCCACGACCTTGGGCGGCGTGCGGTCGCCGGAGAAAAAGACATTGGTCCACAACTGTGACAGTTCGCCTTCGGCGGCGCTGCGCAAGCGATACTGTGTCGGCTTGGCGCCTTTGACTGTCGATTTGTTCGACGACGGTTCGGTCGCCGTTACATCGAGCGACGTTTCCGTTTCGTCTGAAACGGTGACGGTGTCGTCGGCTGCCGTGTCGGTTACCAGATCGAGCACCGGCGACGAGCCGGGTTCGGTATAAGGGCTGTTCATTTGCGCGCTCACGTTTGACTTCACATCGCGCTTGGGCGCGGCGTCATCTTGTTTACGGGCTGCTTCTTCGAGGCTGCGCACCTGTTTGAAGGTGTCGTCCAGCTCGCTCGTGTCTTCCATCCAGCCGAATTCGGCGGGCTTACCCGTGACACCGCCGCCACCGGCAGGCAACGACGCACTTACATCATTCGGATCGTTGGGCGGCGGCCAAACGTGGCTCGGCTCGGCCGGACCAAACGCTTCGTCGTCCTGCTCGTGTATGTCGGGGCGTATGTCGTTTTGTGGATCGGACACGGTGTCACTCCAATATCAACTTACCTAATGGCGTGTTGTTCTACTTTGCTTATCGGTCAGTCGTCGTTGCCAATTGCGTTTGGCCTTGCAAATTGGTGCATCAAGGGATGCACCCTACCCAGTGGTTAAACGGGTACGAGCAAACCACCACGACCATGCTTCTTCACCGAACCCAGCACCGGCAAACCGAGATACCGTTCGGCTTCGACGCTCGACCGTAACGTGTGATCGAAGTGATCGAGGAAGAACGCCAAGGCCACGGCAATCAACGACGACGCCAAAAATGCGGCAATCGTGAATAGCAACGGCTTGGGCGAAACGGGTCGTGCCGGATCGGGCGTTGATGCGGCGCTGAGCTTGCTGATTGAAACGGCATGCTGGGCGCGATACTGATTGGCCCGCGCTTCCTGCTGTTCGCGTTCGAGTTTGGACAAGTGTTCCTGTGCCGTATCGAACTCTTTCTTAAGCTGGGCATACTGTGCCAGCTTGCGATGAATCTCGTCTTGCTGTTGCGACGTCGAAGCGATCAACTCGCGATTGGCCTGGATTTGTTTATCCAACGCGGCTACCGTCGCGCCAAGGCTGGAGGCCTGTGCCACCACACCGCGAAGCAAGTCGCGCGTGCTTTCCAGAATTTCGTCGGCGACGTACTGCACGTCGCGGCTGGTTTCGTGGAATTGCGAATCGAGCTTGGCCTTGCGGGCTCGCAGCTTCGCGAGGTGCTTGGTGCCTTCGACGATCGCGGTGTTGGCTTCGATAAACTCGGCAGGCACACCTGCCAAAATCGCTTCCATCTCGGGCAGGCCCAGTTGCTCGACGCCACCCGGATCGAAGGCTTCTGCCGGCAGCACGTCCATCAAGACTTCGTGTACCGACTTATCGCGTGCCCACTTGAGCCGCAGTTCTGCGTCGTTGTCGCGAATCTTGCTGAGCCAGCGCTGCACGCCGTGCTCGCTGCCGCTCTTCAATAGCTGTTCGAGTACGCCGATATCGCCGGCGTTGGCTTTCACAAATTGGGAGTAACCGCCGTGTGCCTCTTCGACACTGCGTTTGTAGTCGTCGATTACACTCTTGAGCACTTCCACGGCTGGCCCGGCCAAATCCTGCTGCAGCTCACTAAATCGCTGCACGTACATGTCGGCGACGATATCCGCGGCGAAGCGTGCCACCTGACCGCCCTTACCGGGTCGATCGACCTTCAGCGTAAACGTCTCGGTCATCGCGACCTGTTCGCCGCCGGGCGTTTCGAGTTCGACCGATTCGCGGAACTCGCGGAAGTCGGTCTGTCGTTGCGTTAATAGTTGTTCCACGCGATCAGCGACCGGTCCTTCGTTGAGGAACGCTTCGACATCGTGCTCGATACCCGACCCCGCTGCCCGACCGCGACGTTCGGCATCTTGCTGCTTGCGCAGGCGATACCATTGATCGCGCAGTGCGTCGTCTTCGCTGATGACCATCGCACGGGCCAACACCAGATCGGACATGATGATCTGCTGTTGCGCCTTAACGAAGACTTCCAGCGAGCGTTCGCCCTCTTCGGTGATCAACGGGTTGCGGTCTTCGGGGCGCTTGAAGATCAGCGAAAGTTCGCTGCGGTACGTCTTCTTGGCCACGAATTGACAGTAAGCCCAGGTTCCGACCGTCGCCGAAGCCACGATCACGAACATCAACACCCAGTGTTGAAAAAGGATGCGGGCAATTTCTCGTAATGATCGTCCCTGATACGCGTCGTTCATCGCTGGTCACCCAATCCGTGGGAAGTATGTCGTTTACTTTCGCGTTGCTAGCGGCCCTTCGTAAGCAAGCCGACTTCGTCGTCTCAATTAGCCCCCGGCCATTGGCCGGGGGTTAAATCTTGCATTCACCCAAGCCTTACGGCCCGAAGTTCGTGTTAACCTGCGGTGCGCCGACGCTGTCCGTCTTGATCGTCTGCGGCGCGTTGCGGATGTCGTATCCGAAGTTCACGCCGACATAACCGCTGTACGGGAAGATGGCGCGAATACCGCGGGTGAACACCTGATCGATCCAATCGTTCGACTGCGCCAGCCATGTTGGCGGCACGTAGATCAAATCGCCGTCCGCCAAATACGGGTCGTAGCGATAGATGCTGCCGTCGGCTTCGGCACCTTCCGGTCCCGGCTTGCGCGGTTCGAGGAACTTGGTCATATCGAACACGATGGCTTCCGGAATCGGCACGTGCTTGCGACGCACCAACAGAATCTTCGACTTCTCGGCACGTGTATTCACGCCGCCCATCGTCGCGAGGGCTTGCATCAGCGTGATCGGCGCGTCGGCGTTCAACATACCGTTGGTCAACACTTCGCCGTGCACGTAGATGCGGCGCGGAGCGAACTTGAGCGTTTGCACTGTGACTTCGACTTCTTGTAAGTCTTCTTCAACATAACGCGTGTCGAGCATGTGCTTGGCTTGATTGACCGTCAGACCCGAGACGTGCGCTTCGCCGATGTACGGCAAGTCGATGGTGCCGTCGGGCTTGATGGGTACCAAACGCGACTGACCGCGAGGGGCCGTCGTAATGGCGCGCTTGAGCTCTTCGATCTTCACGTTGGCCGCTTCGACGACCACCGTCAGCTCGGGATCTTTAATATGCTCGGCGTAGCGGCGCAGTAGTTCTTGCTCGACTTCTTCCGCCGTCTTACCGGCCACACGAATGCGACCGACGAGCAAGCAGCGAATGTTGCCATCGCCGCTCACGGCCAATTCCTGATCAAACTTTTCCTGATAGGGGAAGGCGACCTTGATCTTGTCCTCGATTTTGAGAACGTAATCTTTGTCGGTCACCTCGTTCTTGACCTGATAGATGATTTCGACCACGTCGCCCGGCGTAAGCCGATACGGCGGTCGATTCATCTTTTGCTCGGGCAATGACTGCCGAGGATCGAACGGTTGATACAACGTCGACGGGCGCGGCTCGGCGGCGTCGGGAATCTCATGATCACCGCGCCCGCAGCCACCGGCCAGGCTCAAGAGCCCAACCGCGAAACACCCTGCCAATCCAATTTGCCGTGTGCCGAATCCGTTCAGCATTGCATACATCCTTGGGATGAAAAGTCGTTCTTACTTCGGTACCACAAATGCATCCGAAACCACGCGTCGGACGGTGCCAAGCATCCGTTCGGCCGTGTCGTATTGCGGGTACTTTCCGACGTACACGTTGTACAAGCGCTCACCCTGACGCGAGGTGCGTTCCACGCGGCTGGGTAGGGCGCTTCGTTTGAGTCGTTGGTTGAGTTCCGACGCCGAGTCGCTGTCACGAAAGGCACCGGCCTGAATCGAGTAAGCATTGTGCGGCCACTCGTACAAGCGCTTGGCGTGTGCGGCCAACTCGCTCGACGGGTAGCGCTGATACACCGACGCGAATTCGAGCCGAGCATCCTGCCAACGACCGGCCCGTTGCAGACAGAGGCCGTAGCGGTAATGCAGCAAGTCGGCCGGCGGTTTCTCCGGCAGCGTCTTGAGCGCCGCTTCGTAGTGTTCGATGGCTTCGTTGGTCTTGCCCGATTCGTAAAGCAGCGTCGCGAGCGTGGCGTGCGCGTTGGCACGCAAATCGCGATCGGTCGCCAGCTTCACGCATTGGCGCGCGTCGTTTTCGGCCAGATGTTTCTTCGACATCTGCACGCGGCACAATGCCCGCAGGCAATACGCCTCGGCCGATGCGTTATCGTTCGGGTAGCTCCGCAGGAACTTATCCAGCTTGTCGTGTGCCGCGTCGTAATTCTGATTGCGATAGTCGGTCTCGGCCTGCATAACCTGGCGCAGATCGAGATGCGTCGGACCACATCCGACGGCGAATGCGACGAGTGCGATCATCGGCCAACAGCGCCGATTGACGGTCAGCGTTGGGCGTACTCGAAGATGTGCAGTGCGTTTTGCGTTCGTCATACTCATTGGCTCCGCGTGTTTCGTTCGCTGGGCCCCCTTCAACTGCGATGCGAGACGAAGCGGCAATCCGCAAAGTCCCGGAATCACGTAGGGCTTATCGGAGTGGTAAGGGGCCGGTTTAAGTCAAAAAACAAACGATATTTTCTGACCTGTCGCGCAAAAATTGCGCCGCGAGGTCCGCATCGAATTTTACTACGAATCGACGCGCCTGTGAGTTTCTTGCGCCAACGCTCAATCGCGATGCGCCGCTCGATTCACGACCGGCTCGCGCAAAATTGACCGACCGGGCCAGATAGCCCCGCCCGACGGTGCGATTTCAGTATTGATAATCGAACTGGGTAGCCGTTTTCTTTTTTGACAGCCCCCTACCCCATTTTATAATCCGACCCGATTCAACTGGTCGGCTGTAGGTCGCGATGGATCGCCGTCACGCCGACTTCAGCTTGTGAAATTCAACGCAGTGCTGCGCCGATTCGGCGGGCCGTTCGTTTTGCGCGATTGGCCTACCGCCGAACCTGCATTGCATGCGTCTCCTCCTAACAGCGCGGGCTTATTATGCAGCGGACACAACGGATTGCCGCCTTTCTCGCTGGCTGTTGGCTGGCCTTTGGTCCGCTCACCGCCCTCAACGCTCAACCTGGAACCGCCAACGACATTGAGTCGGTGCAGCCCCTACTGCCGCCGGGCATTTCCGATTTTGATTTGGAGCTGTTCGGCAAGTTCGCCTATCTCTGGCGCAACGCGAGCAACGAACAGGTCGTGCAGGTCATCGGCAACTTCTCCGGCCGCATGGGTGAATACCGCCTAACCAGCCGCGACGCCGTCATTTGGTTTCGCACGGTCGATTACAAAGGCCAAAAGTATCTCGACGCCGACATCTTTCTTTGGCAGGACGCCGAAATCCTGCAACCCGGCGGCACGGTCGAAACCGGTCCCGCACTGGTCGTTACGCTGCGAACCTTCGGCAAGCCCCTACTGAATATTGATAGTCATTCGCGCGAGTCATCGGCAGATACCGAGTTATACGCCGAAGCCCTTCGCGCTCGCGGTGCCCTCGACGTGCAACCCGCCCCTGCGGCGACGGTCGCGAAAAACCCGGTGCAACTCAACGCGTCGGTCGATGAGTTGCTTTCCGCCCGGCCCAAGCTGCCCGTGCGGATCTCTTATCAAGCCGACAACACATACAACGAACCTTACGGTGATTCGTCGGTCTTGCTCATGATCGGCAATGTGTTCATCGCGCGCGGCAGCCCCGCCCAGAGCGGTGAGTTCATCGAATTGCAAGCCGACGGTGCCGTCGTGTTTCTCCATGCCGGCGCGATCAGCAACCAACTGCCCGGCCTTGTCGATGAATCGCGTGCAGAGCCGTCGCAACCGCGCGCGGGTCGCGTCGATATCGACGAACCCATCGAGGCGGTCGCCCCTGCCGATGAACCGAAGCTGGTCGAAAAAGATCGTGAAGATCAAGTCGCCGGGTCGTATATCTCGGCGGTTTATCTCGAAGGGGATGTCGTCCTACGTCGCGGCGAACGCATGATTCGCGCCCCGCGCATGTATTACGACTTCGATAACGACAAGGCGCTGATTCTCGATGCGGTCACGCGCGCCGTCGAGCCGCGCCGCCAACTGCCGGTCTATGTGCGGGCCAAAGAAATCCGCCAGGTCGATCCTGCGACGTACACCGCCACCGACGCGACTGTCAGCACCAGCGAATTCCACACGCCGCACTTGGCCATCGCCGCCGAGGAATTGACGTTTAAGGACAACACGCCGCGCAACGAGGCGGGCGACATCGTCGGCGTACAGGCCGG
The DNA here is from genome assembly GCA_030432035.1 of Phycisphaerae bacterium. GTDB lineage: Bacteria > Planctomycetota > Phycisphaerae > UBA1845 > UTPLA1 > ECT2AJA-110-A. The sequence goes on from JAUIHO010000015.1 coordinate 7,950, forward strand.
CACCTACGAAGCCAAAGAAACGCGCGTGATGCTTGACGGCACGCCAATCGCGTATTGGCCCTATTCGTCGGGCTCGTTTTCCGAAGACACGCAAGGGCTAAAGAGCATCAAGACGGGCTACAACACCGAGTTCGGTGCGTCGATTGAAACCGAGTGGCGACTGTTCAGCTTGCTCGGTTTGCAAGAGCCCGAAGGTTACAACGCCACGCTACGGCTCGACGGCTTTTCCAACCGCGGCCCGGCGATCGGTATCGATGCCGACTATCAGCGCGACGACTATTACGGCTTGGTGCGAACCTACTACATTCGCGACAACGATGCGGATGACCTTGGCGGTATTCGCGGCGATCTCGACCCCGATACGGAAAATCGCGGCCGGGCACTGATTCGACATCGCCAGTTTCTCGACAAAGGTTGGGAGCTTTCGCTCGAGCATGGTTTCCTTAGCGATGAAAACTTCCTCGAATCGTATCAGCGCAACGAATTCGAAAATGCCAAGCTCAATGAAACGCTCGCCCGCCTTTTGAAACGCGAAGAGAACTGGCAATATTCGATCACGGCCCTTTGGCGCATCAACGAGTTCCAAACCGAAACCGAGCAGTTGCCCGACCAACGCTTTAGCGTCGTCGGTGAACCGCTCGGCGATTACGTTACGTGGTATAGCGACAATCGTGCGGGCGTGGTGCGCAAGCGCATCGCGGATCGGCGCTACGACTTCTTCCGAGACGGCCTCAGCGAGCGCGACAACACCGGCTCGGTCTTGCGCGGCCTGTCGCGTCAGGAAGCGCAGTTGCAGGTGCCCGAGATCGGCCCGTTGAAGCTAACGCCCTACTTAGCACTCTCCGGCGAAGCCCTCGACGATGGGCCTGACTTCACGCGCGGCAGCGGCAGTTTACAACGCCTCTTCTTTAGCTACGGCGTGCACGGCAACATGATCGCCAGCCGGGTGTACGACGACGTTCGCTCCGAACTGCTCGACGTCAATCGTCTGCGCCACGTGATCAAAGCCGACTTCACTGCCTTTAACGCACACGCCAATGTCGATCCTTCCGAACTCACCAACTTCACGCCGGGCGTGGAAGATACCGACGATTTCGGTGGCGTCGTGTTCGGCTTGCGACAGCGTTTCCAAACCAAGCGCGGCCCGGCCGGCGAGCAACGCACCGTCGATTGGATCACGCTCGACTTGGAAGCGGGTTTCTTTGACGACGCCACGCCGGGCGAAGATACGCACGGTGACTTTATCATGTCGCGACCGGAAGACAGCATCGCTTCCAGCTTCGTACGCGGTAACTTTATGTACCGCCTCAGCGATTCAACCGTGCTCGCCTACGACGGTGTGTACGACGTGAACGAAGGCGAGATGGGCACGAGCAACTTCTCGATTGCGGTTGAGCGCGAGCCGCGCTTGTCCTGGTTCCTCGGCTATCGCTATATCAACGCGACCGACAACAGCCTGTTGGCCTTCGGTAGCAATTACAAACTTTCTGAGAAGCACACCATCGGCTTCCGCGAAACGTATGACCTCAATGAGGGTCGCAACTTCCAAACCAGCGTCGTGTACATCCGCAAGTATCCGCGTTGGTACACGTCGGTTTCATTCGATGTCGATCGCTCGCTCGACGACGTCGGCCTGAACTTCTCCATCTGGCCGGAAGGCGCCCCCAACCTCGCCCTCGGCTCCAAACGCTTTACCGGCTTGGGTGAAGATGTGGGGCTGGATCTTCGGTCGGGGCTGTAAGCTTGCGGTAAGGCGCTGTGGCAACGGTTCGCAACCGGTGATTCCGAACGGGTTTGGATAGGCGCAGATTTGCGTATCAACCATTCCGCGACGTCTAACGCGCACCGCTCCCTTACGGGCGCGGCTCTGATACGCGGCGTTACTCTGATTTAAACATCGCGATTTTCATTAAACCAACGACACGAAGAAACGGTCTATCCTGCTTTCACGAGCGTCGCAGGCAACGTTAAAGATCAATTCGCGGCTGCGTCGTTACCGTCGGCGGGACTCCCCGACTCTTCCACGCCATACGGCGGCAATGTCTTAATGAGTTTCGCCGGGATGCCGCCCCACACTTCGTTTTCACCCACGACTGTGCCCGGTCGCAAGACTGCACCGCCCATAAGCACGGCACCATTCTTAATTCGGCAACCGTGATAGATGATCACGTTGCCACCAATCAAAACATTATCTTCGATCACCGTCTTCTTGATCTCAATCGTGTCGCGCGTTTGGGCATGCGCTGAGATAATCGCGCCGTACCCTACGACGACGTTTTTGCCGACTTCGATACCGTACGGGTCGAGATACAGCGGGTCGGTCACATTCGTCGAGCGCGTACGCGGCCCGAAGATGCGGCTCATCAGAAAGCTCAGCACCGGCAGGTTAGCAACGTGATGCACGAGAAATCCGGGGAACGGCACTTCGTATCGCGCCTTGGTCAGCGCGCCGATTAGCATCGCCTTGATCAACTCGCCCGGTGGAATTTTGCCCGGCACGATGCGATACGTGCCTTCGCGTGGGCTGGGTATCGGCAAGCGCAGCACGACCAACGCCAAGATGTAATACACGTTGAAAAAGAAAATCACCCAGACGAACTTATCCACCCACGCCCACGATTCGTACAAGCCGCCGCCGAACAACGCGTGCTTGGGCCAACCGTCCAGCGCGCTTACTGTCGCCAGCGCCCCCGTCAGCGCAACCACCCACAACCCCAACCGCAATGCGCCGTCGAGCACCAAAAAAGCGCGCAAGCCATTTCGCGGGTCGGGCAAATTCGGAGGCGTGTTGGTCGTGGACATGTGGTAGCACCTTTTCGCATATGGAATGCCATATTGCAAAGTCGCGCGAAGTTGACGGCAACCCATTACAGCGCGACCATGATCAGCCAGACACGCCAACCGTCAACCGCGACGGTTTTGCCAAATATTGAGGTATCCCATGAAAGTGCTCATTGCCGACAAGTTTGAAGAATCGGGCCAGCAAGGACTCAAAGCCGCCGGTTGCGACGTCGTTTTCGAGCCGACGCTCGCCGACGACGCGTTGACTGCCGCACTGAAAGATCATCAACCCGCCGTGCTCGTGGTTCGCAGCACCAAGGTCACTGCCGAGATGGTGGCCGCTGCCGATTCGCTCGCGCTCATCCTGCGCGCGGGCGCGGGTTACAACACAATCGACGTCGCCGCCGCCTCGGCGCGCGGCATCGCCGTAGCCAATTGTCCGGGCAAGAACGCCCTCGCCGTTGCCGAACTCACGATGGGATTGATCCTTTCGTTGGATCGCCGTATCGCCGACAACGTCGCCGACTTGCGCGCCGGCAAGTGGGCCAAGAAGGAATATTCAAAGTCGCCCGGCATTAAGGGCAAGACGCTCGGCGTGCTCGGCACCGGCGAGATCGGTCGCGCCGTGATCAAACGCGCGCAAGCGTTTGAGATGACCGTCGTCGCATGGAGTCGATCGCTTACACCCGAGCGAGCTAAGGAACTCGGCGTGATCTACGCCGCCAACCCGATCGACGTCGCCAAGCAGGTCGACATCCTCTCCTTACACGTCGCCGCCGCGCCGGAAACCAAGAACATGATCGACGCCGCCGTGCTCGACGCCATGAATCCGGGTACTTATCTGATCAACACCGCCCGCGCCGACGTCGTCGATTACGCTGCTTTGGCGACCGCAATCGAGAAGAAGAACCTGCGCGTCGGGCTCGACGTATATCCAAGTGAGCCGTCGTCGGGTGAGGCCGACTTCACGCCCGACATCCTGAGCGCCGGCGGCGTGATTTACGGCACCCACCATATCGGAGCCTCGACCGATCAGGCGCAGGAAGCCATCGCTGCCGAAGCGGTGCGCGTCGTATCGACCTATGCCAAAACCGGCGAAGTGTTGAACTGCGTCAACATCGAAACCGCCTCGCCGGCGGAGTGCCAATTGGTCGTGCGACACTACGATAAGGTCGGTGTTTTAGCGGGCGTCTTAACGCAGCTTCGCGAAGCGCAGATCAGCGTGCAGGAGATGTCCAATACGATCTATCAAGGGTCCAAAGCCGCCGTCGCCGTGATGCGGCTCGATAAGAAACCCAATCAGGCGTTGATCGATGCCATCGCCGAACGCCGCGAAGAGATTATTCAAGTACAGCTCAAAGCGGTCTGATGACAAGGGTGGAAGAGCCGGGCACACTGGCTCGCTCAATCGCCGCGCGGTAAGGTTTCGATTCAAATGTCGCCATCGTCAGAACTCGAAACGCCAAACGCAAACGCCCTCCAAACCAGCATGACCCGCATACTCATTACGGACCCACTGGCCGACGAAGGTCTGGCCACGCTCGAAGCCGCCGAGGGGATCGGCTTCGACGTGCGCACCGGCCTTTCACCGGAAGAACTCGCCGCTGCCGTCGGTGATTACGACGGCATGATCATCCGCTCGGGCGTGAAAGTAACTGCCGAGGTGCTCGCCAACCCCGGCAAGCTACGCGCGATCGCCCGCGCGGGCGTGGGGGTCGATAACGTCGATCTCGATGCTGCCACTGCCGCCGGCGTGTTGGTGATGAACACGCCCGACGCCAATACGCTTTCAACCGCCGAACACACGATGGCCATGATGCTCGCGTTGCATCGGCGCATCGCCGCTGCCGACGCGCATGTGCGCGGCGGAGAATGGAACCGCAAAGCCTTTGTCGGCGAACAGTTGGCGGGTAAGACGCTCGGCATCGTTGGCTTTGGTCGCGTCGGTCGCGCCGTTGCCGAACGAGCATTGGCATTCGGCATGCGCGTGCTCGCGTTCGACCCGTTCTTGCGTTCCGACACGGCCATGGACGGTCGCGTGACGGTCATTCGCGATATCAAAGCGCTGCTACCCGAGGTGGACGTGTTAACGCTACACGCTGCCATGACCGACGACACAAAGCATTTGATCAATAAAGACACGATCGCCCTCATGCGCGACAGCGCCATGGTTGTTAACTGCGCCCGCGGCGGTCTCGTGAATGAAGCGGCATTGGCCGACGCGCTGAATAGCGGCAAGCTCGCCGGCGCTGCGCTCGACGTGTTTGATAATGAACCGCCCGCAGGCAGCCCGCTGCTTAATTGCGACAAAGCCGTCTTATCGCCGCACTTGGGCGCATCCACGCGGCAAGCACAAACCGCCGTCAGCACCGACGCAGTGGCGGCCATGCTCGACTATCTGCAAGCAGGCACGATTCGAAACGCCGTCAACGTCTCCGGCATGCCGCGCGATCTATCGGATCGCGATCGCGCATGGCTCGACCTGACGGCGCGCATGGCGGCTATGCTCTCCGTGTGGTGTGCCGATGGTATCGACCGCGTGGACGTCACCACGGTCGGTGCCGAACCCTTGCACAACCTCAGCCGAACGCTGGCATTGCAAGCGCTCGTAGGCATGCTCAACCCGCACGTCGATCAGCGTATCAATCTCGTTAACGCAGGTGCCTACGCCGAACAGCGCGGTATTGATTTGCGCACGACGACCAACGCCGCGCGCGAAGACTATCCCGATGTCGTGCGCGTCCGCTTTGAACGCGGTAACGAGTCGCACGAAATCGAAGGTGCAGCCTTCTCTGGTCAGCGCCTGCGCGTGCTTGGCATCGATGGCTATCGCATGGAAATGACGCCCGATGGTCACCTCGTCATGATCTTTAACGATGACCGCCCGGGTGTGATTGGCTTGGTCGGCACGACGCTCGCAAACCAAGGCGTGAACATCGCAGATATGTTCCTTTCGCGGCGCGAGCAAACGGCACTAATGGTCTGCAAGATCGACGGCGAGATGTCGGATGAAACGCTGACGCAATTGCGCGGAACAGATGCGATTCGATCGGTTCGACTGGTAAATCTGCCGCCGCTGTAACGCATCGAGCACCGCTGCAGTGACGAGTGATCGAATCTACGCATCGCCCGATAACACCAACCCATTCGATACAAACCGAACGATCCGAATATTCCGACCATCCGGTTGAGTGTAGCGCGCGTCAAACTTTGGCAAATCAGGCAAAACCACCAAGTCTAACCGTTGCAATCTCCCTTCCAATTCCCGATAATCCTTGTCGTCTGAAGGGGGGAATCCTTCAAACATACACTTTGCACCTACAGATATCCTTGGGGGGAAATTCTGTGAATCGCTTATTCAAAAGTTGTTGTTACGCACTCGCTCTAGCTGTCGCATCTAGCGTCAGCGCTGCGAATATCGACTTCACCACGGAAGACGATTTCGTCACGCCGCTCGGTAACGGTCAAATCATCGACACCGAGTTCGGCAACGTCTTTACCGTGTCGAGTTCCGGCCCGAATGCTGGCCCCGCGATCTTCGATACCACACCCGGCGTCAACAGTGCCGACCCGGATTTGTGGGTCGGTCTCGGTAACGCGATGATTTTGCAGAGCAACGCCGGCAATGACGAGTTCACCTCCGATGGATTGTTCTTCGACACCCCCAACGATGACGCAAGCCAGAATAATTTCTTGGTATTCGACTTCCTCGACCCGGTCGAACTCATTTCCGTCGATATCATCGACGTTAACGGCAACGGGCCGGTTACCGTCACGATGACGGATAAGAACGGCAGCACGCGTGAGTACTACGCGCCGATGCATTGGACGTACGACATTAGCGAAGGTAGCACGCCGATGGGTGCCCTCGGTTACGGCACGCTGCTGTTGAATTCGATGATGCCGCAACTTGGCGAAGGTGGCAGCAGCGTCGCACCGCCGACGGATATCAGCGCGTTCGATATCGCTAGCGTCGTGCAGCTCGAATTTGAATTCGATGGCTCGCAAGCCGTGGACAACATCATGTTCGTCCCCGAACCGGCATCGGCCTTGCTGCTGTGCACCGGTGCCATCGCGTTGATTCGCCGCCGTCGCTAAGTCGAACAAAGACCCGTAAAACAAAAAAAGGCCCGCGTCGTTTTGACGCGGGCTTTTTCATTTCTTTGTGATCAATCTTCACTCGCTGCTGGTTCAAGCTGCAGCGTTCGGTTGATCCAGTCTCGCAGTTTCTCGGGCTCGGCGCCTTCCATTTGAATGTACCAGTCCGAACCGTAGATGTTTTTGCACAGCTTTTCGAGCATGTCGCTTTTTGTCTTCGTACGAACCAACAACCATAGCGCTTCCTTACGGGCACCGGCCACCCATTCCTCGGCAGGTTGCAATTCCTTCAACTTCGATCCGATCAGCTTCGGCATTAGCCCGATCTGTGCATCCGAATCGCGAATCGCATCCAGCACCTGATCGGCGAAGACCGTCATCTGTTTATCGCGTGCCACATCAGCCGCGCCCGACAAATTTCGCAATTGGCGGATATCGTCGGATAGCACCATCAGCGTTTCGCTGCTGCGCTTGGTGCGCTCGAGGATGAGCGGCAGGTTCTCGTTCGCCGTCTGCGCCGCCTGCTTCATTTCCAGCCGCACGTCATTGACCATCCACAGCATCGCACCTGACACCAATGCCGCCAGCCCTAAACAACTCCATCGAAACATGACCGTCTCCTTTTGATTGGGCCACTGCGGCCGCCATATCGAACACATCCGCAGGTAAACAATACGAGCCCATACCGCTCCGTTCACGCCCATTCTAAAACGTCGCCCATTTTCTCACGCCGTGACCCGCACGTTTCGTTGACCTGAAAACCGCACGAACGTATCCTCGCTACCTTCTGAGCAGCATAAACTTAGCCACAACGGGGGAAAGCAATGAAGCGCTTCGTGGTAATAGCCATGCTCGCAATCGGTTTCATCACATCGTCGGTCCGCGCTATCGACGGTACGCCTGTTTGGTTTCCGTCAGTCGTAACCAACGCCTTGCCGATGCGGACCATCTCTACGCCAACACTCGCTTTCGATCACTATGGTGGCGCAGCCGTGTCATGGTCGCGCATCGATTCGCTCAGTCAAAACAACACCGTGCATTATTCAGAACAATCACCGCTGGGCTTATGGAGCCATCGCACGGTTTCCACAGGCAGCGCCATCGGCACCGCCACGAGCGTTTCCTTCGATCGAGCCGAACGCCCATCTGTCGGTTGGTTAAGCCTTAGCGGTAATTTCAACATCGATATCAATCACGGCGCGACCACGCAACTGATCTCATCCAACGCGATGGGCGATGAAGGGTTACTGGTTTTCAATCACGACTTGGCCGGTCAACTGCAAGGTGCCTACGCCGGTGCCAACGAGCGCTCGGTTTACGGCATCAATACCTCCACGCAAACCATTACCAGCAATCTTCTCTTTGACCTGGCGAACGTCGATAAGATTCAGGATCTCGATATCACCATCGATCATGCCGGGCGACGACACGCAATCGTTACGGCGCGTCTGCTCGATTTCTCCGAAGCAGTGTTTGTCGCATCGGAACCCAGCTTCGGCGGCGCGTGGGCGACCGCCATGCTCGATAGCGGTGACGCGTTCGGCGGCGCGTCGATTGCAGTCAACCCGCAAGACGGCAGCTTGGCCGTTGCGTATAGCAAAGTGGACGACAATGGCTTGGCCAGCCTGGTCTACCAAGACTTCAGCGGCCCGGCCCCTGTGATGACCGACATCCTCAGCGGAAACGATCGCGAGTTCGGCGACATCGATTTGGAATTCGACCCCGGCGATGGTCGGCCGTCGATCGCACTCGAAGAAAGCATCAGCGGCGGCAACGATCAACTGTTGTTTGCGTACAACACGGGCGGAACGAGTTGGGCGACAAGCCTCGTTGACGATTCGATCATGATCGACACGTCGAACGGCGAAGCGCGCCCCAGCCTCGCATATGACGACTTCGGTTCGACCTACCCGGCAATCGCCTATATCGATGATGACGGCGCGCTGATCGTTTCGTTCGACCCGCCGATCCCGGAGCCCGCGACGGCGATGATGCTGGTCATGGCAGCCGGCATCTCGATGCGCCGCCAACGTTAAGTCGTCCAGTAGGCCGTCACTGGCCGAATCAATCGGTTCTTCGTAGCATACAATTGATAAGTCGGTGCGTGCCGTCGTGCACGTGCCACACAGGAACCGACGATGTCTTTTCTCGACGACATGCCCATTAACCAGCGCCGCGACATCTGCTTTATCGTGGGTGCCGTCGCCCTGTCGCTGGCCATTCTCGCCCCGGCCATCGGCCTGCCGGGCTTCCTCACGACGGTGCTCTACCTGCTCACAGTCGGTGCCGCCATTCCCGGCATTCGCTACGCCCGCGAAACCGGCATGGATTTCTCCGTCGCGCTGGTCCCGTGGATTTGCATCACCGCCGTCGGTGTGGCGTCACTCGGGCACTTCGTGTGGGAATTTTTCCTGCGGTATTAGACGCATTCGCACGACGCATCTGCCCTATCTGCCTTCCGTCTTACGCCGTTGCCAGCCGCCCGCCTGCCACGCCATCGCTACATTGTGAGCGACCCCGAAATCGGTATCATGGCCGGAACAACTTGACGGCAAGATTAGCACCTTTGAATTTCCAACTGGGAGAACGACCCGATGCCCGGCGACAAAATCACGATCGATAGCGGAAAGCTAAACGTACCCAACAACCCCATCATCCCCTTCATCGAAGGCGACGGCACCGGCCCCGATATTTGGGCCGCGACGGTGCGCGTGCTCGATGCGGCCGTCGAAAAAGCCTACGGCGGCTCGAAGAAGATCGAATGGATGAAGGTGCTCGCCGGTGAAGAATCGTTCAACAAAAACAAAGACTGGCTGCCCGAAGCCACACTCGATGCCTTCCGCGATCACTTGGTCGGCATCAAAGGCCCGCTCACCACGCCCGTCGGCGGCGGCATCCGCAGCCTGAACGTCGCCTTGCGACAAAAATTGGATTTATACGTTTGTCTGCGCCCAGTGCAATACTTCGACGGCGTGCCCAGCCCCGTGCGCGAGCCGCACAAGACCGACATGGTCATCTTCCGCGAAAACAGCGAAGACATTTACGCTGGCATCGAATACAAAGCCGGCACGCCCGAAGCCGCCAAGATGCTGAGCTTCATGGAAAAAGAATTCGCCGCAGACTTCGCCAAGATTCGCTTCGGTTCATCCGCTCGCAACGCCGAATGGCAGTCGCAACTCGAAGGCATCGGCCTGCCGCCGCGCACTGTACCGGTTGAAGTCGGCCTCGGCATTAAGCCCGTCAGCTATCTCGGCACCGAGCGCCTCGCCCATAGCGCCATTGCCTACGCGATTCAAAACAAGCGCAAGAGCGTGACGCTCGTACACAAGGGCAACATCATGAAGTTCACGGAAGGCGCCTTCCGTGATTGGGGTTACAAAGTCGCCGCCGACTTCTACGGTGCCGAAGAACTCGACGGCGGACCGTGGCACGTGATCAAGAAGGGTAGCGAACATCCGCTGGTCAAAGCGCTCAACGGCGGTCAGCCGCTTGCCGAAGACATCATCATCAAAGACGTCATCGCCGACGCGTTCTTGCAACAAATCCTCACGCGACCGGCCGACTACGATGTCATCGCCACGATGAACCTCAATGGCGACTATGTCAGCGATGCCCTAGCGGCCTGTGTCGGCGGCATCGGCATCGCCCCCGGCGGCAACATCAACTACATCACCGGCCACGCGATCTTCGAAGCCACCCACGGCACCGCCCCCAAGTATGCCAACCAAGACAAGGTCAACCCCGGCTCGCTGATTCTCTCCGGCGAGATGATGCTACGCTACATGAAATGGACCGAAGCCGCCGACCTGATCATCAAAGGCATGAACGGCGCCATCAGCGCCAAGACGGTCACGTACGACTTCGAGCGACTGATGGACGGCGCGACGCTGCTGAAATGCAGCGAGTTTGGCGATGCGGTGGTGAAGCATATGGGGTGATCGGGTTACCCCGTCGATTCAGCTTGCGATTGCATATCAAGATCGCTGCCACATTCTGGGCAGCGATCTTTTTTTATCCCATGGAGATTGTAATGGCAGACTCCACAAAATTGTTGTGGGAACGGCACATCATCCTCGCTTGGTCGTAGCATCGGGACGCGCCGCGAATACCAAGCAATTAAGAGCCACGGAAGGACAAATCGCACCGACGCAACGCCGAGCCAATAGAAATCATGTTTGGTAATGAAGAACGGCATGTTGACTTGCGTTGTAAGCGGAACCGAATGCTCCAACATTACGATCGAGGATTGTACGAGTGACCACATCGAATACCAATTGAACCAAAGGGCCGAACATTGAATGGCGACGACTACCCATGCCAAGCAACTCGCTGATGACCGCTTGCGATAAAGTAACATGACTAAACCCAACAGCAAAAGTGCATAACCGATGGCTGAAACGAACCTCGGCACCGCTGGAGCCCCAAAAAGTCCTCCGCCTTCGAAAGCGCTGCGAATGAAGTGGTATGACAGGAAAGTGGGCGGGATGTGTGCAATGCAATATACAACGGCACATGTGACCCAGAGCGAGCGATTGGATCGCGAGTGCTTACTTTTTGATCGAGCAGCCATTAAAAGCACTAGCAATAGAAACAGTACGTTTAGATAAGGGCTGGCCAACAACAACCCCATCAAAGTTACGTCGATTATTGCTGACCCGACTGCGACGCCGTACCCAAAAGATGAATACAATTCATATGAATCGTAAAAACTAAATGCCTCAGCCATGCCGCTTAAGATAGCTGCCCCCAAGAATCCGAATATGCCGAACCAAAGGTATATTTTTCGCCGAGGTTCACCCTGTCGCAAACTGCGACCGCATAGATACATAAACACTGTATTACAGAAAAGCGGAATCGCGCTCCACTCGACGACGGAGAAGCCCCATGTGACCCCAGCTCCGTCCCAACTAGCCGCACCATACGTAACGAATGAGACGTAAAACTCAATAAGACATAGTGCGCCAGTGAAACGTGCGGCATTTCGCCAATCGTCGTCCGGCCCTACCGTATAAATAGACTTTTTTTCGACTCAGCAACTTCAATTCCTTGCCTAGTAGCCTGAAACAGGCCTATCTAAACTCGCCCGCTATAGTAATTTGAGAATTCGCCTCCCGCTCGCTACTGTGGGGCAAAGTGAATATTCTCCGGTTTTGGCCTAATATTTAGCTGAGGCATTCTCTTTCCGAAACACTGGGGATAAAAAATCCGTACCTCGTGACGCGCGTGCGTCGCAATAGGAGACAACACCATGAAAAAATTCAACACACTGACGTTAATCTTACTCCTCACCCTCTCCACCGGCTGCAAGGAAACCGGCAGCGAGAAAGCCGATGGTGACGGCAACTCGATCGACAAAATCAAGAAGGAAGCCGGCGATCTCGTTGAAGCGGGCAAAGAGGCCGGTAAGGAAGCCATTGCGACGTTAAAGCGCAAGAAAGACGAATTCCTAAACGAGCATCACGACGACATCGTCGAGATCGAAGCGCGCATCGAAAACTTCGAAGCCCGCGCGGCGGCTGCCTCTGCCGATGTGAAGGCCTCCCTCAAAGAAAAGATCGAAGTACTGAAAAAGAAAAAGCTCGCCGCTCAGCAAAAAATGGCCGAACTCAGCGAAAAGGCCCCCGAAGCCTGGGAAGAATTCAAGGACGGCACGAAGAAAGCCGTGGAAGAACTCAAGCAAGCCGTCAAAGACGCCAAAGCCGAGTTTGACGAAAAGACCGAGCCGGTGGACGTCGACATCGACGACGAATAACCAGTCGGTCATCAAGTAACCGCATAGCAATAGACTTACGGCTCGCGACGCGTCCTTTAGACAACGCGTTAAATAAAACAACGTGAACAAGGGCGCTGCTACTCCGGTCGCAGCGCCTTTTTCCTTATTATCACCGCCGCAAAATCAAAATCGCCACACCAGCGCGAGAGTATTAACAACATCGCTAACGGAAGGTTGACCTACATCATGAACGATTCAAATAATCAATCGAATCTCGACCGCAACGACAGGACTCAAACGTTTACGCGCGAACGCGAAAAACGAAAGCAACGCAGCAAGCTTTGGCTCGAAGCGCGGTATCGTTCTTTGTATCACTTCGAGATCGTCACCCACCTGCTTATTGTCTTCTTGCTAATCGCGCTCGGCGTTATCGCCGTGGGTGCGACCAGTTTTGTCGTCATGGGCGACTCGACGAAGGCATGGTTGTGGGCCGCCATCGGCTGGACGGTCACACAATCGGCCATTTACTTCTATTTCCTACGCGCTTTTTTTCATATGGGCGTGGACATCGCCATGAAATATCTGGAGCCCAGCGCCTTGGCATTCGGCGAGCCGGCGCAAGTTTCAGCGGGCACGGAATAAAAAACATAAGGCCATCCGGCGGGGCCCGTCGTTACTCGGGTCCTGTCGGGATGGCCTGCCAAGGAGGAGAGATGAAGAAAGCCCACCCAAAGGCTCACTCTGTATGACGCACGATTCGACCCTACGGTCACTCAAAAATGAAAAAATTTTGCGGCAGCCCCTCCATCTATTACATTTTTCACAACCGAATCGCGTTTGCGAGCCTGCCAGCGGCGTTTTGCCGATGTAATCGGTGGCTCGACACGGCACAAAAAAAATCCTGAAACCCACCGATCGGCCCCCACTTGCCCAAGCGTACACCCCGCCAACCCAACCGCCGCGACTTCTGCCGCACCGCCCTCGCAGGCGTGGGTGCCGCAGCCATCGGCAGCCCCATTGGGTGTGACGTCGCCCTGCCTCTGCTCGGTCAGGCGTCGCTCGAAACAGCCTGGTCGCAGCGGTGCGAGAGGTACGACGTGCTCGTCATTGGTTCGGGCTATGGCGGCGCCATCACGGCGGCTCGCGTCAGCGCTCAACCCGGTAGGACTGTCGCCGTGCTGGAGCGCGGTCGCGCCTGGCCCGTGGGCAGCTTTCCCGACACGCCGAACGCGGCAGCCAGCGCCCTGCGTTTGCCCGGCGTCAACCCGACCGGCCTGTTCGAACTGCGCGGCAGTCGCGACTTGGCCGTGCTGCAAGGCTGCGGCCTCGGCGGCACATCGCTGATCAACGGCAACGTCGCCATCGCGCCCGATGCGGATGTGTTTGACGACGCCCGCTGGCCCGCTGCATTGTCGCTTGAATCGTTGGCCCCCCATTACGACGCCGCCCGCGCGATGCTCGGTGTGAATCCGCACCCGCGTGCCCGTCAGTTCACCAAGTATCAAACCTTACAACAGCGCGCTCGCGCCGCTGGCACCACCGCCGCGCCCGTGCCCATTGCCGTCAACTTCGGTAACAGCGGCGCGAACGCGCAAGGCGTGATGCAAAACACCTGCATCGACTGTGGCGATTGCATGACGGGCTGTAACGTCGGCGCGAAAAACACCGTGGCGATGAACTACTTACCACTCGCCCGTAACAACGGTGCCGACATATTTACAAATATAGAAATTCAATACATCGAGCGCGGCGGCAGCCTCGGTTGGCGTGCTGTCGGCGTGCGGCATCTACCGTTGGGGTTGACTGAACCCGTAACGATGGAAGCCGCGACAACGGTGCTGGCCGCCGGATCGTTGGGCAGTACCGGCATTCTGTTGCGTTCGCGCGAACGCGGCCTGTCGCTTTCGCCGCGCCTCGGCGATGGCTTTAATGGCAATGGCGATTTCATCGCGATTGCCTACAACGGTGACACGCCGCAAGACACGATCGGCTTTGGCAACCGCCCCCAACACCCGCTGCGGCAACACGCACCCGGCCCCGCTGTCATCGGGGCCGTGCGTTACGATCCGACCGGCGCGGCCAATCAAAGATTCTTAGTGGAAGACCTTGCGTTTCCGTCTGCGATGCTCGCCTCGTTGATGCAAATCATGCCACTCTTCGGCGGCGACGATACCGACAGCGGTGATGAAACCGCTGAGTTGGGCCGCGCGCTATTGGGGCGTCCGAGCAGGCCGTTCGATCGCGCTCATGCGCTGGCGCACTCGCTCGCATTGATCGTGATGGGGCGCGACACGATCAGCGGTCGCGTTATCTTGGGCGACGACGACGCCGCGACGGTCAGTTGGCCCGCAGAGAACAACCAAGTGCCGTCGGTCGAGATCATCAACGCCGAACTGCGCGAATACGCCGCCCATATCGGCGCGACGTATCAATCGAACCCGCTATGGCAGCTATCGGATCGACGCTCGCTCGTCACGGCCCACCCTCTCGGCGGCTGCCCGTTGGGCGATAGCATCGAAACGGGCGCGTGCAATGCGGATGGCCAAGCGTTTGATAATGACGGCAACGTGATCGACGGTTTATTCGTTGCCGATGGCTCCATCATTCCAACGGCATTGGGAGCGAATCCGTTGTTGACGATTTCGGCGTTGGCGGAGCGAATTGCGGCGAAGGTGTAAGCGTTGATGCATCGAGGGATGCACCCTACGTTTGCGAGTGTGACACGGAAACTTACAAATATTACGCTTGCTTGATATGCCGAGGTTAAACGCGACGTTATAAGCGTGACCGCTTCCTAACCGCCGCGGCTCTGACCTGGGGTCGCGGCAATGTGGGTTTACACCCCAACAAACCGCACGCCGGACAACTCGGCCATGTGCTTCTTCCACGCGACCAGATCGCGCTGTTCGAATTTAGACAAATGGTCGTGACCGCAAGCGCGAGCGAGCACGCACATCAGTTCGACCGACGCTTGGAAGAAATTCTTCAGACGCTCGGCCGACTCTTCAACGATCAATCGAGCCCGCAAATCTTGGCGTTGCGTGGCGATGCCCACCGGGCAGTTGTTGCTGTTGCACGCGCGCATGCCGAGACAACCGATCGCCTGAATGGCCGCGTTGCTCAACGCGATCGCATCGGCTCCGAGCGCCAATGCCTTTGCGAAATCCGCCGGCGTGCGCAATCCACCCGTGATTACCAACGTCGTGTCGGGCGATACCTTATCGAGATGTTTGCGCGCTCGTGCCAACGCAGGAATCGTCGGTACTGAAATGTTGTCGCGGAACAACAATGGCGCGGCACCGGTACCGCCGCCGCGACCATCGAGGATGATGTAGTCGGCACTGGCTGCCAAGGCGAAATCGATATCGTCTTCGATATGCTGCGCCGACAGCTTGAAGCCGATCGGTATGCCACCCGTCGCTTCGCGCACATCGTCGGCAACCGCCTTGAAATCTTCCGCCGTGTGCAAGTCAGGAAACGTTGCAGGGCTAATGGCCGGCTCCCCCGGTTTCAACCCGCGCACCTCGGCAATGGCCTCATTGACTTTGTTACCCGGCAAATGTCCGCCCGTACCCGTCTTGGCCCCTTGCCCACCTTTGAAGTGAAACGCCTGACAGCGCGCGACTTTATCCATCGAATACCCGAACTTCGCGCTCGCCAGCTCATAAAAGTAACGCGAGTTGGCCGCTTGCTCGTCCGGCAACATACCGCCCTCACCCGAACAGATGCCCGTGCCCGCAAGGTCCGCCCCCATTGCTAGCGCAACCTTGGCTTCCCGCGAGAGCGCCCCGAAACTCATGTCGCTTACAAATAGTGGAATGTCTAATTTGAGCGGCTTCGCAGCGCGCGGCCCGATCACCACGCTCGTTTCAACATCGTGATCGTCGAGTAAGGGTTTCGTCGCCATCTGCGCCGTCACAAATTGCAGGTCATCCCAGCTCGGCAAGTCCTGTCGCGCTACGCCCATCGCCGCCGAAGGTCCATGATGGCCGTACGTCTTAAGCCCATCTTTCGCGAGCGACTGAATCAACTTGACGTGCGGCTCTTCGTCGGCACCGTGGACATCTTGGTACGCGCCGAGATACTCGTCACGGTTGTAGGGTTGCGGGTTGTCGCGTTCCCACTCCGCCACTTCATCTTCATCGACCAACACGCTGCGCACGCCGTCGGCATCGTCGATCCACGCGTTGAATTTATGCAGCTTCTCTTCGTTATTGTATTCGCTGATGCCGGTATCGATGCGATAATCCCAACCGTGCACGCCGCAAATCAGGTTATGCCCATCGACGTGCCCATCCGCCATCAATGCCCCGCGATGCAAGCAGCGACCGTACAACACCGAGACGCCTTTCGCTTCGTCATCGCCCAGCCGGGTCACGACGAGGTCGACATTGGCGACCAGCGCGTACGCAGGCTTTAGCGGTTTGAGATCGTCCCATTTTGCGATTGCTGTTTTATTCATCGGTCGCGGATACTCCGGTTGCAGGCTAGGCGTTGTGTTGATCGATTAAGCTTTAACGTGCCATCCCATGAATATTCTTTTCTCATGATTTCCAAACCTTGTTCACGATTGGGAGCGGCGGTTGCGCTGCGGCACCGGCTGATAGCCGGTGGATGCATACATATCATCCAAGGTCGCATTCATTCGTGAAGTGATCTATCGTGAACCGAGCAAAAATCGATTGTAGCACATCGATCTCAGCGTGCCGCCACACTGAAACACAACCGAGACATGAGATATCGTTAAAACGATTACCGGAAAAACGACGGACGAAAACGACTCAGCTAAATAAGAGAACGGGATACTACCCATCCAAGAATCGCCGCGCCCATTGTTCGACGATGGCCACCCGCCACAAGTGCAGTGCCGCCACGTCGTCGCCCGCTGCGGTCCGTTCGATCAGCTTCACCACACCCTTGGGCAGAAAGCAGCCGCGATCCAGAAAGCTCTGCGACGTGACCAGTTCTTTCCACCACGGCTCCAGCCCGCCGCGCATCCACGTGCCCGTCGGCGCGCTAAAGCCGATCTTGTCCTTGCGATCCAACACGCGATCCGGCACCACGCCACGCATCGCTTCACGCAAACTCACCTTCAGTTGACCATCGACGATTTTCTCGTCGGCCGACAGTGCCAAAGCATCGACCGAAGCGCCTTGCGCGTGATCCCCGACCGACTCGCCGACGGAGGCCATCAACATCGCCCGTGTCAGAAACGGCACGCGCGATTCGATCGAATGGGCCATCGAGTTGCGATCTTCAAAACGCAACAACTGTGGCAACGAGTCGCGCCGTATCATCGACCACCAACGTCCGGAAAACGCAGACGCCGGTTTTGATCGCTCGTTTGCCTGCTGGATGCCGAGCCGCTCCCACATCGTTGGTGCCGCATCCGCGATAAACAACTCCGGATCGAGCCAAGGTCGCTTCGTCAGCCAATCCGCACGCCGCCACTTTTCCCGCGTTGCCGCTGGCAACAGCGCTGCCATGACGTGCTTGAGTAACTTCTTGTTTCGATAGTACCCTTGCCGTGCGTATTTATATTCGCGCCTAAATCTACGAATCTTCCCACGTCGCAGCAGATCCGCGAGATACATCGGGATGTAACCTTCGTAACCGCAAAACAGCTCATCGCCACCCTGCCCGTCGAGTAAAACCGTCACGCCGCACGCGCGGGCCAGCCGCATCACTTCCCATTGCATGTAAATCGACGGCGAGCCGAAGGGTTGTTCCTGATACCATAGCAAATCATCCACGCATGCAACAAACCGCTCGGGCGTGGGTTCAACGCGATGCGATTCCAACCCACCGCACGCATCGATCACCGTTTGCGCGTGTTGCGACTCGTCCAGCGCATCGCCCGGCAGCACGGCAGTGAACGTGTGCTGCGACAGTTGATCGAACTCGCCCGCTTGCTTTAACGCATGCGCCAGCGACATGATAGACGAGCTATCGACCCCGCCCGACAGACAACTGCCGATCGATACGTCGCCTTGCAAATGCGATCGAACCGCACCCTTTAACGTTTCGCGCAGCGCGTGTTCGCCCTTGTCGCCATCGTTCGCTACATAATTCCATTCAAAATAATGCAGCGTTGCGCCCGCATGCATCGTGCCCTTCCCGCGCAGATCGATTTCAAGAAAGCTACCCGCGGGCATCGACCAGATGTCAGTAAACATCGTCTCGTCGGATGCATCGATCCGGCCGTCGCAAAGAAAATCGCGCAAGACAGTCTCATTGATGCCCGCCGGTTGTCCCGGCAGCATCAACAGTGCTTTGATCTCCGAAGCGAAGCCCATGCCGTCGTCGAACCGCCCGAGATACAACGGCTTGATGCCGAAGTAATCGCGTGCCAGATACATCTTGCCCGCGGCCCAATCGACGATTGCACACGCAAACATGCCATCCAAGCGCGCGAAAACCTCCGCCCCCCACGCTCGATAACCGTTCAACAACACTTCCGTATCGCTATGACCGTCGAAGTTTGAGCCGATCTCGCGCAATTCGTCGCGTAACGCCGTGTGGTTATAAATCTCGCCGTTATACACCAGCCACACGCGCCCATCCGGGCTGCTCATCGGTTGCGCGCCGGCATCACTGCGATCCACAATCGATAAGCGTCGCGCGCCCATGCCGATTTTCGCCGGTATGTAACTCCAGTTCGGTCGATCGTCGCGTTTGGGAAAGCGCCGTGCGACTGTGGGTTTGGCGTTCATTCCAAAGATCACGCCGCCGCCGTCATCGGGCCCGCGATGAAACAGCGCCTGCGTCATCGCCGTCAGCCAATCCGGCGCTGCGGGGTTGATTTCATCCAATAAGAATCCGGCGATGCCACACATTTGTTGGTTATCTCAATTCAAGAAAGTTGTTTGGCCCATTAAGTTTGCATGCGACGGCGCTGCAGAACCGATGCGTCACGAACCGTCCCGCGCCTGCCGAAAAATGTCTGCATAACATTCGGCAATCGCATCCGGACCGAAAGACGCCCGCGCGGCGGCGGCAATCTTTCGTCGATCGTAGGCATGCAACCGACCCAACATCGCAGTCGTCGCATTATACAACGAATCCGCATCGCCTCGGTCACACAACAGCCCGTTTGCCTCATTAATAAAGCCCGCACAGCCGGTGCCCCGCGTCGTGACCACGGGCAATCCCATGCATAATGCCTCGGCCACGGCGATGCCGAATGTCTCAACGTGCGTCGGAAATACAAACAAATCGGCATTCCCCAGCGCTTGGTGCACCGCCGCGCGATCCTGCGGCCCGCGCAATGTCAGCGTTCCATGTTGCAACCGCCCCACCAGGCTCCGCGCCGCCGCATGCTCACCATGCCCGATCAATTCCCAATCAACGGCATGACCATCCCGATCCAAACGCTCGATCACGGTCGCCAACTCGTCAACACCCTTTAAGCGCGTAAGCCGACCGACAAACACCGCTCGTGGTCGCGGGTTGTTCGTTTCCGCCGATACCTTCGACTCAAGAAAAATCGACGAGACGGGATTGCCGCAAATCCGTATCGAGCGGGCGATGCCGTGTTGCTTCATGTCGGCAGCCAACACATCGCTAACGGCCACCAACTCAACCGCGCGTTCCGCGGCGGCATGCACCATGTCCACTTGCGCCGGATGCTTCATTACATCGGAAAATGGCCCCGTCTCTTCGGTCACCACCACACGTCGCGCCAGCGGATGATCCAAATGCGTCGCCGCCCAACCGCTCGGCAGCAAACAACCGGCGTGTATCACATCGGGCAAGCCAAACTTCTCTGCGTATGCGCCTAAGCCCAGCCCGAGCCAATCGCGAAAGCGCTTCATATACGCCTGCGGTCGCCCAAACGTCGCGCTCATTCCGCGAATGCGCACCACCGGAATATTATCCGCACACGATTCAAACGAGATCTGGGGTCGCAACGGTTTTGAGCCCGGTTGACGCAACTGACTTAGCGAAATCAACTCGGGAAAGATCACGCCGACCTGAGCGCCGGCACCGGCAAACACAGACGCGAAGTCCATAAAGAAGCTGCCGGCCCCCGGCTGCGCCGCCGTGGGCCACCAGGCTGGAACAATCACAATATGTTGACCGGTTAGTGTGCCCATCGAACCAAACGCCGCCCGGAAGTCATTTTCGGCAACATACCGTTGGACGCACCTTATCACAAACGGTTCAATGTGCCGCGTGTCGCAACCGCACGTTCTCATCGTGAGTTACTGGTTCCCGCCCGCCGTGGGTGCCGCCGCCGAGCGCATGGTCGCGTTCGCTCAATATTTGGCGGAACTCGACTGGCGTGTAAGCGTGTTATGCGCCGAACACGGCCCGCCGACTGTGCTGGATGGCGTGTCTATTTATCCCGTGGCCGACCCGCTCAAAAAAGACGGCCCCGCGTTCGCCGATTACGACCCGCGCATATCGCCACCGGCTTGGAAGTCCTTCGCGCGACGATTCATTTTCCCCGATCGTTTTGTTAAATGGCGTAAGGCAGCAGAAACGCACTTGGCCGAAAAGCGCGAACAGATCGACGCCGATATCGTGCTGGCCAGCTTTCCCCCGGCGAGCGTTGCAATGTTGGGCGTTGCAGCGGCCAAACTCCTTAATATCCCGCTCGTACTCGACTACCGAGACCGCTGGCTCGGCGAAGGTGGCTACGCGCCGGAGAGTCCCAAGCAACGCGCCAAACACGAAGCGCTCGAACGCGATTGCGTGCGCGCGGCGAGCGGAATCACCACCGTTTCCGAAAACATGGCCCGCGCAATGATCGCGGAGCATGGCCTGGATCAACAGCGCGTCGCCGTTGTCGCCAATGGTTACTTCCCCGAAGCCGACGAACGCGACGAAGCCTCAGCCGACATCGATAATAGAATCGAAGCTGAAGCCGCCTCCGCTGAGAATGCTACCGTGCCTACCGCTTCGACGACGAGCGAACCAAAGGCTCTTACCATCGCACACGTCGGCACCGTCATCGCGCGCAATCATCCGGATCGCTTCTTCAATCTCTTGCAGCGCACGCGCGAAACATCAAGCGACGCATTGAATAACATTCGATTCGATTTCGTCGGCAACCTGTCGCGCGATTACCTATCGTCCTTGAACCTCGGCAATACCGTCACCACCACCGGTCTCGTCGATCGCGCCACGGCCCGCACCGCCATGCGCGATGCCAATGCCCTGCTCCTGCTCGTCGGCGATTACGTTGGCCATTGGGGGCACAACGCCAAACTCTTCGAGTACGTGCAAACGGGCCACCCGATTCTGTGCATCGAAACGACGCCGGAGAGCAACGACGGTCAACTGCTGCGCCAGTTCGTACCCGACCGTTCGTTTTTCGCTGATTTCAATGACCCCAGTCAATTAGTCGACGCGATCAACGCCCTGCAGGCCTATCTACAGGCACGACCGACCGCCGCCCTCGAACTCGGTGCGGGGTTTCGGGCGTACAGTCGTCGGGAGCAAACGGAAACGCTGGCAACGTTTATGGCCAGCCTGCTGAAAGATCGATCACCATGACGACCGTAACCGATTTGTCGCCGACCATCGTAAACGACTTCACGACCAACGGCTTTGTTCGAATACCTGCCGTTTTTTCAAACGATGACTGCACGTCGATGATTGCGGCCCTCAATCGCAGCATGACGACCAATGCCAACGACATCGGCACGCGCAGCATTCAGCGGAAAAATCAAACCTATGCCTTGCGCGGCGTGCTTGCCACGGTTCCGGAATTGCAATCCAGCGCGTTCTTGTCACCACTTCGTGACCTCGCTACCGGCCTGCTCGGTCGCCCGGCGTTTGTGGTTCGTAGCCTCTTGTTCGACAAGTCCTCCGCCGCCAACTGGAATATTCGCTGGCATCAGGACTGCACCATCGCCGTCAAAGAGAAGCACGACGTATCGGGGTTCGGACCATGGTCGGTAAAAGCGGGCGTTCCGCATGTGCGCCCGTCAGGCGAGGTACTTAACAGCATGGTCGCGTTACGCGTGCACCTCGACGATTGCGACGCCACCAACGGCGCGTTGCGCGTCTTACCCACGGGGCACGATGCAGGCATCTTAACCGCCGACGAAATCGCCAACTTGCGCGAACACGTAACGGGACACACATGCACCTGCGCGGTCGGCGACGTGCTCGCCATGCGGCCGCTGTTGCCGCATGCGTCGTCGGCTGCGACGACACCCAACCATCGACGCGTCATTCATTTGGAATTTTCTTGCGCACCGCTACCGGCACCATTGGAATGGTACGAGAATCGCTAACGCATGCTCTACTTTCAACGTCGTTCAACGGCAGCGCGCATTCGTCACCAAATGGTTCAACAGGAATTCCAAATAAGACCCCGTCAACTACCCCGCCTTCTTAACATTCAACGCCATCAGTTGATTTTGATCGCGCAGGTATAAAACACCGTCCACCAACGTGGGGGCCGTCCAAGAGACCTTTTCCGTCAGTTGCACCTTCGAAAGCAGCTTAAATTCGCTGGGGCTGACCTTGGCCAATGCCAGTTGGCCCTCTTCATCGACCATGATCACCTTGCCGTCAGCGTAGATCGGCAGTGCCTTATGAAAGCCGCCTTCGCGCCATTCGATCTCGCCATCTATCATATCGATGGCCGCGAAGCGCGTCGTCTGCCCACCGATTGAGGCGTACACATGATTGCCGATGCGCAGCGCGTTCCAGTGAAACACCTTTACCTTGTCGTTGAACCACACCTGCTCGACTGTGGTCTTGCCGTCTTTCTGCTTCAATCGCAACGCCCGGGTACCGCCGTCTAACTGCGTCGAAACCCACAGGAGGTTATCGCTGCCCCAGATCGGGTCGGTCGCGTTGTTCTTGTAACGATTTTGACATGGGCTGGCCCAGAACTTCTCCCCGTTCTTCGGATTCAGCCCCATCACCTCGGTTGACGACATTACGATCAACTGATCCTGGCCATCCACGTTTATGATCTTCGGCGAGGCGTAGCTAATATCGAGCGCCGGCCCGGCCCATGCGGTCGCGCCGGTTTTCGGGTCGAACGCGATCACACCATGCTTATCCCCGCCGACCAGCATCAGGATCTTGCCGTCGTAGAACAAGGGGCTGGCGGCATAGCCGAACTGCTGCTTCTTACCGCCGAAGTCCTTTATCAAATCGTGCGACCAGATCATTTTCCCCGTCGCCGCATTCAAACAATGCATCTTGGTCGTAAACCCGACGGTATAGACCCGACCGTCCAGAACCAGCGGCGTCGCATGTGGCCCCTTGCCGAATTCCAGCACGTAAGGCTCACCCACCGGCGCGTCGTACTTGTATTCCCACTTGGTCTTGCCATCCTTGGTGCCGAGCGCCAGTATGACGTCCTTTTCACCCTCACGCGTCATGGTGTAGAGCGTGTCGCCCACGACGGCCACGCCCGAATATCCGCCCGCCAAGGGTCGCGACCAAACTTTGGGCGGACCATCCTCCGGCCACTTATCCGCCAAGCCGCTGGCCTGCACCTGAAAGTCGCGGTTGGGCCCGCCCCACTGATACCAGTCGGCGGCACTGGCCGTTGAGGTGGCTAAGGAAAGCAACGCCGCGATAAGCGGAATGCTAAGATATTGGATAAGCGTCGCGTGTTTACGCATCTTCGGCCTCCGAGATAAATAAAAGAAAAGGCGGCACCCAAGTCGGTCGCAGGCGAACGCCAATTGCAACGCGACATGCGAGAATCTTAGCCACGATCGAGAAAATCGGCCCCTATTTTCACCAGTCCCGCTGGTCAACGATATCGGAATCTGGGTACACTATTCCCAAAGTGGAAGTGGCCCACGGAGCCGATGAAATATCAATTCTTCAGAGAAGGAGTTTGTTGTATGCAACCACAATCCATGCAAGACGACGGATTTACGCAGATGACGGGCGCGGTACCCGTAGAGCACCTCGGAGCAGACGTTCGCGGTCGGTTTATCTTCAAGACCTACGCCCACCTGCTCGGGGCGATCATGCTCTTCACGGGGCTGGAAGTCGTCTATTTCAAGACGAATTTAGCCGGCAACATTTTGCAGTCGGTATCGTCCATGGGCGCGCTGCTGTTTCTGGGCGCGTTTATCCTCGTCTCCTACGCAGCATCGCATATTGCCCATCGTGTGCGCTCGAAGCCGTTGCAGTACGCTGCCTTGATCGGCTTTGTCGTATTTGAATCGCTCTTCTTTGTGCCACTACTTTGGTTCGCACAAGATTATGCTTTAAAAAACAACACGAATGTGATCGCCAACGCCGCCGGCACCACGATCATCGGCTTCCTCGGCCTCACCATGATCGTCTTCGGCACACGCAAGGACTTCTCCTTCCTGCGCGGCATCGTGATGTGGGGTGTGTTCGTCGCAATCGGCGTGATTCTGGCCAGCTTCTTCATGGGCTTTGAACTCGGCACCGTGTTCTTCGCCGCCATGATCGCTCTGGCCGGTGCGGCCATCCTTTACGACACGTCTAACGTGTTGCATCACTACCCGGAAGACCGCTACGTCGCAGCATCGCTCGAATTGTTTGCCGGCATCGCCATGATGTTCTGGTACATCCTGCGATTGTTCATCAGTCGCGACTAATACAACGCGACCAATCACAAATGAAAAACGGGCGACTCATCAAACATGAGTCGCCCGTTTTCTTATATCAACTTACGCCGGATTCACTCCGGCAGTCGCTTGCTAGCAAACGCTCTCGCTTAGCAAGGCACCACGTCTTTACGTGGCCGGCTCGTGGCACGCGGGGCCGGTCCGCTGCGGGCGTTTCCCAGGGGTTCCTCCTTGGGAATTACCGTCAACCAGTTGTGCGTATCCGGCACATCGCCGATCTGAATGCTGCGCAATTGCTTGTACAGCTTCTGGCATACGTCGCCCGGCGTCTCACCGTCACCGTACACGACCTTTCGATCGCGGAACTGAATCGAACCGATCGGCGTAATCACTGCCGCCGTACCGCAGCAACCGGCTTCTTCGAATTCGAAGATCTCTTCCACCGGCACCTGTCGGCGTTCGACGGTTAATCCCATCTCTTCGGCCAACGTCGTCAGCGACATATTCGTGATCGACGGCAGGATCGACGCGCTCTGCGGCGTGATATATTTGCCATCCTTGATCGCGAAGAAGTTGGCCGGGCCGGATTCGTCGATGAACTTCTTCTGCTTCGCGTCGAGATAGAGCACTTCGGTGTACCCCTTCTCGCGCGCGGCGATCGACGCTCGCATACCCGCGGCGTAGTTGCCACCGACCTTAGCATCGCCGACACCTTGCGGCGCGGCACGATCGATCGCTTCTTCAACGATTAGGTTCACCGGCTTAAAGCCCGACTTGAAGTACGGCCCCACCGGCGTAACGAATACAACAAACATGTACTCATCGGCCGGTCGCACTCCGATGCGTGGGCCGATACCGATCACCAAAGGTCGCACATAAAGCGCAGCACCCGAACCGTACGGCGGCACGAAACGGCGATTGGCATTTACCACGCGCTTTACCGCATCGACAAACATGTCATGCGGCACGGGTTGCATGTGAATCTTCTTGCAGGAGGCTTCCATGCGCTTGGCGTTTTCTTCGACGCGAAAGACAGCCACATCACCGTTCTTCAACGAAAACGCCTTCAGCCCTTCGAAACATTCCTGACCGTAGTGCAAACAGGTGGAAGCCATATGCAGCGGAATGGTTTCTTCCGTATGGAGTTGGCCTTCGCTCCAAGCCCCGTCCTTCCAGTGGAAGCGGATGTTGTAGTCCGTCGAGCGGAATCCAAAATCCAGGTTGGGCCAGTCTAAGTTGGCTTTGTCCATCAGGGTTCTCCTTTCAACTGCTATGGTAAGCGACGCTACGGCGATAGCCGCAGGTCGTGACTTGGTCGGCCCGCTACCCTTCGAGAAGAGAATCTGAACCGTCTCTAACAATTATAACGGATGAACGCCGCCCGTGGCATTGGCATCCGGACGGCGCTTCGACACCAAGGTATAGTCGAAAAGGCCTCCGCCGGTTCGTCTGAGCAATAACGAAAATCTCGAGCACAAACCACGCGCGAAAAGGCGTCTTGTAATATCTTTAAATGCCGAAAGTTGCGCGGCGTTCGTTGGCTCGGGCGCGAATTTTTTTCTTTTCGTCCGCAGTTATCCGAGCCACATTTTTGTACGACATCGCCATACGCTGATTCTTGCTCAGTTTCGCCTCATTACGCATTAAAAAATCCCAGTAAAACGTATTAAACGGACAGGAATCCTCATTACCCCGCGTCTTGCGGTCGTAGGGACAGTTTTTGCAATAATTGCTCATTTTGTTGATGTAATTGGCGCTGGCGGCGTACGGCTTGGTGCCGACGACACCCCCATCGGCGTGCATCACCATGCCGAGCGTATTGGGTAACGTGACCCAATCGACCGCATCGACATACATGCCGAGATACCAATCGCTGATGGCGCGCGGGTCGATGCCGGCGATCAGCGCGAAGTTGCCTGTGATCATTAGCCGCTGGATGTGGTGACCGTAGCCGTGCTCCACGACCTGCCCCAAGCAATCGCGCATACACGCCATGTCGGTTTCGCCCGTCCAATAGAATTCGGGCAGCTTGCCGTGTTCGTCGAGGTGGTTGCGGCTGCCGTAGTCCGCCCCTTCATGCCAATACACGCCGCGGATGAGCTCGCGCCAGCCAAGTAACTGCCGCACGAAACCTTCCACTGAGTTGATGGGCGCTTTGCCGGCGTCGTACGCTTCGACGGCACGATCGATAATCTCGCGCGGATGCAGCAGCTTCAGATTCACGGCTGGCGAAATGCGCGAATGGTATAGCCACGGCTGATCGGTCCACATCGCATCTTGGTATTTGCCGAAATTGGGTAGGCGTTTCTCGATAAAGTCGTCGAGCGCTTTGAGCGCTGTGCGACGCGTGACGGGCCATTGGAAATGATCGAGCTTGCCCGGCAGATCGGGCAAGACGCGTTCGACCAGTTCCATCACGTCGCGCGTGATCTCATCCACCGACGGCGTATAAGGCGCGGGCGGCTGCGGTGCCGACTTAAATGTCTCGCGATTCTCCTTGTCGAAGTTCCATTCGCCGCAGACGGGCTTGCCATCCTTCTTCATCAGGATGCCGGTCTTCTTGCGCTGCTCGCGATAGAAATACTCCATCACGAGTTCCTTGCGACCTTCGGCCCATTCGGAAAACTCAGCGGGCGTCGTCAGAAAGTGTTGATCCTCAGTGACATCCAGATCGACCTTCAGCTTGCCCGCTAGCGACTGCAGCATTTGCAACACGCGCCACTCGCCCGGCAGCGTGCAGCGCAGTTTCTCCGGCGCAAACTGTTGCACCGTCTGCTTTATGCATTGGTATAGGGTTCCGGGATTATCCTCGTCATCGAGACGGTGATAAATCACGCGGATGTCTTGCTTCTTCAATTCCATCGCGAAATGCCGCATGGCGCTAAGAAACAGCACCGTACGCTGCTTGTGACTGGGTACCTCTCGGCTCTCACCCGCCGCTTCCATCATCAGAACGGCGTCGCGTTTTTTGTCTATCTCCTGCAGGACGGTTGCATCACGATCGAGTTGATCGCCAAAGATAATGATGAGGTTGCGCACGTCACCGCGCGGCGGGTGAATAAAAAAGGACAAGAGGCTAACTCCCAGATGGAATCATCAACAGGCATAGAACAGCACGCACACTCCATACCACTGTACGCAGCCAATTGGTTTGTACCAGTCGCCGAATCACACGCGCATCGTGCGTTTTTTCCAAAGCGCGATGACATGGCACTTGAATAAGAAATGTCGATAGCCAAAGCAGAACAGCTAAGCCAAAACCGATCCAAGCCAACCGTTGATCGATACCCGTCGGCGGCGCGAACGCCAGCCATCCCGCCGCAATCAGCTCGATAAACATCGGCGGCAAAACGACAAATGTCGTTAAATGGGTGTGCCGTCGCTCGTAGGTTGGAAATTCGCCCGGCGCGATCGCGGCAAACAAAGGGTAATGCACGACCTGCACGAACCAAATCACGCCCGTCATAAAGAGCGTGGCAAACGCATGGACGAATAATAGCGTCATTAAGCGGCCCGATTTTCGAATTAACCCATCGCCGGAGCACCGCATACGCAGCCCAATTTGGACAAATCAACGCGATCCGCAGCCGACTGATGTCGATCTTCTTTTTTGATTTCCCCGTGATGCAAGAGAAACGCGCCTGGCATCTGAAGGCCGTCGCCTTCCAACTTGCCCACACCGTGGCCGGCGACGAACGCCACGACGGCGCGCAGAAACACTTTCGGGCCGAACAGCTCGGAGAAACCTCCGACACGTAAACCGAACACGCGGTACAAGATACGTCGCGGATCGCTGATGCTGTGCGCATCGCTCAATCCGTATTCGGAAAGCACGTCACTTGCCCGCTTTTCGTCGCTCATATGCACGAAACAAACTTGCGTATTGCTCGCTTTAATCGTGTCGTAGCAGCGCGCGATATCGGCAAGCGTATCTCGACAAAACGTACAACCGAAATGCCGAAGAAATATAACGATCGTCGGTCGCTCGTTGCTCAACTCGGCAAGCGTTTGTCCGCGTTGCGTGGCGAATTGCCCCGAACGAATCGCATCGTCAAACGCCGGTAACTCACCCTGAAACGCCCGTGGTGCATGGTGGGCGTTGTACGCGTGCACCAAGATCATGAAAAATGGCGCCCACCAAATTAGGTCGTTTGTCAAAATCGTTAGGCCAAACTGCCACGGCAATTCACCATTGATCACGGCGATCACGAAACCGATAGGGCCGAAAATCTTACCCAACAACCCCACCAAGGTAATCGGCCAATGCACAAACGGATTTCGTGCGGCAGCGTAATAACCGATTCCGTACACACCCACGATCATGCCGACGCATTGCCAGATGCCGGGATAGAGAGGCCGATCTATCCCGATCGCATCGAACAGCACAAACGGAAACAACACAACAGCCGCACCCCACAACAGGTTGTAGGCTGCGGCTGCTACGAGCGTGTATCGCATCCACTTAGGAGGAGCAGGAAGAGAATGCGAAGGCATCGCGTTTGACTCGATCATGCGGTCGTTCTCCAAGGTTGCTTCGAGATTTCGTAACGCCGACCGATGCTGATATCAAAATTGCAACGCGGCGTCCGCCTCTAAAGCCGAACGAATCTTAGTCACGGCCGCGATTTGTATTTGACGAATGCGCTCCTTGCTAACGTTCATTTCTCGGCCCAACGACTCAAGCGTCTTCTTCTTGATGCCGAACTCCATAGGGAAACGCTTGCCAATCACAAATCGCTCCGTGTCGGTCAGGTCCGCCGTGTTATCATCGAGCACGATGTTCAATCGTTCGGCCAAAAACTTCTGGTCGTCCTGATGCTTCACCGCTTGCAGATCGACTTCTTCAAATTCCGGATCGAAAGGTGCGTTGACCACTGCCGTGCGCTTCGCCGTCTTGCCGGCAGCACGCGAAAACGCGCGAATGATCGCGTTGCATCCGTAAGTGCTAAACCGATAACCCCGCCACGGATCGAACGTATCGACCGCCCGAAGCAGCGCCATCATGCCCTCACCGCGTAGATCGTCGTGCTCGAGATTGGTGAACCGGTTGCGACCGATCATTTCGTATACCAACCCCAGGTTCGCCTCGGTCAATCGCGACCGTACGAGGTGATATCGCTGCGTCCAGGTCGAGTACTGCTTCTTGGTTTTTCGCGTGAGCCGCTTTTCCGCCTTCAAGTAGAGCGTACGGAGCATGTGGGCACAGTAGTGAAGCTGTTTGAACACCACGGTTTCTTCCGCCGCCGTGATCCGGCCGGTCGATTCAACCGTATCGGGCCAATCGGCGAAGACTTCCGCCTCAAAGCCGGACACTTCCATGTCCGCGTTGTAAATGTATGGCGGCGGTACGAGCCACGTATCCAGAGCCGGCTTATCTGACTTTTCGGTGACGACGCGTCGCATTTGGCAGCTCCTTGGGCTGTTGAACGTTTTCTATATCAATTCGTCCAAAACATTCATAGCATCCGCGTCCGGCAATGTCAAGATAATTTGCAAATTCAGCCAATAATGCCCTATACTCGGTTAATACCAGTTCAAACCTGGTCCGCAAGCGGCCAGGATTCGTTCAAAACGCGTAAATCAGTCATTCTAACGAGGAAAGATAGTGAAACCTGTCGTCTCACCCAAAGAACTGGCACTCGCAATTGGTGTCAGCGAATCCTCCATGAAACGCTGGGCGGACAGCGGCAAGATCACGGTTTCCCGCACCGCCGGCGGCCATCGACGGATTCCGATTCACGAGGCGATTCGGTTCATCCGCGACACCCGCTCCCCACTGATTCGCCCCGATATCCTCGGTTTGGAGTCGTCCCCTACTTCGACAGATGACATAACCACATCCGACGCGGCCCACCGCTTCAGTCGAATTCTCATCGACGGCGATACCGCCGCCGCGCGTAGTATGCTGATGGCCCTGTATCTCGACGGCGTGAGCGTGGCCGACATCATCGACGACGTCGTGCAGCCTTCGATGCAGGAAATCGGCAAGCGCTGGGAACACGATTCGACCGGCGTTTATGAAGAACATCGAGCAACGGACATTTGTATTCAGGCGATGACGGAACTGCGTCTGGCTTTGCCGCAGGTGCCGAACGCGCCGATCGCGCTTGGCGGTGCCCCCAGTGGCGATCCGTATATCCTGCCATCGATGGCGGCGGCGATGGTACTGGCGGCGGAAGGCTTTTCCGCGGTCAACTTGGGGCCGAACTCACCGCTCGGGTCATTCAGTGATGCCGTAAACGCAAACCAACCCAAACTCGTTTGGCTGACAGTGAGCCACATCACCAATCCGGCCACTATCAATCGAAGCGTGAAGGAATTCCTCGATTGGGCGAGCCAGAAATCCCTGAAAATCATCGTCGGCGGTTTTCAGATTCAAGGGTTGGACCCCACAGTTCTGCAGGGCGTGCGCGTCGGTCGGTCGATGCGCGAACTCGCGGCCTTCGCCCATGGCCTACACACCGGCGGTCGCGTCTCCAACAACGGCAACGGCAACGGCTCAAACGGTGGTTCGCACTCCGACCAATAAATAGGCCATTTCCGATCAAATCAAGTTGTTAGCCGATTTTCGGTCCTCCCCACTACCCGTTCGCGTCATATGCTCGATTAGAGGAGACATTTACCGATCCGGGTAAATGTTCGCGCTATGACTTACGACCCTAAGAAACACAAAAAGCAACTCGATAAGCTGTTGGCCTCGATCGATCAGCTCACGCCCGAACAGCAGGCCGCGCTCGGACCGATCGTCGACGAAACCAAACGCCGTCAGGCCGAAATCGATACGGCCCACATCGAAGCGCACGGCATATTCCTCGTCCTGCGCGTCCGAAATGTCGACGAATTCGATGTCCTTCAGTTCATAGGTCGCTGCATCGAGGAAATCGGCAACGCCGCTTGCTGCATACATCGGGCTGCGCGGATCGGAG
>JAUIHO010000016.1 GCA_030432035.1 Phycisphaerae bacterium
AGCACAGAAAACCCGCAATTGTTGCCGATCGTGTTCGATTTGGCGGACCGTTTCGTGGCGGTGCAGCTTAATAAGGATAACTGTCCGCACCCTGAGTTGCATGGTGCGTTCAACGCGAAACAGTTGGGCGTGGTCGGTTCGGATAGCGCGGTATATCTCGGGGCCGTCGCCGATGCGTTGCAAGCGGCGCGTCGGGTGGACGATCAGGAGCGCGTGAAACGCTACGAAGCGGCAGTGCGTGCGGGCGTTCGGTTTGTGATGCAACTCGAGATGACACCGACGGGCAGTTACTTCGTACGCAGCAAGCGCGACGTTCTAGGTGGTATTCGCAAGCGACCTTGGAATGTGCGGCTGCGGGTCGATGATACGGCCTTGGCAGTGGACGGGTTACTGGCAGCGCGGGCGGCGTTGTTTAATACGGTTGATTAAGGGCGCGATTCATTCCGTTCGTCCTCAGCAGGATGAGCATCAAAGATCATGCCGTTTACCCGCACACTGAATAAGGCGGGCTATTTATGCTTTCGTTCCTACCTGGAAACGCAGTTACTTCCCAATTAATTAAGTGGCCGACGGATTGACATGTTTTGTTGCTAATGGGATTACTCGATTACGTCGCCGCGAGGACGCGGCGGCTCTGAATGTCGATATCGCCGGTATCTTCAGTTCACGCTTACACATTTCGAGACATCTACGCTTCAACTATTCCCAACTAGACCATTTTTTATTCCAGTTTGGTGTCGCAATTGCCCCACTCAGCCCCGGAAGGGGCGAAGGTGGAGAGCCATGGATGGAGCGGCGTTAGCCGCGCAATCCATGGAACAAGGTGCATCGCGTGTTAAACCGCGGCAGCGGTGCAGGTACCTACGCCCCTTGCCGGGGCTTAATCTTCTCGCGCTCGATTACCCCGGATTACGCTCCGACCGCTAGCGCGGTCTGCGCTCCATCCGGGGCTGTCAACCGAGCAGCCCTGCCGGGCTTTAAGACTCAATAAACAAACCCTGGTCAAATTTTTGCCGCTAGTGTCGATTCAAAAGCGCTCTAAACAATCAATCATCATTTGCCTTATTCGCGCTAATCGATCGCGCAGTATTTTGCGCTGCCGAAATCGCCGCGCAAGATTAACGGGGCGATGTTTACCGCGCAATTTTTGACGCAATGCGCTGAATTGCGCGACAAAATTTCGCGTCTCGGGCCCAATCAAACACGCCATCCGCCTTAACAGGGCTGTCAGCAGTTTTTGCCGACCCAAATCTGCCAGCGTCCGAAAAAAATGCATGGACTTCGCGGCGCATATCCCGCCGATATCACACGTACCGAAATTGCCGGGCTCGCAGAATGTGGCGCGATCCGGCAAATCACGACGGTCAACGACGAAACGTCTTACTGCGAGCCCATGAGCGAAGCACCTGTAACATCCAAGCCCCAAGCGGCGTGGCGCAGTCGGTGGCAGATACCGACCTTCGCGGTGTCGGCCCTCGTCTTCGGCGGTGGGTTGGCCCATCTCGCGGCGGGATACGAGCCGCTTAGCTTCGCAGAGCAATGCGCGAAGATCGATGAGCTGCAGGCGGTGGGTGCGTACACGCGAGCGCATGCTTATGTCCTTCATCTATTGAAAGAGACGGAGCGACCGGACGACGAACGCGGCGAGCTGTTCCGTCGGTTGGTCGGAATTACGTTTCAAGTTGAAGCGCCTCACCGCGAGCATCAGCGTGAGAACATCGACACGATCACGCGGAGCTTTCGGCGCGCGGTGCATTTCGGCGCGACGCCGCAAGGATTTGACTGGTACGCGTTGGCGCGAACGTACGTTTGGGAAGAGCGGTTCGACGAAGCGGAGTTCGCGTTTCGCCAAGCGCTGGGCGCGGGCGTTGCAAATGCCGGTGGCGTACGGCGCGAGTTGGTCGAGATGCTGATGGCCCAAAAGGGCAAGTTGACGGTCGATTTGGTGCGCGAAATCGATCCGATCATCGACGACGCGAAGGTTGCGAATCGTCATTATCTATGGGCTGTCGATCAAAAGGTTCGATGGCTGCTGGCGGATGCACGCTACGACGAGGCTGGTGAACTGGCGGAGGCGGCGCGAACGCGGCTGGGCGGAAGTGCCGACGGGCCAGCGGTTGAGTATTTGCAAGCACTTTGTCAGCGAGCTGCCGGTGAACGTGATACGGCTGAACTGACGATTCGCGATTTGCTACGCGACTGGACAGTTCGCGATGAACTATGGGGCCGCAGCATGTGGCTCTTGGGGATGTTGCATCTGGAAGACGAGCGACCTCAGGCGGCGCTGACGGTCTTTAACGATGTGATGTCGTCGTTCGTCGAGGGCGAGATTTACGACGCGTGTCTATATGGGCGGGCGCAGGCGTTGGTCGGCCTCGGTCGATACGAGCGCTCGCTGGATGCGTTCGTCGAATTGGTCGCGGATATTCGCAGCGGTCGCAATACGAACGTAGAGGGCGAGCAGCTCTATCAGAAACTGGCCGGTATCGGCGCGTTGGTGAAGAGCGACGAGCGCTTGGGGTTGGCGATTCGCTATTTGGAATTGGCGGCGACGCTGATTCCGGAGGAAGCCGAAGTCGAGCGCGCCGACGCTTCGATTGAGATTGCCGATGCGTACGTCGAGTTGGCGTATCTCGATGATGCGGGCATGAAAGTTGAGAAGCCGTCGCTGACGTTTTTGCGACGGGCGGCGGAGATGTATGAAGACGCGGCAGAAACGGCAACGAACACGCCCGAGGTGGCGGCGACTGCGCTAACGAAGGCGGCAGAGCAATACGACCTCGCTGGCATGCGCGAGCGCGTAATCGATGTGCTGCAGCGCTTGGTTGATGGCTTCCCCGCACGGCAAGGTCGAGCGGCGTCAATGTTGACGTTGGGACGAGCCCTGCAAGCGGACGGTCAGTACGCAGAGGCGGTCGATATCTTCGACACGTTGTTGAGTGATTATCCGCGCTATCCCGAAGCGCTGACGGCGCGAATTCCGCTGGCGCAATGTTTGTTGCGCGTGGACGACGTGACGGCGGCGCGGGGCGTGAAATTGTTGACCGACATCGTAGACGATCGCGGTGCGACGACCTTGTTTACGCCAACGGCGGAAGAATATCGTCAGGCGTTGTTTTTGTTGGCCGAGCACTTGGCCAGCGGTAGCAAGCCGGCGCAACCCGAAGATGCGGAAGCGTTCGAGCGACGCATGGCGGCGGCGATCAAGCGATTAAACGATGCGGTCGGCCTGTATCCGAAAGATCCGATGGTGCCTCAGTTGGTCTTCCTGCGTGGCGAAGCGTATCGCCGAACGGCAGAGAGCATGGCGCTGCGGGCGGTTGATGATGACGACGGCACGATGCGACGCGAGATAGAGCGGCGCTTGGCGCTCGCGTTGGCCGACTATCAGGCAGTGCAAATGCAGTTGGCGAGCCTCGATGAGCCGAGCCTGAGTGCGGTCGAACGCGCGTATTTGCGAGCGTCTTACCTTTATATAGGTGATTGTCTATTTGACTTGGGCAATACGACGCAAGCGATCGAAGCGTATCAGGAAGCTGCATGGCGGTACGAAAACGACCCGGTGGCAGTGTCGGCGGCGCTGCAAGTGGTGCACGGTTACGTGCGCTTGGGCAAGCGAAACGAATCGCGCGCGGCGCTGGGACGGCTGCGTTGGTTGTTAGAGAAGATTCCGGCCGAATCCTTTGATCGTCGCGGCGGTATGTCGCCGAAGTCATATTGGATGGACCTCGTCGATCGTATGGAACGGATGGGCGTTTAACTTGCGCCCGGGAAGCGAACGGTTAACGACATGGCAGAGCAAACGCTAAACGAATCTCGACTGATCGAGCTACTTACGCACCAGCGCAGCTTGTATCGCAAGCTCAAGATGTTGGCCGAGCGTCAGCAAGCGCTGGTCACGCGCGACGATACTGAAGCGCTGTTGAAGCTGCTGTCCGAACGGCAGAAGTTGGTGGATGGTCTCGTGAAGTTAAATGAGCAGATCGCGCCGTATCGACAGGAGTGGAGCAACTTCTTCAGCGCGCTCAGCACGGAGAAGCGCGACGAGATTTCGGATTTGCTGGAAGAAGTCAACGCGTCACTCGGCGCGATTCTGAAGAACGACGCCCGCGATACGGCGGTGATGAACGTGCGGCGCGAACGCGTGTCGTCGGATATCGGTCACGTCGATGGCGGACGGCGCGCGACAGCGGCTTATGCCGGACAACGACATGGTAACTCTTTGACGGATGCAAAGGCGTGAGCGATATGCAACCCAACGCCAAGACGGACGGCATGACGGCGCAGGAACGCGAGCTGGGTGCGATTATTCGCGCTTACAGCGAAGTGACGGATCGCCTCAAGAGCGCACACGAACAGCTCGCGCAGGAAGTCGCGCGGCTCAGTGCCGAGTTGAAAAAGAAGAACGCGGAGCTGCGCCGCAAAGATCGCTTGGCAGCACTGGGTGAAATGGCGGCGGGCCTGGCCCACGAGGTGCGCAATCCGTTGGGCGGTATCGCGCTGTATTCGTCGATGTTGGAACGCGAATTGGCGGATAAGCCGAAGGCGCTCAACGCGGCGACGCGCATTACGCAGGGTGTTCGTAGTTTGGATCGTTTGGTGGGTGAGATTTTGGACTTCGCTCAGGAAGATCGACTCGACCTGCATCGCCTCAAGCTCGGTTCGGTGTTGAACACGATCGAAGAAAGCGCAATGCATTGGGCGCATGAGACCGGCGCGTCGCTGTTGATCAATCCAACAGCATACGACGTGTCGATCGATGCCGACCCGCAGCGTCTTGGACAAGTGCTATTGAACCTGGTGATGAACGGCATGCAAGCCGCCGGTAAAGGCGGACGCGTGCAAATCTCGGCGACGACCAAGTCGGACGGCTCGGCGTTGATCGAGGTGTGGGACAACGGCCCCGGCATTCCGGCGGAGGTGCGCGATCGCATCTTCAATCCGTTCTTTACCACGAAGGATGCGGGCACGGGCCTGGGTTTGGCCATCGTGCATCGCATCATCGAAGCCCACGCGGGCACGATTCGAGTAACGAATGATTCGCGCGGTGGTGCGCGATTCTCAATATGTTTGCCGATCGGCAGCGATGTCGGCGGCTTGATGATGGAAACCGGCAGTTCAACGCCTGCGGCATTGCGGCCCACGGGTTCGTGATCCGGCGAGAGGAACCGTCTCAATACTGAAACGACCCGATTCGGGTCGTCATCCTAAACGCTCAGGAGGAGCAATCGATGGCGCGTATTTGTATCGTAGATGACAAGGATGTCATGCGGGATTCCCTCACGGATATTCTGCGCGGCCTGGGGCACGAGGTGCAGGCATTTGCCGATCCGCATGTGGCGCTTGGCGACGCGGCGCTGTCGGCGTGTGACGTCATCGTTTCCGACTTGAAGATGCCCAGCATGGACGGCATCGAGTTTCTTAAGACGCTGCGCGGTCGCGGCTCGGAAACGCCGTTTGTGTTGATGACGGCGTACGCCAGCATTGCCACGGCAGTCGAAGCGATGAAGCAAGGCGCCTTCGACTACATCCAAAAGCCGTTCGAAGCGGATTCGATTGCGTTGGTGATCGAACGCGCCGCTGCGGTGCGCAAGCTGCGCGGTGAAAACGAAGTGTTGCGCGCGTCGCTCGAAGGCATCGACCAATGCAGCGAGTTGATCGGCGACAGCCGCGCGATGCGCGGTGTGCGGGCACAGATTGAAAAGGTCGCGCAGAGCCAGGCGACGGTGTTGGTGCAAGGCGAAAGCGGCACGGGTAAGGAACTTGTCGCGCGAGCCGTGCATGCGGCGTCGCATCGGGCGAACAACCCGATGTTGTGCGTGAACTGTGCGGCGCTAAGCCCGTCGCTTTTGGAAAGCGAATTGTTCGGTCACGAGCGTGGTGCGTTTACCGGCGCCGACCGAATGCGTAAGGGGCGATTCGAACTATCCGACGGCGGCACGTTGTTGCTGGATGAGATCAGCGAAGTGTCGATGCCGGTGCAGGCAAAGCTGTTGCGTGTGTTGCAGGAGCGCGAATTCGAGCGCGTCGGTAGCAGCGTGACGATGAAGGCCGACGTCCGCGTGATTGCGACGACGAATCGCGACTTGTCAGATTGGGTGTCGCGCCGCCGCTTCCGCGAAGACTTGTTCTTCCGCATTAGCGTGTTGCCGGTAACGCTGCCGCCGTTGCGCGATCGCCGGGAAGATATTCCGCCGTTGGCGAACCATTTCCTCAAGCGAATCATCGCACGCGAAGGTCGCGAGCCGGTGCAACTCACGACGCGTGCCGTCAGCATGTTGGAAAACTATCACTGGCCGGGGAACGTCCGCGAGTTGCAGAACATCTGTGAACGTGCGGCCGTGTTGTGCAACGGTGACAAGATCGATAGCAACATGATCGAACCGTGGTTGATGACGCCGGATGTGCGGCTCGAAACGTTGTCGCGGCCGTTGCGCCCAGGGCATCTGATGGCCGACATGGAACGCGCGTTAATCGAACAAACGCTCGTCAAATTCAACGGTCACCGCGAGAAGACGGCGAAGTCGCTGGGTATCGGCGTGCGAACGTTGGGCATGAAGCTCAAGCGCTGGCGCGAAGAGGCTGCGGCGCAGGCACAGAATCAGCGCTTGGCTGGTTAAGTGTTTTCGATGTGAATCAAACCTGCGGCGCGGGGGAATGGTCTCCGCGCCGTGGGTTGTTTGTTTAGGTAAGGGGATACACCGGTTGGAAACCGGTGCCACAGCGCAAAGCGCTTCGGAACGATGCAGTAAAGCGCAAGCCTTGCGCGGTGGTGCAGGTGTTGCGCCGTCGAAAAAGGTAGGGCGCGATAAAGACGTCGGTATTGGTTTGTTGGATCGAGCCCGTCGTTTGGCACGGGCTTTGCTTAGATGAGTTGGCGACGCTGACGGATTGTGCATGGCGGAGCTATGCCTCGCGGCGTTTGAGCGCTAGAACGAGATAGAACGCGGGTTTGGAGTTGATGACGTGTTTCTTTCAGATGTAACCAGCGGCGGTGCGTTTCCCATGTTGGAAAAGACGCTCGCGTTCTCTCAGGCGCGCAACAACGTGCTGGCAGAGAATATCGCGAACGTCACGACGCCGGGTTACCGCGCGAAGCAGTTGGATGTGGGTTCGTTTCAGGCGGCGCTGAAAGAGGCGTCGGAGAAACGCGACGCCAACGACGGCAGGTTCGAGTTGAGCAACACGAGCGAAGTACGCACGAATGAGTTGGGGCATTTGCAAGTGAGCCCCTCGCACGAGCCGGTTGAGAATCTGTTGTTTCACGACGGGACGAACGCGCGGGTCGAGCATCTGATGAGCGACTTGGCCGAGAACACGATGATGTATCAGGCCTCGGCGGAGTTGTTGAAGGGGTATTACGACGGAATTGGTAAGGCGATTCGCGGTCGTTTGCAGTAGGAAAAATAGCGAATCGCATAGGGCGACGGGTGAATGATTGAAACCCTCACCCCAGCCCTCTCCCTGCGAGGGAGAGGAATTGAAGAGACGCGGCAGCGAACAGTTGTTGCAGCTGAAATGGTGGAACCATGTACGGCGCGTTGGACATTAGTACGTCGGGGTTGGTGGCGCAGCGGACGCAGATCGACACGATTGCGGGCAACATCGCCAATGCGCAAACCACGCAACGGCTCGACGGAAAGCCGGGGCCGTTTCTGCGAAGGGTGGCGCTGTTGGCGCCGCGCGACGGGGATAACCCGGGCGTGCAAGTCGCCGGCGTCGTTGAAGATACGGTTCGGCCGCCGCGACCGGTGAAGGACCCGAGCCATCCGGATGCGAACGAAGACGGGATTGTGTATTACCCGAACGTCGATCCGATGGTGGAAATGGTCAACGCGATGGTGGCGGTAAGAGCGTACGAAGCCAACGTGACGGCGATGGAGGCGACCAAGACCATTGTGTCGAGTTCGCTCCGCCTGTTGGCATAAGTGGTAAGTCCGCACGGCGGGCTTCGAATTAATCTGGTGGGTAAGCAGGAGTCGTCGCGATCATGGCAGATCCTTCGATCAATGTGAATGGGCTCGATGCACTACGGTCGTTAAGGCCGGATATTGCATCTGGACAAACGAATCAAACGCAGGAAACGCCGGAGAAAGACTTTCGCGCGTTCTTGTTGGAAAGCCTCGATAAGGTCAATCAGTTGCAGAACGAGGCCGACGAAGGTGTGCAAAAACTGTTGACGGGTGAAACGGATAACGTGGCCGAGGTGTTCAGCACCAGTCGCAAAGCGGGCGTCGCGTTCGATCTGTTGATGGAGATTCGCAACAAGCTGTTGGATGCGTATTCGGAAATTCAGCAGATGCGCGTGTAGGGCTCTGACAGAGCTGTGCCCGTAAGGAAGCGGTGTGTGTGAGAGTTTGCGGGGTTCTCAATACTGAGAATCGCGAGAGAAACACCGGTTGCAAACCGGTGCCACAGTTAAGAACGTAACCCACGTAACGGATGACGATGGATTACTTGCGGCAACAACTAGAAGCGATTCGGGGGCAACTCGGGTCGTTGTCGGTCTCCGGCAAGATCGCGAGTGGCTTGCTCGCGCTGCTGGTCGTGATCGGCATCTACTGGTTGGCCACGCTCGGTGCGGGCGGCGGTTGGACGATGCTGCTCGATCAGCCCGTTGCCAGTGACGATGCGACGGCGATGCAAGCCGAGATGTTGATCGCCGGAATCGAATCCAAGGTCGAAGGCGACCGAATCTTCGTGAAGGGCGGTGCCGGCAATCGACAGCGCGCCCAAGCCTTGCTCGCGCAACGCGGCGTCATGCCGACTGACACGGCTGTCGGTTTTAGCACGCTCATCGAAGCATCCAATCCGTTTGTTCCCGAAAAGGAAATGGACCGCCGCTGGATGGTGGGCCTGCAAAATGAAATCGCGAGCGTGTTGCGCGAGTTCCGCGGCATTCGCGATGCAAGCGTGTTGATCCAGGTGCCGCGCAAACGCGGTGTGCTCAATCGCGATAAGGGCGCGGCCAGTGCCAGCGTTAACGTTAAGACCGAATTCAACAAACCGCTTGAGCCCGATCAGGTTGAAGCCATTTCCAGTTTTGTTTCCGGTGCGGTTGAAGGGCTCGTCGCGACCAACGTCAGCATTACCGACGGTCGCAATCATTACCGAACGGAAAAAGGCGACGACCAAGCACGCAAGTCGCAGCTCGCCGAACAGCGCGCTCAGGAAGAACATTATCGAGACATGATCTACGATCGGTTTCGGTATATCTCCGGCATGGTCGCGACCGTGCGCGTGAAGCTGCGCGACGAAACCGAGCGAATCGAGAGCAAGGAACTTGGCGGTCAGCCCTTCCCCATTAGCGAAACAACGGAAAGCACGGAAAGTAAGAACGCGACAGGTGCGGCGGGTCCGGGTGTTCGACCCAATCAGGGAACGGCGGTAACCGCTGGTGGGGACGGTCGTTCGTCAACAACGGAGAAGAGCGAAACAACGTTTAGTACCGAGCGCGACGTCACGGTCAAAGAAACGCTGCGACCGCCGGGGTTTCTCGATATGTTGACGGCGTCGGTCTCAGTGCCGCACAGCTATCTCGCGCATATCTACCGTCAGCAAAATAACCTTCAGGCAGATAACGCCGTTAACCACGACCAGATCACGGCAGTCGCGGGTTCGGTGTTGGCGGATATCGAGAAGCAAATCGAAACATTGCTTTACGACGAGAACCTTGCTCAGGCAGATGTGCGGCAGGTTGCCGTCGATTGGTTCTATGACGACATCCCAACGTCCACTGCAGTCGCTGGGGGCGATGCGGCGCTGGCCTCGGCGGCGGGTGGTATGGAAGACTATCTCGCGATGGCGCGTGAGTACGGACCGACGGCCGGCTTAGCGTTGTTGGCGATCGTTCCATTGTTTTACGTGATGCGCTTGGCGAAGAAGGCGCAAACGATGGTGGCCTCAGGTGAGGATGTGAACGGCGGCGCAGGTGCCCACGATGACGACGACCTGGAAGTGCTGGGCGGCGGACCGATTGCGGTTGGCCAGGCGGAGGGCATGCATAGCACGATGGTCGGTCACGAAGTGGACGAAGGTTTGGTGCGCACGCAACAGATCGTCGATCAGATTGCGGACTTGGTGAAAGAAGATCCCGGTTCGGCGGCCACGATCATCGAAGGATGGTTGGCCGAGCCTGGAAGGTGATGAATTAACGCATGGTTGCGGCAGCAAAGGACAATACACAGACCGAGCAGCTTAGCGGTTTGCGCAAGACGGCCATCCTATTGGTTAGTCTCGAGCGCAAGGCGGCGGGGCAGATTCTCAAGCAACTCGACGAGACGACGGTGGAAAGCGTCTCGCGCGAAATCGCTCATCTCGGTTCGGTAAGCGCCGAAGTGCGCGAACGCGTTGTTGCAGAGTTTCATGCGTTGGCGTTGGCGCATTCGTACACCGAAGCGGGTGGCCTGATGTATGCCAAGAGCCTGCTGAGCGAATCACTGCCCGAAGGCGAAGCGGCTCGCATCATCGAGCAGATCGAACGGCAGTTTTATTCAAAGCCGTTTAACTTTCTCGCCAAAGCGGAAACCGAAAGCCTGATGGCGTTCATCATCGACGAGCATCCGCAAACGATTGCTTTGATTCTCGCGCACCTAACGCCGGAAAAAGCGAGCGAACTGCTCAGCGGTTTGAACGACGAAAAGAAGGTCGAAGTCATCAGCCGCATCTCGCGCATGGAGCAAACCAGCCCCGACGTCATCAAAGAGGTTGAATACAGCCTCGAACAGCGCCTAAGCGGCATGATGACGGACGGCTTGCAACGCGTGGGTGGCGTTGAGTCGGTGGCGTCGATTTTGAACCTGACGGATCGGTCGACGGAAAAGAGCATTCTCGAATCGCTCGATCAGGACGATCCGGAACTGGTCGAAGAGATTCGCCGCTTGATGTTCGTCTTTGAAGATATCTTGCTGGTCAACGACCGCGGCGTGCAATCCTTCCTGAAGGAAGTCGAAACGGCAGACTTGGTGTTGGCACTGCGCACGGCGTCGGAAGAGTTGAAAGAGAAGATTTTCGCCAACATGTCGGAGCGTGCGGCGCAAAACATCAAAGAAGAAATGGAATACATGGGGCCGGTGCGGCTCAATGATGTAGAGATGGCGCAGCAGAAGATCGTGGATATCGTCCGACGTCTGGAAGAATCGGGTGAGATTATCATTGCCGGTCGCGGCGGCGATTCGGAGCTGATCGTATGAGCGCGCTCATCAAAGCCGGTAGCGACGGCCACGCGGCGCGCGGCCTGAAAGGCCTGAACCTGCGCGACGTGCAGCGCGATGCCGAAGGCATTTTGTCGCAGGCACGCACCGAGGCGGCGCAGATCATCGCGGCCAGCCGTGCCGCCGCCGAGCGCGAGCGCGAAGCCATTCTCGAGAAAGCACGGGCCGAAGGATACAAAATCGGCCTCGATACAGGTCGCAAGGAAGGCCGCGAAGCGGGGTTAAACGAATCGCGCGCCGCCTTTGAGAAGAACCAAGGCCAGATAACGGCAACGTTGAAGCTATTGATCGATGAGTTCGGCGATCAGCGTGACAGCTTGTATGCACAGTCGCGCCGCGATGTGGTGCTGTTGGCCGTCGTGATCGCGTCGCGCTTTTTGAAGCTATTGGCGACCGACGAAGCCGCGGCGGGGCAGATTGCCGTCGAAGCAACGGAGGACGCGTTGGAGTTGTTACGCGGTGCGACGGACGTATGCATTCGCGTGCATCCGGCCGATGCGGCAGCGCTGGAATTGTTCGTCGAAAACGTCGGCGATCAGGTCAGCGGTTCGCGGCACTTGCAGAT
This sequence comes from Phycisphaerae bacterium, assembly GCA_030432035.1. Lineage (GTDB taxonomy): Bacteria > Planctomycetota > Phycisphaerae > UBA1845 > UTPLA1 > ECT2AJA-110-A. Next base: position 11,779 of record JAUIHO010000016.1, read on the forward strand.
GATCGAAGACGATAGTGTCGGACGCGGCGGTGTGATGGTCGAAAGCGCTGCAACGACGATCGACGGCACGATGGATGCACGAATCGAAAAAATAGCGGGCGAGTTACTCGAACATTGGCGCGAACGACTAGCGGAGTTGCACATTAAGCGATGACGGCATTGGCTGAACCCATCTCGATGGCGCGAACGGCGTCGACGCTCGGCATTGCCGGACGCGTCGTGTCGATGTCGGGCCTTACGATTCACGCGACGGGCTTGCCCGTCTCGGTGGGGGCGCTGTGCGAAATCAACGCTGGCGGCGATCGCGTCATTCCGGCGGAGGTCATTGGTTTTCGCGGCGACGTGACGTTGCTGATGCCGCTTGATGATGCGAGTGGTCTAACCGAAGGCCAGCATGTGCATTGTGTTTCAACGCGACAACGCGTGCCCGTCGGCCCGGGATTGTTAGGCCGCGTGGTCGATGCACTGGGCCGCCCGATCGACGATCGACCTGCGCCTGCCGTCGAACGGTTCTATGACTTGCATGCAACGCCGCCGCATGCACTGCGACGACCGCGAATTGATAAGCCGGTTTCGGTTGGTATTCGTTCGATCAATTCGATGTTGACGATCGGCCAGGGCCAACGCGTGGGCATCTTCGCCGGCACCGGCGTGGGTAAGAGCGTGTTGCTCGGCATGATGGCGCGTTACACATCTGCGGATGTAACCGTCATCGCACTGGTCGGTGAACGTGGTCGCGAGTTGCAGGACTTTATCGCGAAAGACCTCGGCCCCGAGGGCTTGAAGCGCTCGGTAATCGTCATCAGTACGTCGGATCAATCGCCGCCCTTGCGCATGCGTGCGTGCTTTACGGCGACCAGCATTGCCGAGTATTTCCGCGACCGGGGCGCGAATGTATTGCTGTTGACCGACTCGATCACACGTATGGCGATGGCGTCGCGCCAAATTGCCTTGGCTGCGGGCGAGCCGCCGGCGACGAAGGGTTATCCGCCGAGCGTCTTTGCAACGTTGCCGCGCCTTTTGGAACGCAGCGGTCGATCCGAACGCGGCTCGATCACCGGCATCTATACCGTCTTGGTCGAAGGCGATGATCTAAACGACCCGGTAGCCGACGCGGTGCGCGGTATTCTCGATGGGCACATCGTGTTGTCGCGACGCTTGGCCAACCGCAGTCAGTATCCGGCGGTCGATGTGCTGCGCAGCATCAGCCGCGTAATGCCCGACATTGTGGATGACAATCATTTGATTGCGCAACAAAAAGTGCGACGCGTGATGGCGGTGTGGGAAGAGATCGAAGACCTCGTGAATATCGGCGCCTACGCTAAGGGCGCGAACGCCGAGTACGACCTTGCCGTTGAGTTGCGTCCGAAGATTGAGGCGTTTTTGCGGCAGGAAATGAAACAGGGCATCGGTGTGGAAGATGCGGCGGCGGCATTGCAAGGATTGCAAGCCGATATCGATGGATTTATCGCGGCGCGCACGGCAGCGAAAGGTGGTAAAGCGTGATGGAGAACAATGGATTGTTCCGCTTTGAAACTCTGCTCAAGCTGCGCAAGCAGCGCGAGGATGAGGCCAAGCGCATCGTTGCCGAGCGGATGAACCGCATTCGCGCGTTGGAAGAACGACAAGAAGCGATTCAGCAACGCATCACGACGGAAGTGAATCAGGTGCGCAACGAATTGCAAGTTTATAAGCTCGATACCGATCAGATTCGGCTCGGCCGCCATTGGATCACGCGAATGCGACAGGGGTTGTTGCATGCGGAGGCGGAGATGCGCACGCAGCAAGCGATATTGGCTGCCGAACGGCGCAAGCTCGCAGAGGCAACGACCGAACGCAAGATATTGGCGCGGCTGAAGGAACAGCGGATGGAAAAGGCGCTGGCCGAACAGCGTCGCCGCGAGCAAGCCGATATGGACGAGCTAAACACGCTGCGCTTTGTGCATGCGGGTTTGGAAATGGAGCGCGATAGAACGTGAAGAGCATCGTCTCCGCGCTCATGCTGACGGCCTTTGTGAATCTGCTCGCCATTCTGGGCGTTGCGGGTTACGCGTGGCAAAACGGTTGGCTCACGCCGGAGCGCGTGCGCGAAGCGGTGACGGTGTTAACCGAAGATGCAGATGAGAAAGCGGACGATGCCGAAGACGCGATGAAAGTAGGCGACGCGGCGAAGGGCGAAGTGGTGGCCGACGGTCAGACGATCGACAAAACGCTTCGCAAGAGTCGGCAAGCCGAAGAGCGCTTTCGGATTGAATTGGAACGTCGGGATCGCGAATTGCAGGATGCATTCGCGTTGTTGGAAACGCGCTGGCTGGAACTGGTTCGACAGCAGGAGCAGTTGCAGTCAGAGCGCGACCGGTTTGAGGCGGAGCGTCAACGGATCGCGGAAGAGACGGGTAGCGATGGTATCAAGGCCGAAATCGCCACGTTGGCGACCGTCGACGCGAAGACGGCGAAGGCGTTGCTGCAGCTAAAAGACGACGCCGACGTGGTACGCATCTTGATGGCGATGGACGCCCGCAAGCGGTCGAAGATCGTCAAGCAATGCAAGACGGATGAAGAGCGCCGATGGATCGAGCGCATATTGGAGAAGTTTCATGAAAGCAGTGTGGCACAGGCGGAGGACCTGGGCGCAGGCTAAATCCTATTATCAGGAGCCTGACCCGTGGGTACCTTCACATACGCGGCCGGAATTAGTCGACCGCCCGAGCTAAGGCAGTTTCCGCCGGCGCGCGAGAATTTGCGCGCGACGGAAAACCGCTTTAACGATTATCTCGATGAGGCGCGGGCGCCGAAGGCGAAACCCGAGCGCGACGTCGATCGCGCGGAGGATGTGCGCAAAGACGAATCGGAAGAGGCGCCCAAGCCCGAAGCAAACGACGAAGCCGCGCCGGCGTCGGATAATGCCGAGCAAGCCGCCGCCGAGTCGGTCGCGAGCGATGTTACTGCAGATGCAAGTGTGACGGTAACGTTCTCGCTCGATGGTGCCGCGCAGACGAGTGACGTCGATGTCGCGACGTCGACTGCGAATGCCGATGCACAGGCAAAGGCGGTCGCAAACCAAAACGTCGATCGCTCGAACGTACAGTCGAACACGACGCAATCCGAAAATACATCTCAACAAGCGCAAACGCGCACGGATGCCACGTCGCAAGCGGATGATGGGCAGGCCGCGCGCCAGCAGGTGACGCAGCCGACGCGCGCCGATGAAACCTTGCAGCAAGCAAAGACGGTCTCGCAGACGACCGATCAAGCGCAGGTGGCAGAGAATAAAGCGTCGCAGCAGAACGCGGATGGCACGCAACGCGCTACCAATGCAGACGCGCGCCCCACGCGCGAAGCGAGCGACGCGACAAACCAGCAAGCCGAATCCGGCAAGCCAAAAGTTGAGACGAATCGTGCGCAGTCGAACCAAGCGACTCGTGATACAAGCGGCTCGACACAGGCGCAACCTTCCCTTTTCGACCAGAAAATTGACGCGGCCAAGACGGCAGAGCGTTTAGGTCAAAGCGAGTATGTCGTACCCGGCGCTGCGATTGAAGGTGGCCGGGCAGCGGGCGGCCAACGCGACCGAGCGGACGCAACGGTATCCGGTAAAGCGGCTGCGGTTGATACGGATGGCGCGGAGAGAGTGACAGAGGCCAAAGCAAACGCGAGTGAAGGCAGTCGCTTGTCGAAGCTGCTATCTGAAGCATTGGGTTCAGCAGACGACAACACACCGACAGGTACGATTAAGACGGCGCGCGGCGATAGCGCGGCGTTGTCGACGTTCCGGTTGCTGACCGACGGGGCGATCGATGCATCGCGCAGTCAATCGGGCAATCACGGCGCGGCGCATACTGTCGATGGTGCATCGGCATCGTCGCAAGCCTCGGCAGCGCGCGGCTTAAACGCGCCAAACCAAGCCGGTCAATTGGTAGGGCAATTGCTTAACGCGTCGGTCGAAAAAGCCGATGGTGCTGAGGCCTTAGCGCGGGTGTTGAATGCATCGAGCGTACCGGGGCGACACCAAGCGACGTTGCGACTCGACCCGCCGGAGCTGGGCCAGGTCAACATTCGCATCGATCTCAAACACGAGGGATTGTCGTTACAAGTGCAAGCCGAATCGCGCGAGGTCGCGCGACTGCTCGAATCGCGATTGACGGATTTGCGTGACGCATTAGCAACGCACGGCATTCGTATCGAACGCACTGACGTGGTGGTACAGAGCAACGCCACCAACGATGCGCAGCTAAACAATTCAACGACAGACGAACAATCGAATGCGGCGACGTATGCGGATTCGCAGGAATCCAACGCGCAGCAGGATTCGCAAGATACGCATCGCACCGACGACGGTTACCGACCTGCATCTGGTGACGAACGCGGTGCGATCGATGATGCAAGCGACGCGGATGTGTCATTGAAACTCGATCAAGACGAACAACCACTGCTGTCGGAGACGGCGGTTAATTTGGTGGCCTGAGGCTTGGCTGAGCCAATCCGGGCGCCGGTAGAGGACTAGAAATGGATACCACCAGCATTGCCGCACAAACGAATTCGGCGTTAGCGGCACAGAACGCCACCACGCGCGGCTTCGATGAGATCAGCACGGAAGACTTCTTCGCGCTGATGGTCGAAGAGTTGCGATCTCAGGATCCGCTCGATCCGAAAGACAACCAACAACTGTTGCAACAGATGTCGACCATCCAACAGTTAGAGCAATCGTCGACGTTGACCAAAACGTTGGAAGCGCTGACGAACGAGCAGCGCTTCGGTTCGACGGCCAACCTTATCGGTAACTATGTGCTCGGCACGGTCACCGACTCGGGCGGCATACCGACGGACATCGACGGCTTGGTCGTGGGCGTGTCGTTTGAAGGCAACGGCAATGCGGTGCTGAATCTGCACGATGGCCGTGCGATTCCGGCGAAGAACATTCGCGAAGTCACGCTGGTGGAGAACCTACCGCCGGAAATTCTCGCCGAGTTGGAAGCCGAACTTGAGCAGATCGCTAACAACAACGCGCCGCCTCCGGCAGAGGGCGAAACGGACGACACCACAGAGGGTTCGACGGATGGCGACGCGGGTGATGATGCCGCTGGCAAAGCGATCTCCGTCGGGCGCGGTCGCACACCCGATCGCGAATCGGCGTTGAAGTTGCTCGACAAGATTCGCACGCAACGGGCCGAAGCGCGTGAGGCGGCTGCCGCACGCGACTTTCAAAACGGCGTCAACGTCGTGGGTGAATTGATCAACAGCGTCTTCTCGCCGGGTGTGAGTGCCGGCTTTAGCGCTTGATAGACACGTATGAACCGCGTCGCCGTGTTGCGGCGCTTCGATAAGAACAAACAAAAAAGTTTCGCCGGATAGAAGTGGAGAATCGGAAACATGGGATTGACATCAGCACTCTTTACGGGTCTTTCCGGGTTGAACGCCAGCCAGTTCACCCTCGACGTCATCGGTGACAATATCGCGAACATCAACACGACGGGCTTTAAGAGTTCGCGTACGTTGTTTCAGAATCAGTTTGCACGAACGCTCTCGGCCGGTACCAAGCCGGGCGACAATCAGGGCGGTACCAACCCGCGCCAAATCGGTTTGGGTGTTTCGGTCGGCGCCATTCAACGCAGCTTTACACCCGGCTCGGTGGAAACGACCGGCGTGCCAAGCGACCTTGCGATCGAAGGTGACGGCTTTTTCGTGTTGCGTACGCCGGAAAACGAACAGGTTTTTTCGCGCGACGGCACGTTTACGCTAAGTGCGGATAACCGGCTGATTTCGGCGGATGGTTTCTTCGTGCAGGGTTACAGCGTTAATCAGGATTTTGAGTTGATCCCCGGTGCGCTGGGTGATATCTCGATTCCACTAGGTGTGCTAACGACGGCCCGCGCGACGGAAACGGCCAATCTCGACGGCACGTTGAACTCGTCGGGCGTAGTTGCCACGCAGGGCACGATCTTACAGTCGCAGATTTTGTATAACGCCACGACGGGTGTGCAGCTAGACGCCGTCACGGGGCCGACGACGGCGCTAACGAATATTCGCTCGACGGCCGGTGTGGGACCTGCGATCTTTAACGTTGGCGATGTCATCACGATCAACGGCATTCAGCGTGGCGGTCGCGAAATTCCTGGCGAGCAGTTCATCGTCGGCACGACGGGAACGACCGTGGCAGACTTCCTCGCATGGACCGACGAAACTTTCGGTATCGAAACAACGCCGGGCGTGGCGGGTAACCCTGGTACGACAGTCACGGCCGACGGTCGGCTGGAAATTCGCGGCAACGCCGGCGAACAAAACTCGCTGTCGATTCAGGTCGGTGAATTGCTGAGCAGCGGCACCGAGCAAATCCCGTTTACGTTTACCGAAACACAAGCCGCCAACGGTGAAAGCGCTCACACCTCTTTCATTGTGTACGACACGATCGGCACGCCGATGACCGTCGACTTGACGATGGTGTTAGAAGAACGCATCACGGGCGAGAGCACGTGGCGCTTCTATGCCACGTCGGGCGATGACTCGGATGTTGAATTCGTCATCGGTACGGGAACCGTCAAGTTCAATTCGGATGGCCAGTTTGCCGAATCGCCGGAGAACGGCGTGGTGATCAACCGCGTCGGCACCGGTGCAGTCGATCCGCTGTCGTTGAATTTCGACTTTTCAGCACTGAGCGGCCTGACGACCGACGACTCGGCACTGGTGATGAGCTTCCAGGATGGTTTCGCGACCGGAACGCTGATTGACTACAACATCGGTCAGGACGGTCTCATTCTGGGCACGTTCAGCAACGGTCTGAACCAACAACTGGGGCAGATGTCGTTGGCCACGTTTGCCAACCCTGAAGGTCTCCTTGCTCGCTCGAACAACACGTACTTCATTGGCCCCAACAGTGGTGAGGCACGCATTACCGCTCCACTGGTACTGGGAGCGGGGGGTATCACTTCTGGCGCGTTGGAATTGAGCAACGTGGACCTGTCGCGCGAGTTTATTAGCCTGATCACGTCTTCGACGGCGTTTTCAGCCAATTCGCGTGTGGTTTCAACGTCGGATGAGTTGTTGCAGGAACTGTTGTTGATCGCGAGATAGTAGTTGGGCTTGAGGCTTGAGGCTTGGGTCGTGGGTCTTAGGGCTTGAGATGCGGTCTTTGATTACTCCCAACCTTCGTGTTTAGCGAAGGTTGGGGCGTCCGCGGTTCCAGTCGAAGTTGGCGCAACCATGATTGCTGTGACACGTTTGAATGGTAAGCAAGTCGTGATCAACGCGGAGTTGATCAAACTGCTCGAGTCTACGCCGGACACGATGATTACGCTGCTAAACGGCGAGCGGATTCTCGTGAAGGAGCCGTTGGACGACGTGGTCAAGCGCGCGATCGACTACGGGCGCAATATTCGCGCGTTTGCGACGTAGTTGCTTTCGACTAACGCAATAGCAAGATGACACATTGAGGCGGGTTTATCCCGCCTTTTTTATTGCGCCGTCTCGCGATGCGCGAAATTTGCCGATCTGCAGAATGCTGCAGTCTCGCAAAACCTATTGATGTTTTCGACCGATAAGAATGAATGACATGTATTTGCGCGTGTGGCGCAAGCATTGCGTATTGATCGAGAGCCCAACGCGCGTCGCACGAGCGCGACGACGCAAATTGATTAGTCGATGGCAGACGAACCCAAACAACCGGAAGCTGAAGCAAGCCCACCGCCCAAACCCGGCAAAGCCAAGACCTTTGGCATCTTTGGCGGGATTATGGTGGTGGAAGGGCTGGCGATCTTTTTCGCCATGAAGGCGTTCGCGCCCGAGCCCGACCCGACGATGGGCATTACCCCCGAGTTGAATCAGACGACGCAACCCGGTGGCAACACGGCCGAGTTGGAACTGGCACGCGTGCGCGTGCAGAACACCAGCGGCGCTCGCACGATTTTGTATAGCGTGACGGCCAACATCGTGGTGTCAAAAGATCGCGAGATCGATTTGCAGGCGTTTCTCGATGGCCATCGGGCAACGATTAACGATGTAATGAGCCGCATCCTGCGTGGTGCGGAAGAGAAACACCTAAACGAACCCGGCCTCGAAACAATTAAGCGGCTGATTCGATTTGAGATGAACAAGCTGCTCGGCAACGAGACGGATATCGAGCGGGTGTTGATCTCAGAGTTTACGCCGTTGCCGACAGGGTTTTAGCGCGACGCGCACGGGTAGGGTCCGCTGTGCGGACCAGTTTCTCGCGCGAACACTTGAACTTTGGTGCCTTCATCCGAACTGGGTGAGGAGACGAATGAATCACCGGTTGCAAACCGGTGCCACAGCGCAACGCAGGTCCCCCACCCCCTCTGGGGGTGGGGGACAAACGCTAGGTAAGCGAAGTTACTAACGATAGCGAAACGAACTTGACCGATACGCCGAACAACCCGCCTGAAGAAAACCCTGCTGGTGGTGACGACTTTGCAGGGTTTTCGCAAGACGACATCGATGCCGCGTTGGCGGCAGCCGAAGGCGCGAATACTTCGGACGCGTCCGGCGATGCTGATAAGCCCGCTCCAACAGCCGAAGGCGCGAGCGATGCCGAAGCTGCCGGTGGCGACGATATCCCCGCGCCGTCGCAGGCGGATATCGATGCGGCATTCGCGGCGGCGGAATCCGGCGGCGGGGACGAAGCAGCCGACGACTCCGCAGCCACCGCGACCGTAAACGAAGACGGTTCGCCGAAGCTCGATTCGCAGGGGCGCCCCTTCGATGATGCGGCGGCGGCGATGGAAGCGGCGATTGCAGAAGAAAAGGCGGCGGCCGAAGCAGCAGCCGCAGCGATCCCACCGAACGCTCAACGATTGGAATTACCTGACTTCGCCGCAGAAGAAGACGACAGCGACGGTCAGGACATCGGCCTGCTTAACGATGTAAAGCTCGATGTCAAAATCGAATTGGGCCGGGCCAATATCTACATTGATGAAGTGTTGAAGCTCAACAAGGGGTCGGTCGTCGAACTCGACAAGCTTGCCGGTGACCCGGTGGACGTGATTGTAAACGACCGACTGGTGGCGCGCGGCGAAGTGTTGGTGTTGAACGACAACTTCTGCGTGCGCATCAGCGAAATTCTGACCGGCCACGAATCCGAAATGGCTTCCAAGGCCGGCTCGTAATGCATTCGACATGAAACGCATCGCAAACGATGGCAACACGATTTCCCTTACGGTTTGCAAGACCGAGGGCCGATGCACGCGGCGGACGAGTCGAATCGTTCGAAGCCTCGTGTTTGTCGTTGCTTTTGTGGTGATCGTCAGTTCGACGGTTGGACGGTCATATGCAGACGATTCGCCAGTGCGCACGAATAGTGGTGTCGCGATTCAGCAGAAGGCCCCCGTTGAACCCAAGGCGGAAAGCGATGCGTTCATCATTCGGCGACCTTCGGATCAAGTGGGTGAAAGCGCTGCTGGTGTAAAGAGCGAGCGCGAAACCGGCGGCATACCCGGTTTGGGCCGTGCCGATGCGGCGTCGATGGCGTGGCCGTTGCTCGTCGTGTTGGGGTTGATCTTTCTCGCGGCGTTGGCGGTGCGGAAGTTTATGCCACGCGGTATGCGAGCCAGCGGTGGCAGTGCCATCAACATCCTGGCTCGACAGCACTTATCGAGCAAGCAAAGTCTTTGCCTGGTGCAGGTAGGGCGCCGCGTTGTGCTGGTCGGTGTTACCGGCGAACAGATGAGTGCATTGAGCGAGATCACTGATCGTGAAGAGCTCGCGGACCTGACCGTCAAATTGGCGCGCAGCGCGCCGTCATCGTTTTCAGCAACGCTTGAAAAATTGGGCGGTGCGGAAGATGACGCCGCTGATGATGAGCCCGAAATGGAATTGCCGCGTCGCAGCGGTTTGACGAATGCAGCGCGCGGGCGACAGACAAAAGCCGCAGAGCCATCAAACGGTGCGACCGATCAACGGGTGCGCGATTTGGTGAGTCGCATTCGCGCCTTGTCTGTCGGTTCGAGCGACGGCTAACGGATTTGAGTGATAAGCGCAAAGGAGTTGCGCGATGTTTGGCACATATCAGCGGCGGAGCCGCTGGGTCGCCATCTTGGTTCTCGCTGGTGCGGCACTGTTCGGCAGTGCCGACGTCGTTATTGCGCAAACCGATTCCGTTAGTCCTACCGCCGGCTTGACCGACGCGGGCGAGATCAATCCGCTCGGTATTCCCGACGCATCTGCATTGTTGCCCGCCGCCGAGTCGCGCGAAGGCGTAAGCGCGTCGCTGCGCATCCTCGTTCTGCTCACGGTTCTATCCTTAGCGCCGTCAATCTTAATCATGATGACCAGTTTCACGCGGATACTGGTTGTTTTGTCGTTGTTGCGTCAGGCAATCGGTACGCAGCAATTACCCCCGGCGCAAGTGCTGACGGGGTTGTCCCTGATCATGACGATGCTCGTGATGGCGCCGACGTGGGCGGCGATGAAACGCGACGCTGTCGACCCGTACCTCGACGGCAAGATCGGGCAAGAAGCGGCCTTCGAGGCCGGCGTGGCACCGTTGCGAGACTTCATGGTTAAGCAAATCGCCAATTCCGAGAACGAAGAATACATCTATCTGTTTGTTGAATACGCACGACGCGCCGAGATTCCAGCGGGTCAAACGTTGACGCCGGAAGAGGTGAATCTCTCCGAGTTGATTCCGGCATTCGTGCTGAGTGAGTTAAAGACGGCATTCGTGATGGGTTTTCGTATCTACCTGCCGTTCCTCGTGATCGACATGGTGATCGCGTCGATTCTGATCAGCATGGGCATGATGATGTTGCCGCCCGTGCTGATCTCCTTGCCGTTTAAGTTGATGTTGTTTGTATTGGCCGATGGTTGGGGCATGGTGATCGGCGCGCTGTTGAACAGTTTTGTCTGACGGCGGCAATGTACCGATTTGAAATCAGTTCGTAGGGTCCGCACTGCGGACCATTTCACGAAGAGGATAAACCAACATGTCACCCGGTGAAGCCGTCGATCTGGCACGCAATGCACTATTCATCGCATTGATATTGTCGGGACCGATTATGGCAATCGGCATGATCGTCGGTTTAGCAATCAGCATCGTGCAGGCGGTGACACAATTGCAAGAACAAACGCTGACGTTTGTGCCGAAGATCGTCGGCATGGGGTTGGCGGCGGCGTTTTTCTTACCGTGGTTAACGACGCGGATGATCGAATACGCCGGACAAGTTTGGCTCGGTGGATTGTGACGGCGCGACGTTGCAACCCTCACCCCGAAGTAAATCGTAGGGTCCGCACTGCGGACCATTTCACGTTAAAGACCCATGCCGTTTGAACTGCTCAACTACCAAATGCTGCTGCCGCAATTCGCGCTCGTTATCGCGCGCGTCGGTGGGTTGGTGATGGGCGTTCCCGTGTTGTCGAGCCAACAGGTGCCGGCACCGGTCAAGGTTTGGTTGATTGCCACGCTGTCGGTCATGGCGTTTCCGTCTGTGGCGCACACGTTGCCCGGGGATGTGTCGATGGCCCAAGCCGTGCCTGGCATGGCGGGCGAGTTCATGATCGGCTACATCCTCGGCTTCGCAGTGTCGGGCGTATTATTCGCCGCGCAAATCGGCGGCAACGTGATGAGCCATCAATCCGGTATGGCGCTGGGCACGGTTTTCAATCCGCTGTTCGACAGCGAATCGACAGTACTCGATCAGGTCTGGTTCTTTACGGCGATGGCGATCTTTCTGGCGTTGCGCGGCCACGTTGCGGCAACGCTGGTGTTGCTTAAGAGTTTTGAGAATATCCCACCTATGTTGGTTGGCTTCGATGGTTCGTTGGCCGACCTGATGGCGCAACTCATCACGCATATGTTCGAGTTGGCAATTCGACTTGTGGGGCCCGTCGTGTTGACGTTATTTCTGACGTCGCTGCTGATGGGCTTCCTCACGAAGACCATGCCGCAAATGAACTTGCTATCAGTCGGGTTTTCGATTCGCGTGGCGGCGGTGTTGTTCGCCGGTGCGATCACGTTGAGTTTCTCGGGTGAGTTGTTCGCCGACGCGGTGGATGACTCGCTAAACCGCATCGCCGCGTTCTTCGAGAATGCGGCGGCCATGGGAATGAGGGCCGCCCATGCCGGATGATGCCGGAGAAAAAACGGAAAGCCCAACGCCACGCCGTCGCCAGGAAGCGCGCAGCAAAGGGCAAGTCGCCAAGAGCACCGACCTAAACTCGGCGGTCTTGTTGCTTGGCGGATTGTTGGGGTTGAAATACTGCGGGCCGATGATGTTGGCGTCGTTGTATAGCACGATGCGCGAGAATCTGGCCAACAGCGAAGCCGGTGCCGACGCGTTCGATATTCGCAAGTTCGGGCCCGAGTTGGCGATGATGCTGCTAGGCGCCGTTGGGCCGATCATGATCGTGATCGTGCTGGCAGCGTTGATATCCAATCTGTTGCAAGTGGGCCTGTTGTATTCGCCGCAAGCGCTAGCGCCAAAGCTCGACAAGCTCAATCCGATCAACGGCGTCGCGCGCATGTTCAGCGCGCGCACGGCCGTTCAGCTCGTGATGAATCTAATCAAGCTGGCCGTGGTCGTGGTGGTCGCGACGTATGCCGTTCAAACGCGGCTCGATGAAATCTTACTGGCCCTGTCGCTCAGCGGTTGGACGATGCTCGCGCAGGTGTGCTCGGTGTTGTACGGCATCGGCCTGCAACTGGCCGTGGCGCTATTGATACTGGCGCTTATCGACTTCGCGTGGCAACGATGGAAGTTTGAAAAAGACCTGCGCATGACGAAGCAGGAGGTCCGCGAAGAGATGCGCAGCATGGATGGCGACCCGCTGCTCAAGCAGCGCCGCCGCAAGATGCAGATGGCCGCTGCGATGCAACGCATTCAAAAGGCTGTGCCCAATGCGGATGTGATCGTGACCAACCCGACGGAGTTGGCGATTGCCATCAAATACGACGTCGAAAAGATGGCCGCGCCGAAAGTCGTCGCCAAAGGGGCCGACCATCTGGCGAAAAAGATTCGCGAGATCGCCATGTTGCACGGAATCCCGATTATCGAACGCAAGCCGTTGGCGCAAGCGCTTTATAAAACCGTCGAAGTCGGGCAAGAGGTGCCCGAGAAGTTTTATAAGGCAATTGCGGAAGTGCTGGCGTATGTGTATCGCCTGCGCGGTAAGAAACTGAACAAGCGCTCAGCAGCGTAGGGAGTCGTTGTAACGAACCGTAGGGTCCGCATTGTGGACCATGTTTGACCACAATCACCGGTTACAAACCGGTGCCACAGCGCGAGAGCCCGTAGGGTCCGCACTGCGGACCAACCTGGCGATGGGTGCCCCACTCCCCTCTGGGGGTGGGGGACTAACGAACTAACGAACGAATCACCGGTTACAAACCGGTGCCACAGCGCAGCTAGATCGAAAGGAGTCGATCGACCGACATGGCAACAGCGCCCGCACCATTGGTGAAAGCCACGACGTTCCTGCAGGAACATCGCGATGTGGCATTCCCGTTGATGGCGCTGTCGCTGATTCTTGTCATTCTGATTCCGCTGCCGACGCCGATTCTCGACTTCCTCCTAGTCGCCAACATCACGCTCAGCGCTTTGGTGTTGTTGACGGTCATGTATATGAACGGGCCGCTGGAGTTTTCGGCGTTTCCGTCGTTGCTGTTATCGATGACGCTCTTGCGCTTGGTGTTAAACACAGCCACCACGCGTTTGATTCTGACCAATGCCGACGGCACGACGGCCGCCGCCGGTCGCGTGATCGAAGAGTTCTCCGGTTTTGTCGCCGCGGGCAGTATCGCCGTCGGTGTGATTATCTTCGTCATCATCACGGTCATTCAGTTCGTCGTAATCACCAAAGGTGCAACGCGCATCGCCGAAGTCGCCGCGCGTTTCACTCTCGATGCGATGCCCGGAAAGCAAATGGCCATCGACGCCGACTTATCCGCCGGTCTCATCGACGAAGGCGAAGCGCGCCGGCGACGCGACAACATCACCAAAGAGGCGGACTTCTACGGAGCGATGGATGGTGCCTCCAAATTCGTGCGCGGTGACGCCATCGCGGGCATCATCATCACGCTCGTTAACATCTTGGGCGGCATATACGTCGGTATGGTCGAGAAAGACCTGCCGCTGCTTTCGTGTTTAGAAGTTTTCACCAAGCTCACCATCGGTGACGGTCTCGTAACGCAGGTCCCCGCGTTTTTGGTTTCGATCGCGGCAGGCATGATTGTTACACGCAGCACCGCCAAAAGCAGCATGGGCGAGGAACTCATCGGTCAGATCGCATCGCGACCGGTCGCGATGATGCTGGCCGCGGGCTTTCTGGCGATTCTGTTGCTCACACCGTTACCCAAGACGCCACTGCTGATGGTCGGCGGCGGCATGGCCGGCATGGGTTACATGCTGTTTGGCAAGGAAAAGCGCGCTGCCGAAGTGCAACAACGCAAGGAAGCAAAGAAAACGGATGAACCCGAGCGCATCGAAACGGCGCTTAGCGTCGACGCGCTCGAACTCGAAGTCGGCTACGGCCTGATCAAACTGGTGGATAAGAAGCAGGGCGGCGAACTGCTCGATCGCATTTATAAGCTGCGGCGCAGTATCGCAGCCGAGTTGGGCTTGATCGTGCCGCCGATTCGCATTCGCGATAATGTCGCGCTCGAACCCAATCAATATGCCGTCAAGCTGCGCGGGGCGCGCATTGCGGGCGGTGACCTGATGCCGGGGCACTGTCTCGCGATCGATTCGGGGGCGGTAAGCGAAAGCGTGCATGGTATCGCGACGAAAGAGCCTGCGTTTGGATTGAACGCGCTGTGGATACCCGAAGGCGATAAGGCGTTGGCCGAGCATCGCAACTACACCGTGGTCGATCCGACGAGCGTGTTGTCCACGCATCTCACAGAGTTAATCAAACGACACGCCGCGGAATTGTTGACGCGCGAAGATGTGAACCGCTTGCTCGATAACCTGCGCGAATCGAGCCCTAAGCTGGTCGAGGAAGTCATACCCGATGTGTTGAAGACCGGCGAATTGCAGGCAGTGCTGAGTTTGCTGTTGAAAGAGCGCGTGCCGATTCGCGATCTGGGCATGATCGTCGAGACCGTCGGGGATTGGGCGCCGCGCACGAAAGATCCGGAGATTCTGGCCGAGTACGTGCGCAACGCGTTGGCGCGCAACATCTGCGAACAATACATGGACGAAAAGAGCGTGCTGCACGGCGTGACGCTCGACCCCGCTTTGGAAGATGCGGTGAACGCACACGTCGAGCGTAACGATCGCGGCGCGTTCTTCACGATGCCGCCGGCGATGGCGAACAAGATCATCGGTGCCGTGCGTGCCGAACTCGATCGCGCCGCCGCAAAGGTGACGACGGCCACGCCGGTGGTGTTGGCGTCGCCGCAGGTGCGGCAGTGGGTGCGGCGGCTGCTGGAGAGTGCGGCCCCGAACACGCCCGTGATGGGCTACAACGAAGTGGTGCGCGGCGTCGAAGTGCGTACGCACGGAATGGTGAACTATGAGCACGAAGATTAAGACCTATCAGGGTAGCACGATGTCCGAAGCGCTGGCCAAGGTGAAGCAAGACCTGGGGCCGAACGCGATCATTCTGCACACGCGTACGGTGCAGCGCGGCGGTGTGTTGGGCATGGGTGCGCGCGCCATGGTGGAGATATCCGCGTCGAGCGATGAACGCGTCGCCGCCGTGCAGCGCAGCAACCTGCAGAAGGAACGCGCGTTTGTCATCGGCGACGACGGTGATGCACCACAGAGCGGCGTGAGTTCGCAAGGTCGCGCCGCGCTGAATGCATATGGTCAGCAGCCCGTCGAACCCAAGCAAGCGGCACCGAAAGCTCCAGCGATGAATCGGTTGGACAAGATACAACTGCCGGACATCAAGCCGACGAAGACCGAGGCACCTGCGAAGCTCGCGAGTAAAGAGCCGACCAACGGCAACGGTAAGCAGATCGATATTGACTTGCCGAAGATGCCTGCGAGCAAGCTGCGCACCGGCAGCCACGGTGATGAATCCGCCATGCGCGCCGAACTCAATGAAATTCGGCAGATGGTGCAAGAACTCGTTGAACGGTCGGATCGTACGCAGTATCCGGATGCACCGCGGCAGTTGGTGAACTTTTATTCGTATCTGATCGGCCAGGAAGTGGAAGAACAGCTTGCAAAAGAGTTGTTGCAACGCGTCGCGAAGAATCTCGACGTTGATAACGCGCGGCTGCACGGGCGCGTGGCGACCGAAGTGGTACGCATGGAGTTGAAACGACTTGTCGGTGAGATGTTGCCGTCGGCCGCGCCGCTAAAGTTAACGCGCACGGATAGCCCGACCGTCGTGGCGCTGGTCGGCCCGACGGGGGTGGGCAAGACGACGACGATCGCCAAGCTAGCCGCCAACATGAAACTGCGCGAGAAGAAAAACGTCGGCCTG
Source organism: Phycisphaerae bacterium (assembly GCA_030432035.1). Classification (GTDB taxonomy): domain Bacteria; phylum Planctomycetota; class Phycisphaerae; order UBA1845; family UTPLA1; genus ECT2AJA-110-A. The sequence goes on from JAUIHO010000016.1 coordinate 28,156, forward strand.
ATCACGATCGATTCGTATCGTATTGCGGCCGTTGAGCAGTTAAAGACGTACGCACAAATCTTAAAAGTGCCGCTGCTATCCGTGCTTAAACCGCAGGACATGGCAGACGCGTTGCAACGCATGAGCCACCTCGACTTGGTGTTGATCGATACTGCCGGTCGCAGTCAGCGCGACGACATGCGTATTGCCGAACTCAGTTCGTTTTTGAAAGTCGCGCAGCCCGATCAGATTCACCTAGTACTGTCGTCGACCAGTCGGGAGCGCACCACGCGCGAGGCGATCGATCGTTTTGCACCGTTGGGCGTGACGCAACTGATTTTCACGAAGGTCGATGAAGCCGTCGGCATGGGCGTGATGCTTAGCGTGTTGCGCCGCGTGAAGCTGCGCGTGAGTTACCTGACACACGGGCAAGCCGTTCCCGACGATATTGAAGTCGCAAGCGCCAGCCGCCTCGCGCGATTGATCCTGGGCTTCAACGAGGACGACGCGGAACCCAAGCGATCCGCAGCACCCCTCGCCGCCGGAGGTGTACGATGACGGCGATCACCACCGACCAGGCAACGGCCTTGCGCCGCATGATGGAACAACACGAAGCGGCGGAACCAGCCGCCGTCGCGCCGCACCCACCGACAGGGCCATTCGTTATCGCCGTCGCGAGCGGTAAAGGCGGCGTGGGCAAGAGTAATGTGGCCGTGAACTTGTCGTGGACCTTAGCAGCGGCGGGGCAGCGCGTGTTGTTGCTCGATGCCGATCTTGGCACGGCCAATGCCGATGTGCTGCTCGGTGTGCGCCCTCGGCATCATCTGGGTGATGTGCTTGGCGGTCGCTGCGCACTCGACGACGCGGCGCAGTTGGTCGCACCACAATTGCGGCTGATTCCCGGTGCGTCGGGCATCGGTGAAGTGGCCAATCTTGGTGACGCCCAGCGAGAGCGATTGTTGAACGGCATGGCGCGATTGGAACAGTCGTGCGACACGCTCATCATCGATTGCGGTGCGGGCATTTCGCAGAACGTGCTGGCGTTTGCGCAAGCCGCCGATCAGTTGTTGCTTGTGACGACGCCGGAGCCAACGGCGCTGGCCGATGCCTATTCACTGGTGAAAGTAGCGAGCCGCATGCAACACACGCCCGAGCTCGCGTTGGTGGTGAACGCCGTGTTGGATCGTCAGGAAGGGCGCGACGCCACGCAGCGCTTCACGTCTGCCGCCGCGCGATTTCTGCAAATCGCCGTGGATGATTTCGGGCAAATTCCGCGCGACCCGCGCGTGCCCCTTGCCGTGCGCGAACGTCGCCCAGTCGTTCATGTCTATCCGCGTTCGCCCGCCGCACGGGCGATATCAGCTTTGGCCGAGCGGATATTATCGCGCAATGCCGGTCCCTCGGTTCGGCGCGGATTTTTCCAACAGATATTCGGCCTTTTCTACTGAACCCGCCCGCAACCTTCGCCGATGCCCTATTACCGTCGAAGCCCGAAAACCGTCTAGCGGAGTGCGGCTAAACGTTGATTCAGTTGTTTGCGTCGATCTGTGCGCTACTCGCCTTCAGCGCCGCCATCTTGGTGGGGTTGTTCACTGGTGCTGCGCCTGCAGATTTGATCCCGAAAGCCGTCACCGCGTTGGTCGGTGGCTACATCTTAGGGACGGTCGCGGCTTGGATCGGAATGCACATCATTCGCGATCAAACGCAGCCCGACGAACCGACGATTGACAACGCGACGGATGACGCAGGCGGCGACGCCGACGTCACGATCGTCGGCAGTTAACGCTTAGATCAGAGCCGTATCCGTAAGGAAGCGGTTAGCGAATCTTTGCGAGGCAAGTTTGATACGCGGAAAAGCATCCGATCGAGCGCGATTTCGACGTCACGCTCGGCCGATTCTGAACAGCAAGTAAGAAAATTGCACGCCCACAAACGCATTCACCTTGGGGAGCAACCGGCATGGCCCTGGCAGCGAACATCGACATCAAGCAGGTTTGGGTAGATTACAAGGCCAACCCCACCGAAGAACTGCGCAACGTTCTGATCGAAAACTACGCACAATTGGTGCGCTTCAACGCCGAACGCGTGCATTCCAAGCTGCCAACTGAGGTCGATGTCGAAGACTTGGTCTCAGCCGGCATGTTCGGTTTGATTGACGCGATCGATGCGTTCGATATGGAACGCGGCGTGAAGTTTGAAACGTACTGTTCGCCGCGCGTGCGGGGTGCGATTCTCGACGAACTCCGCGCGATGGACTGGGTGCCGCGACTTGTGCGCAATCGATCCCAGAAGGTTCAGAATGCGACGAAGGAACTGCAAAGCGAATTGGGCCGCATGCCCAGCGAGAAGGAAGTTGCCCGGCGCATCGGCGTCGATAAGGAAGAATTTAAACGCATCAAGCGCGACGGTGTGGCCGTCAGCATGACGTCGCTTTCGCGCAAGGCCTTCACGAGCGATTCGACGCGCGAAGTCTCCGAAGTGGAAGTGATGCGCGACGAGCGCGCCACCGACCCGCAGGTCGAGCTGCAAAAGTCGGATTTGAAGACGTTGATTCAATCCAACCTGACGGCGACCGAACGGTTGATTTTGGTATTGTATTATTATGAAGAGATGACGATGAAAGAAATCGGCGTGACGCTCGACTTATCGGAAAGCCGCGTCAGCCAGATGCACTCGGCCATCGTCGAACGGCTGCGTTTTCAGCTATGGCAGCGCGACCGCGAATTCCGCCCCTGATGGCCACCGGCCAATCTTGCCGATTAACACAATAGCGAATTTGCGTCGAAGCGTGCGATGCCGTGCGAGGATGCGCGTCTGTGCGTTGATGCATGATGCCGCGTCGAAACGTAAGCCGTCGGAGCTGCGTCCGATGGAAGCGCATTGCCGCCGCGCACCTTCAGAGCCGCGTCCTGTGGACGCATGAATGCTTGAGCGCGATCGGCCCTCGACGTAGGGCGGGTTCCACCCGCCATCGCGCGCGATGTTGTTAACGTCGATGATTTGTCTTATCGATCGGCGGCGCGCGCCCAGTCCTTCGCGCCATCGAAGATTGGGGTTCGACGATTCGCAAACCGAATGAGGTGACCCATGTCTGCCATTCCACCCCATGCCGTCGGCTCGGTCTTGCAATCGGGCATGGCTCAACAGGTCCAATCGGCGGCGCGCGACAGCGAAGAAAACCTACGCGGCGACGCCTCGCGCGAACTCACGGGCAAGGGCGGATCGGAAGATGTGATCGAAATTGAAGAGACAGACTCGCAAACGAAGGTCGATGCCGAAGGCGGCGGCCAAGGCAGCCAAGGCCGCCACGACGCGCCGCCGGAAGATGATGATGCGGCAAGTGACACCAAACCGCGCGGCGGCGTGACTTACGACGACGATGGAACGCCACACTTGGATATCTCGGCGTGATCCGCGCTTATTTGGTTAATAAAATTCCCGCCTCTACAATAACTCTATAAGCAAGACGAAACCGAAATCAAATCGATGAATCGCGCGCTGTCTAAAGAGCTATTCCCATGGTCAAACAAATCTTCGCCGTTCTCCTGCTCATTACCGTTGGTCTCGTCGCGCTCGCATTCGCGTGGTCGCCCGCATGGTGGTTCTTCTTGTTCTGGGGGCCGGTGCTTGCTGTGGCCGTGCACGACGCGCTGCAACCCAATCAGGCCGTCAAACGCAACTTTCCCGTCATTGGCCACTTTCGTTACATGTTCGAAGCGATACGACCGGAGATCAATCAATACTTCATCGAATCCAACACCGACGGCACACCCTTCAATCGCGAAATCCGCAGCATCGCCTATCAGCGCGCCAAGCTCGAATTGCAAACGCTGCCGTTCGGTACGCAACGCGATGTTTATGAAGTGGGTTACGAATGGATTAACCATTCGCTCAACGCCAAGCACCCGCGCGATGAAGACCCCAAGGTGCGCATCGGTAACGGCGGTTGTAGCCAGCCGTACGACGCGTCACTATTGAACATCTCGGCGATGAGCTACGGCTCGCTTTCGAGCGCCTCCATTCGCGCGCTCAACGGTGGTGCCAAGCGCGGCGGCTTCTTTCATAACACCGGCGAGGGCGGCGTAAGCAAACACCATCTCGAACCCGGTGGCGATTTGTGTTGGCAGATCGGCACGGGTTACTTCGGTTGTCGCGATAAAGATGGCAACTTCGACGCGGACTTGTTTGAAGCACAGGCGGCGCATCCCAATATCAAAATGATCGAGGTGAAGCTGTCGCAAGGAGCCAAGCCCGGTCATGGCGGTATCTTGCCGGCCAAGAAGATCACCGACGAGATCGCGGCGATCCGCCATGTGCCCAAAGGCCAGGACGTGCTTTCGCCACCGTCGCACTCGGCCTTCGATTCGCCGCGCGGATTGCTGATGTTTCTCACCAAACTGCGTGAGCTAAGCGGCGGCAAGCCCGTCGGCTTTAAGTTGTGCGTGGGTTTGCCAACCGAATTTATTGCGATCTGCAAGGCCATGCGCGAGATCGAACAATACCCCGACTTCATTACTGTCGATGGCGGTGAAGGCGGCACCGGCGCCGCGCCGTTGGAGTTTTCCAACTCGGTCGGTTCGCCGTTAACCGATGGGTTGGTGTTCGTGCACAACGCGCTGGCTGGCTTCGATCTGCGCGATCATATTAAGCTGATCGCCGCAGGTAAGGTCGTGACGGGGTTCAACATCGCTGCGCGCTTGGCGGCGGGTGCCGACCTGTGCTATTCGGCACGCGGTTTCATGTTGGCGCTGGGCTGCATTCAAGCACGGCGCTGCAACAGCAACCATTGCCCCGTGGGCGTGGCGACGACCAATCCGGCCCTCGTGCGCGGTCTCGACGTTACAGATAAGACGGTGCGCGTGGCAAACTTTCACGATGAGACGATTAAGGCATTTGTCGAGTTGCTCGGCGCTGCGGGTTTGGAGGACTCGGACGATCTGCGACCTTGGCATGTGTATCGCCGCGTGTCGGAACGACGCGTCGAAACGTACGATCGAATCTATCGGTATTTAAAATCGGGCGAGCTGCTGGCGGAAGAAGCCCCCGGCGAACAATGGGCGGCCTGGTTGAAGCATGCATCGGTGGAGCGGTTTGGGGCCGCGGCGTGACGCGAAAAGCCTTTTTTGTTATTCAGGGAAATCCGTATAATTGCGCGAGCAATTCGTAGGTCAGGTGATAACCTGACCTACGGCATGCCGTGTCGTTTCGGCTGCGCCGTCCGGTTATTGACGCGAATGGTCGTCCCAATTCCTAAATCAGTGATCCCCTTTATAATACGCCGCTCGACACTGCGAGCCCCAAACCATGCGTTTCAACAACGTCCATCTCGAAGCCATCGGCTATGCCTTGCCGCCCAACGTCGTTTCGTCCGCGTCGTTGGAGCAGCGGTTGGCGTCGTTGTATGCCGCCATGTATTTGCAGGTGGGCCAGCTCGAAGCGCTAACGGGCATTCGCGAGCGGCGCTATTGGAACCCTGGCACCACGATGGCGGCGGGGGCGACGCTAGCGGCGCGCGACGCGTTGGAGAAATCGAACATCGACGTCGCAGATATCGGTGCCGTCGTGTATGGCGGCGTGTGCCACGACTTGCTCGAACCGGCCAACGCCTGTGCCGTGGCCGATGCCATTGGCGTGAGATCCAACACGCAGGTCTTTGATGTTTCCAACGCATGCCTCGGCGTGATGAATGGTATCGTGCAGGTGGCCAGCGCCATCGAGTTGGGCCAGATGCGCGCGGGCTTGGTCGTTTCATGTGAATCGGCGCGGCAGATCGTCGATCTAACGATCGATCGTTTGCAAGACGTGCGCGATATGGAAACGCTGCGTTTGCAACTGGCAACGCTCACCGGCGGCAGCGGTGCAATTGCCGTGATGGTCTGTCATAAAGATCTCGCGCCGCAAGGTCATCGTTTGCTTGGCGGCGCGATGCGCACGCGGCCCGAACACCACGAACTCTGCCGCTGGTTTCCCGCCGAAAGTGAACCGGGCGGCAAGCCGACGTATATGCTGACCGACGCGGGTAAGGTGATGGAACACGGCGTGAACCTCGGTGAAGAGACGTTCCACGCGTTGCTCGAAACCGTCGGCTGGCGCGTGGAAGATATCGACCGCACGATTTGTCACCAAGTCGGCGGCCCGCATCGCGAGGCTGTGCTCAAGCGCCTCGGCATACCGTTGGAGCGCGACTTCATCACGTATGAATATCTCGGCAACATCGGTACCGTCAGCCTGCCGATCACAGCGGCGATTGCGGACGAGCGCGGGTTCTTAGAAAAGGGCCATCGCGTCGCGTTTTGCGGTATCGGCAGCGGTTTAAATTGTATGATGTTGGGCGTCGAGTGGTAAGAGTGGCCTGGGGCCTGGGGCCTGGGGCCTGGGGCTTGGGTCTTGAGGTGCGCCGCAGAGCCGCCTTCTCGGAAGGCGACGGGCCGTTGATTCCGCGTTTTGAATTTTCATGCTTTAACGATTGATGTGTAGCGCGGGTTACACGCGCCGCTTTAGAGCGAATTCGCGTTTAAGCTTTGGCGCTTTGTATCATCGTCCTTTATCGCAGTTTTAATCTCTGAATCACTCATCCACACAACGCGCGTGTCCATTCCATCCGGCTTTCCGAAGATCACAAAGCGATATGGTAACCAAGCACCCGGCTGCTTGGTTTCGATGAACAATAAAAACGTTTGATCTGATTCAATTGTGATCGGGCGATAGGTCGGTCGACGGTAATCGGGATAGACCGGAAGCTTATCTATATGTCCTTTTCCGCTGTTCGATTCGTTAAATTCGTTTTCGATTTCGGCTAAGGTTGGGTTACGCAGGCCGTTGATGCAGCAGGCAATAGCGTACGCGTTGGCGTACCCGGCAAACTCATAGAAGCGGCGCATCTTATGGTCGATATACCACTTGCCGCCGACGAGCGTGATGATGATCGAGATGGCGATAAGAAGTAATACGCCGATTTTTAGGCGTCGGCTTCTTTGACTCGGTTTTGTTGTTTCACCATCGACCATACTTTGAAATAACGAATCGGAGCAAACTGATTTTCGGTTGAGCGATGGAATGTGGGTGGAGCAGCCTGTTCTGCGGTGTCAACATTTTCTGTGGGTTCTCGTTTCACTCCCACGGCGAAAACCCTCACCCCGGCCCTCTCCCTGCGAGGGAGAGGGAGTAATCGTTCCCGCCTAATCTCGCCCAGCAAACTCAAACTCAAGCGCCTGCTCCACAATCGATAAGAACAGCGCTTCTTCCTTGTCCGACATCTCGCGCTTGCGCCGCGCGACGACCTTGTGTGCGACTTGCAACGCGCGTTTCGGGTCGTTTACTTGCGGGCCTTCGTCCGTTAGCCATGAGAAGCTGCCGACAAACTTGGGCGGATAGTTGCTCACGAAAATATTCGATGCGAAGCCGATCACGCAGCCTGTTGGCAATGCAACGTTAATACCCGTCTTCGTATGGTCGCCGATGATCGAGCCGACGAACATCTTGCCGCTATCGACGAGGCGACCGTTGATCGGCACTTGTACGTTGCCGTAAGTGTTTTTCAAATCGCTCGTCACGGTATCCGCACCGAGGTTAACCCACTCGCCGACGTAGCTATGGCCGAGAAAGCCGTCGTGCTGTTTGTTGGAATAGCCGTGGATGATCGTCTCTTCGACTTCGCCGCCGACCTTCGACCACATGCCGAGGCTGGTGCCTTCGCGAATGTTCGCCCCGGATTGAATCGTGCAATGCGAACCGATGTAGCACGGCCCTGAGATCGTCACGTTGGGGCGAATCGTCACATGATCGTCGATGTAGATCGGCCCGTTTTCGGCGTCGAGCACCGTGCACGGCATTAGGCGGCTGCCGCTGCCGACGTGGACGGCCTGCGGGTTCATCATGTATACGCCGTCGTCGATGCGACCGGCATGCGTCGATTCGACAGTCGCGAATTGCCGCGTGATTTCCGCCGCGTTGGCATGCACGAGGTTCCACGGATAGTCGACGATATGTGCGAGGTCGTGTGCAACGCTCACCTCGTCGAGGCCGTTTAGCGCGTCACGCGTATGGGCTTTGTTTTCGAGCAGGGCATTGGCGAGTTTGGTCGCCGTTGCGGCATTCACGCGCGCGGCCAGAAGCGTATCGCCGTGCCACGCGGCGCTGTTGGCCGGAATCTCAAACGGGGCAGTCATCAACGCGCGGCCGTTGATCCACAGTTGATCGTCGGCATCCGTCTTGGCATCGATACCGATAACGGGGCGCTCGTTACGGGCGTGAAAGGCGTCGCGCAGTGAAGCGCGCACCAACGTCGCGTCGACTGGTTGGTCGAAAGCGGTCTCGATTTTGTGCAGCAGGGCGTCAAAGCCGCAGCGCAGCTTAAACACGGGCCGCGTGTAAACGAGCGGTAGCAGGTTCTTGAATCCGTAGTCTTCGAATACGACGAGATGCATGGGTTAGGTCCGAGGTTGCGGTTCAAGTAACGGCAATAATTCTCATGAGTCTTTGGTCTGGCTCAACATCAACAAGCAACTGATGTTTGCAAGGCTCATACAGGTTGCGAAGAACACCGGTTGCAAACCGGTGCCACAGCGCAGAACCGTGCTAAAGCACGCCGGTTTGTTTCGGCATGCCGTGAATGAGCATACGTTGAATGTCGCGTAAAAACAAAAAACGCCCGCGCCGGAATCGGCGGCGGGCGTTGCAGTGAGAGTGGATGGTGGAGCGAGCCTTTAGGCAGTGGCTTTGCGGCGGCGGGCGATCAACGACGCACCACCGAGGGCGAGCAGGATGATGCTGCCCGTTTCCGGAACCGTGTTGAAGTCGGTGCCATCGAGCCAGCCTTCTTTCTTCGGGTCCCATTCTCGCAGGTATCGCGAGAAGCTGCCGTAGCGCGTGTCGAGGCCGGCGAACGGGTGCATCCACACGCCGATCGTGTCGCCGAAGGCAACGCCGGACCATTCGCCAACACCGCCGGGGCCCGGTTCGTTTGGAGTGTGGTTGTTGATGATCGATGCGTCGATATCAAAGCCCAGCGTACGCGTGCCGTCGGCTTCGTTGCGAACTACTAGGTCATTGATCCACGAGTTACCCAGCAGCGACGATACGATGCGGTCCGGGTTCTGCCGACCGTTCCGTGGTGAACCATCATCGTAGGAGAGGTAGTTGTTCAAGCCGTTGTAAGCGTAGGCACTAAGGACTGGCGTGCCGCCCGAAGCGTCGAAGTAAAGCAGCGCCATTTCGCCGGCGTGACCCTTCGGGTTCGGACCGCCGTTGATAGCGAGCGTGAAGCCTTCGGTCTCGAGCCAGCTATAGTTCGGCACGTCGCCGAAGTTCACCATCCACGTGAGACGGTTGGTGTTGCTATCGAAGCTGGCGTCGACGCTATTAATGCGTCCTGCCTTATGGCTAACGCCCACGCCGGTGCCATCGGTGGACGCAGGCGTCCATTGCCATGAATAAACGGCGGCTTGGGCCGACGCGGCGAAAGCGAAGCTCGTCAGAACGGCCAAAGCGGCGATGCGTTGGGTGTTGCGATTGATCATGGTTTCCCCTCTCCACTCAGTCATGAGTTCCGGTTGTTTCACGCGGCAGGTGCGTCCTGATCGCGTGCCATCGAGGGGATAAATGGCACGCCCCGAGCCAGCGGCGAAATCGCCGCGACAAAGTTGGTCGCGGCCCATAAGAATTTGTGTATGGAAAGAAGCATCGGTGTATTACCGGCGATTGCGGGTTGTATCGATGCGTAGGGTTGTAACGGCGCGTCGCGCACGTGCGTCACTTCAGGGCATTGTGTGTGTCGCATGTCGTTAAATCGCGACGGGGTCTAACCGTCCTAATACAGTGGCATCGGTATGCCGCTGCCCGTCGATCGCATTGGCGCGTGATCTTCCCACACGCCGGAGATCTCAGATTGACAGTCGGGGCACCGTCCGGGTTGCGTCATGCGGTTGTGTTTTACGCGTAGCCCTTCGCGCTCGATGACGACCGCGTTGCAGTTGGGGCAGTGCGTGCTTTCTAAAGCGCCGACGCGACCGTGCACGTTACCGGGGTAAACGTAATGCAAACCGGCGGCGCGTCCGATTTCGTAGGCGCGCAACAGGGTTTCTGGCGGCGTGCGACCGACGTCTCCCATCTTGTAGTCGGGATGAAACGCCGTGATGTGCCATGGGATGGTCGGCGAAATGCTTGCGAGGAATCTTGCAATCTGCGTGAGTTCTTCACTGCTGTCGTTGAATCCGGGAATGACCAACGTGACGATCTCCACCCAGAAACCCATCTCCCTCAGCATTTCGATGGTACTCAAGACGTTTGCCAATACGCCGCCGAGTTCACGATAGTGTTTATCATCGAAGCTCTTGAGATCGACCTTGTATAAGTCAACGTACGGGCGCAGGTAACGCAGCACTTCCGGCGTGGCGTTACCATTAGAGACAAAGCCGCATGTGAGACCGCGCGATCGCGCGCCTTCGAAGATTTGCACGGCCCATTCGCTGGTGATCAGGGGTTCGTTGTAAGTCGATACGACGACGGGCGCGTTGCGGGCAATGGCAATCTCGGCCAGTTCGTCGGGGCAAATGCGATTTGGCAACGCGATCGCTTGTTTATCGCGCAGCGCCTGAGACGTCACCCAATTTTGGCAGTAACTGCAATGCAAATCGCAACCGAGCATGCCGAACGAAAGGGCGTCGCGCCCCGGATACGCGTGGAAGAACGGCTTCTTTTCAATGGGGTCGACTTGAATGCCCGCGACGTAACCCGCCGGCGTTTGCAATGCATCGCCATCGTGAAAGCGCACGCGGCAGGTGCCAGCGCGATTCGGCGTTACCAAACAGCGATGCCCGCACGCCAAGCAGCGAATACCCGCCGCTTCGCGCACGATCAGGTCATCGGCCGCCGGCATGGTGTTTTCGGCCAGCAAGTCGCGCATCGTCGTGGAGCTGGTGGACATCATCTACCTCGTTTCGATTCGCTTCCTTTACCAAATTCTAACACGGCAGGGTGGGAGATTTCTGCGAATTTCCGCTTCGGTTGGGTATTGGCCGGATGCGGTTAAGATCGGGCGATGACGCGGTCAGTCATGCTGCTAGGCCGCGGAAAAATCACCCACCAATAAAGGGATCGCCATCTTATGAAGCATTATGCCTATTCAGGGTTCGGTTCGCGCCGCTTTCACGTTTCTTTGTCATTGAATTGGGCGCTTGCCATGTTTTTATTGACTGCAAACGCCGCATCCGCCCATGACGGTGACGAGCACGAACACACCGCACCGCCGGCGCGGCAACCGGCCGAGATGTATGCACCGAGCGTTACGCCCGATCGCATCGTGCTAAGTTGGACGGGTGATCCGACGACGAGCATGGCCGTCACGTGGCGCACCTCTGCTGCCGTGACGGAAGGGCACGCTGAGATTGCCGTTGCCGGTTCGGGGTCAAACTTTCGCAAACAGGCAAGCCGACACGCCGCCACGACGGAGCCGTTCGTGTCGGATTTGTCGCGTTGCCATCAACACAGCGTGGTGTTTAAGGATCTGCAACCGGCGACGAAGTATGCGTATCGCGTGGGCAGCGAAAACAACTGGAGCGAGTGGTTTCAATTTGTGACGGCACCCGCCGAACACGAACCGTTCTATTTTGTTTATTTTGGTGATTCGCAGAACGAAGTGCGTAGCATGTGGTCGCGCGTGATTCGTGAAGCCTTTGCAGACGCACCGCGCGCGGCGTTTATGTTGCACGCAGGCGATCTTGTAAACGATGCCCGCAGCGATGCCGAGTGGGGCGAATGGTTCCATGCAGGCTCGTTCA
>JAUIHO010000252.1 GCA_030432035.1 Phycisphaerae bacterium
TTGACCTCGGCAACGTCGGCTGCGTTCGATGTGGTGGCCGGCTTCAAGGCGGAGATGACATCACCGGTGGATGGCGCAACGCTGTCGGGCTCGACCGAGACGTTCCAATGGACGACGGGTACCAACGTTACGCAGTACCGTCTATGGGTCGGTAGCAATCCGCTGTTTACGTCGGCCGATGCCGATATCTATCGATCGACGGCACTCGTAACGACGTCGCAGATGGTGACGGACATTCCGACTGATGGCAGCACCATCTATGTGCGGGTCTACAGCTACATCAACGGCGTGTTCGAATCGAACGACTACACCTATACGGCGAGCGGACCAGCACCCGCACCGCCAGACGACCCGAACCCGGCGCCGCCGCAACTGACCGCGCCCGATGGGCCGAATGGCGATAACGTCGAAGACCCGCAGCAAACGCCGGTGGACGACGAGCCGTTCCCGGTCACGCCGCAGGAGATCATTGTGAACCTCAGCGGCAGCGGGCTGTGCGGTATGGGATCGTCATTAACGGCGATCACCGCGAGCATGGCGTTGCTGATGGGTGCCGGTTGGCGTCGGCGACGACGGCGACGCTTGCGGTAAGCATCGCGTTAGATCGATGACGTCCGTTTTGATTATTGCAAGCTGATAATACCTCTCACCCCGCACGCCCTCGGGCGTCGCGGGGTTTTATCTTGGTTGCGTCCGCGAATGATTCGTGGCAGGTAAAGCCAATTCGTATCTTTTGGCGGGCAGTCAGTGCGCCTGAACTTTTGAGAAGGGGGCGGGATGATGGGGAAGCAGCAGAAATTCAAGGAAGTGCCGCTTGGTGCGGTGCAAGCTTTTTCTGAAACGTCGGGCAATGCGCTCGAAGTATACCTACCGAATAAAAGCGCGACCGGTAACGCTGTTTTGTATAGCGGTTGCGAATCCGGTACGTCCGGCATCGATTATCGGCGTTTGCAAGATGTCGGCGTGCAAACGATGCTTATTGCAGTCGAGGACTTGGCTTCCTGCGAAGAAGCTTTGGAACGCGAACTCGGCAACCTGATGCTCGACCCGACGGTTGAGCCGCAAAAGAAGGCGATGTGCGCGCAACAGGTCGGAGTGAACGTGGCGCGCGATATGCTGTGCGGCGGCAACCCCGCCGCGGATGTCGATCGCGCGTCCGGGCTTTTTGATTCGCTGCTTACCGGCATGTTGGCCGATCCTGCTGTTGCGACCTCGTTGCTAGCCATGAGTGCACATCACCGTTCGACGGCCAGCCATTTGTTCGCCGTCAGCGTGTTGTCGATGATGTTGGCACAGGAAGCGTTCGGCGGCAATGAAAAACAGATGCACGACGTGGCGTTGGCCGGTATGTTGCACGACTTGGGTAAGACCAGTATCGACCCTGCGATTTTGAATAAAGTTGAGCCGCTAACGGCGGATGAGATCAACCTGATTCGCCAACATCCGGTCGAATCGATTCGATTATTGGGTGGCGATGCGACTGTCGGCGTCAATATCTGCCGCATGATTCTCGAACACCACGAACGCTACGACGGCATGGGCTACCCGGTGGGTGTTGCCGGTGAAGACATCAGTATCGGCGGGCGCATTCTTGCGATTACCGACTCGTTTCACGCCATGATCGGCCGACGCGATTACCGAACGGCGCTGACGCCGGTCGAAGCGATGCGCGTGATGCGATCGCAAGTGGGCAAGCAGTTCGATCCGAATTTGTTCGCTGCGTGGGAACGTGTGTTGGCGGGCGGTGTGGTTTCCGAGTTTAAACCCGTGCTGCTGAACGACGACACGGACGAAGTGGGCACCGGCTATCACGCCGATCATCGTAAGTCGAAGAAGAAGCCGCCCGTGTCGCGGCGCAGCGATCGCAAGGCCGTGTACGGCCAAATTCAGATGGCGTGTATCGCGACGGGGACGCTGCATCGCGAATACGTCGCGCGCGAGTTAGCGACGTATCCGGTGGTGGATCTTTCGCGTGCTGGGGCGTGTCTCGAGTCGATTGTGCCGATGTATCGTGGCGAAGTCGTGAGCGTTCGGCTAAATGTGGGCGACTCGCCGCAATGGGTGCGCGGCGTCGTGAGATGGTGTCGGCGGAATTCCAGTAGCGAGTTCGGGTACCGCATGGGCGTTCAATTCATGCATCGTTTAGCCCCGGAAGAAGCGCATAGCCGCCACCCGGTCGTGGCAATGATGAGTAATCAGAACGCGCTTATGCCGGCGAGTTGATCGCCATTTGTGTTGGCGCAAGCTTGGCGTGGTTGAATAATGGGATTATTCAGTTACGTCGTCGCGAGGACGCGGCGGTTCCGATCGCCAATGCATTCAATTCACGGCGTTGACTAGCGCGGCCAACTTAGAATCGTGACGTGACTTCAAGAACAAACACATTATGCATCGACCTATCTTTCTCGATCACAATATCCCTTCCGCGAAGTCGCTTAGCTCTTGTTGCTCCTTTTGATCCGACAGGTATTGATCCGTGTAACGCGGATCGACGGACATACAACAGCGCGTGGCTTTGTCGCCGATGGCTTCGTAATCCGGATCGCCGGTAAGCATCGCGAATTCCTGCGACAACGTGACCAATCGCAACATCAATCGCAGGATGATGCCTTCCTGCTTCACCAAGCCACGATCCTTAACGAAGCGATAGAAATTGCAGTCTTCAAAAATATTCGCCGTGACGTACTTAGCTTGCACGAAGATCGGCTCGGGCGCTTCGAGTTCGCCTTCGAACGCGATGCGTAACATATCCGGCAACGTCGGCGGGCGTTCGATGGTTTCGCCGTCCCACCATGGATCGTCGCGCGGATCGTCGTATTCGTCGTCGCTGCCGTCGTCATCGTCGGATGTGTCGCTCTCCTGGCCCGCCAGTTTTACGCCCATCTGAATCATCAGCGGTGTCATGACGTCGGTTTCGAGTGGACCGGCGGGCAGATCGCCGGGGCGCAGATGCAATCGCCGCCAAACACCGGCGGGCAATTCCAACAAAGACTCGAGCACGAGCTGCTTTTCCAAACCATTGGCGCGATTCAGTTGTTCCGCGACGTAGGCACCGTAGAGCGGGTCGATGCTACGGAATGCGAGCAGCTTCTTGATGCTGTCGTGCATCTCGACGTGGGTGTTTTCTTCGGCGAGCTTGATGTAGTTAAGGCCCGCCAGATTCGCCAACATGTGATCGAGTTGTTCTTGATACGATTTGAGTCGGTCGTCATCATTAAAGCGCGATGCGACAAACTCGCGAACCTTCTGCAGTGAGTCGGTGCGTGTTAACAAGTAAAGCAAGACCTGGTAGGGGATCATCGAGCGGCTGTAGAGTTTGGCCGAGCCCGCTTCGCGCAGTTGGGTGAATTGGCCCTCGGTCCAGTACTGTTGGGTTTTGCGGCGGCTGGGCTTTTTGCGCTCCAGATTCTTTTTCATCTGCAGCATTTTTGGCTCTTTGCTGCGCAGATCGAGTTGGTCGTATTTCTCTTTCCAGCGGGCGATCTTTACGTCATCTTCGTGCGCAACGGCATATACAAACCCGCGGTCGTCGAACTGGGGCCGAACGGCACGGCCGAAGATTTGGTGCGCCGTGGCTGCTGGGATAACTTTCTTATCGCCGCGTTTGCCTTTGATGAGCGTGCTTAACACGACGGCCCGCGCTGGAAGGTTGATCCCTGCCGCGAGCGTTTCGGTGCAGATCACAAACGGCACCCATTTGCGTTGAAACAGCTCTTCGACGATTTCCTTATGCTTGGGCAACACACCGGCATGGTGCACGCCGACGCCGCGTACGAGCATTTGCCGCAGTTTGGGGCCGACGCCGTCTTGGAGGTCTTCCGAACGTTCGTCGAGAAATGCTTCGATCTCCGCACGCGTGTCTTTGCCGATTAGCTTGAGACCCTTCATCTTCTCGGCGACATCCCAACATTCATCGCGGTTGAAGCAAAAGACGAGCGCCGGCGAACGATTGGTCTCGTCGTTGTCCGTCACCATCGTCGCGAGTTGTTCGGTGAGCAGTTGGTCTTCGATCCAATTGAATTCCAACGGCACGCGCCGCTCTTCGGAAAGAATTACGCGAATCTTGCGACCGTGCTTGGTGGCGAGCCAGGTTGCAAACTCATTCGGATTGCCGACAGTCGCGGAGAGCAACATCACGCGGACGTGCTTCGGCAAGAGGACAAGCGACAGTTCCCAAACGATGCCGCGCTCGCGGTCGTTGAAGCTATGAAACTCATCCATCACAACGGCGTGGACGCCTTCCATGCCGGATGTGCGTTGGTCGGTCGAAAGCAGATGGTTGAGAAGGATTTCGGCGACCACCACCCGCACGACGGCGTGCGGGTTCTCGCTGCGATTGCCAGTGATGAGGCCGACGTCGTCACGCGAAAAGCCCCATTTCTCGGCGGTGTCCTGCAGTTCGCGGTACTTCTGATCGGTTAGCGCGATGAGCGGCGTGGTGTAGTAAATCGCTTGCCGCGTCTTAAGCGCTTCGTAAACAGCGGCTTCGGCCAACAGCGTTTTGCCCATGCCCGTCGGCGCGCAGACCATGATGCCGCCGTCCTGCTCAAACCAGGAAAGCAACGCCTCTTCCTGATAGGTGTAGAGGTCGAAATCGAGCGTATCGAGAAAATCGCTGCAAATCTGTTCGCGGTCCATGGCGGGTAGCTTACGCGATATGCATCAGTGCCGCGCCCATACCGAATTGGCTATGGTATGATCATCATAACGTGCTGATTCAAACGCCTGAATCGCTGGGGTGTCTATGCAGAAGCCGATTCTCGCGTGCAGTAAGCCACTCATGACGGCTCACTGCTCGAGGTTGAATACAATGATCGAACGTGAGAAGGACGAGAAGTACGCAATCAAGGTAATGATTGCGTTTTGCTTTGCCGTTGTGACGCTTATAGTTTCCGCCCAGTTTAATATTGTTGATGACATGCTTCCGGCACCGGGCACCTATTATCGTGGTTTACCTTTTGCATTTCTAAAAGGCCGTCCGACTGGACCGGCTGCCGCCATCGCATGGGAAGTAAGGTGGGTGGTCTTGATCGTGGATTTTCTGGTTTGGTATGGCGTATGGCATTTGATAATCGGAATCTTCTCTCAACTAAAGCGAGGAGATCCATCTGCACCTAAGTAACCTGCGATACGGATATCTCAAACGCGTGAATGGTCTTGACTGGCGCCTAGCGGAACAACCGATATGCATCAGAGCCGCGCCCGTGGGGAAGCGGTACCCGCCGGATGTTTAGGGTTTGCCGACAAGCAATTTAGAGCTACCCAACAACCTAAGTCCGTTCATCTGCGATTTAATATTCCACTGCGGTCAACCCGCCCAACTGCGGCTAACATCTCCAAGCAAATGACGCCCGACAGTGCTAAAAACCGCCTGCTCGCCCGCACGATTATCGTGTCGCAATTCGCGCCGCCGTTTATGTTTTCCGGCGTGGCGATCGCGCTACCTGCCATGGGGAAAGAATTGCACGCGGGCGGCACATCGCTCAGTCTCGTCGAAACGCTCTTTCTCGCCGGTTCGCTCTCATTCTTGTTGCCCGCCGGTCGGTTGGCCGACGCGGGGGACAAGCGCACGCTCTACAAGTTGGGCATCTTCGGTTTCGCCGTCTTCTCGCTGCTGATCGGTTTGCTATCGTCGATCGTTGCCATACACGTGTTGCGGTTCTTTCAGGGCATCACATCGGCGGTGTTTGCGGCGACGGGCGGGGCGTTGTTGGTCGACTACGTACCGCCCGAACGGCGCGGCCGCGCGTTTGGTGCGTCGTTGGGCGTGATATACGCCGGGCTCACGTTGGGGCCGATCGTCGCCGGTTGGCTCGTCGAGGCATTTTCGTGGCGCGGCGTGTTTTTCTTCGGTGCGGCAACGTTGATGCTGAGTTTCATCCTGACGGCGGCAATGATGCCGTCGAAACGCGACATACCGTTGCGGGTGTTGCATAAGCCGAGCATGAGCCTATTGATGAGCGCCGCGCTGTTGTTGGTCTTCGGCAGCGCCCAAATTCGTCACGGTGGGATGGGGTACGCGATGTTGGCTGGGGGCGTGGTGCTGGGCATCGCGTTCGTGCGCGTGCAGAAGCTTCTGCAAAAGCCGCTGGTGAACGTAACGGCGGTGATGTCAAATCGCTTGCTGCGCAATGCGCTGATCGTGCAGATGATGGTGTACTTTCAGGCGCTGTCATCCACGTTCTTGTTGAGTTTGTATTTGCAAGTGTCGCGCGGTATGCCTGCCGACCGAACGGGGCGGTTGATTGCGATCGGCTCGGTCATCATGGCGCTGTTCGCGCCGTTCTCCGGGCGCATGGCCGATTCGGTTCGACCGACGCTGCTGGCGACGGTCGGCGTGGCGTCGGTTTGGGTAACGGGCCTGATGGCGCTGTGGTTGGATAACGCCAGCAGCCTGTGGTGGATCGGTGCGATGTTGGTCTTTCAGGGTATCGGCTTCGCGCTGTTTAGCTCGCCCAATATGACGGTCATTATGAACAGCGTGCCGCCGACGAAGACCAGCATGGCGTCGGCCCTCGCCGCCAAAGCCCGCTCGCTCGGCGCACTGGGCGGCATGCTGATCGCGTCGATCCTCATCAGCATCAACATTGGCGCGGATAAGGTGGAAGACCATCCCGAGGCGATGATCGATATTGTTACAACGGCGTTTGGCGTGTTGGTCGTAACGACGGGATTGGCGCTGGTGGTGAGTTTGCGGGGGGAGCGACGGCAGCAACCGGCTGCTCTCGATCATGACGCGGTAGCCGCGACCCCCATCGAA
>JAUIHO010000253.1 GCA_030432035.1 Phycisphaerae bacterium
CAAACGCGCTGCGCCGAAACACCGGTTGCAAACCGGTGCCACAGCGCCACGCCTGCGGTGTGCCAAAAGCGCGTCGGCTCAATAAAAAGACACGCGCCTGATCAGAGCCGCGCCCGTAAGGAAGCGGTAACCGTGAGACGTCGCGGGATCGCAAGGCAAGACAATCCATCACCATGCAACCGATGTTCAAGACGAACGATTAACAATCACGAGTAACTCGATGAATTCCTTCAACGCCGAAACCCGCGCCGCCGCCACCAAGGCCGCCGCTCAACAACTCGCGACGGCCACGACCCAGCAAAAGAACGACACGCTACGCGCCCTCGCCACCAACATTGAAACCCGCGCTGCCGATATCCGCGCGGCCAACGAAAAAGACATGCGCGCCGCTCGCGATAACAACATCGCCGAACCGTTACTGCGCCGTCTCGAACTTACCGACGCCGGCATCGCGCAACTCGTCGACGGCATCCGGCAAGTCGCCGACCTACCCGACCCCGTCGGGGCGGAAGTGCGCGGCTACGACGTACCCAGTGGCCTGCACGTTTCTAAAGTGCGTTGCCCCATCGGCGTCGTTCTCATGATTTATGAATCGCGCCCCGGCGTTACGGTCGATGCGTTCGCCCTCTGCTTCAAAGCCGGCAACGCCTGCATCCTCAAGGGCGGTCGCGAAGCATTGCATTCCAATCTAATTCTTGCGGAGATCGCGCGCGACACGCTCGCCGCCAACAACTTACCCGTTGATGCGATGACGCTTGTCGACACCTCCGACCGCGACGTGATGAAACAGCTCTTGCACATGGAGCAATACATCGACCTTGCGATTCCGCGTGGCGGTAACACACTCGTCAGCTTCGTTCACGAACACGCGCGCATGCCGACTGTGCAACACTTTCATGGCGTGTGCCATATCTACGTCGATGCACAAGCCGACCTTACGAAGGCAGTGGATATCTGCGCCAGTGCCAAACTCTCGGCACCGGCCACGTGCAATGCGATGGAATGTTTATTGGTAAATGCTGGCGTTGCGGATCAATTATTGCCGCCGCTATCCGAAAAGCTGCTTGCCGGTGGCGTAGCGATTCGCGGCGACGAAACCGTGTGCAAGATCATCAAAGACGCAACGCCTGCGACCGACGGCGACTGGGGCACCGAGTTCCTCGGTCTTACGCTCTCGATCAAAATTGTGCCCGACCTCGATGCCGCTATCGATCACATTCATCGTTACAGCAGCAACCACACTGAGGCGATTCTGACGGAAGACCCGACCGCGCAACAAACATTCGTGCAGCGCGTGCAAAGTTCGTGTGTGCTCGTCAACGCATCCACCCGTTTCAACGACGGATTCCAACTCGGCCTCGGCGCCGAAATCGGCATCAGCACCAGCCGCATCCACGCCTACGGACCGATGGGGTTGGAAGAACTGACGACGCAACGGTATGTGGTGAGGGGGGATGGGCAGTGGCGGTAGGCGTTACAATGCAAACATGGTCATCGCCAAACAACACCCGATCGTCCGAATTGCCGCCTTCGTTCTGAGCATCGCCAACGTTCCGGTGATTCTGATGCTAGGTTATGTTGCTGCGTATTACGGCTGGCTGACAGCGACACCGACCGGTCCAGCGGCGCGCGGTCCCGCGCAAAGATATTTATTGATGACGGCGTGGGCAGTCTTAATGGAATTATTCTTGCTGGCCGTGCTGTTCTTGCCGCCGCGCGTCATTGAGACAGCCACAGGCGCGTTCCCCATTATCATCGAAGACAAAGATTAACCGCCGCGTGCGGGGTACGAGCCGCAGGGTGCCACGCATGCCCTTCAAGGCATGCGTGCCGGTAGTGAGGCGAAAGTAAAAATCGAGCAAAACTGTAATTAGCCGCAAGCGATAAGCAAACGAACACAATACAAGCTTCCGCCTTACATGCCGCGCAAAGGGCTGATCACATATAAACGTATCGCGCGCTCCACGCGTAGCGCGAAAGCGCCGCGTCTTTAATCTTTAATGTGATCGGAAACATTACATCTGCCGTCTTCGGGTTCACGATTCGCCGCGACGGCATGGTCGGTCGTTCAAACTCCTGCCATGTCATCATGAGCAATAACTTTGTAGGCGGGTCTTTTTGAACTTCTTCCTCGGCCATCTTCAACCAACCAAAATTAAATTCGGCAGCTTCAAATTCAAAAACGCCATCCGCATCGTAGAACTCCGTCTCTCGAAACACCAAGCCCAACTCTTTTAACATCTTCATCCCACATCGATCTGTCGCCGTTAGTTGATACGATGAAGCGGGACAATTCCAATCAATTAATCCGTATTTGGAAAGTGTCTTCCCTGCATACTCCGCATGACTTTCATCAAACACCACACTGGGCTCAAGTTGTTTTACCTGTTCGCAAACAATTGCCGCCAGCGCGGATGGATCATCCACGACGAACGTCTTTCCGATTAACGCATCGACTTGTCGATAGTAAAGATGCCGCGCCAGATAACGCACTGTCGCGCGACGCTGGTGGCGAAATGCGTCAAGATCTTCTTGCTCCTCGATCAATGCCGATGCCGCTGACTGCTTTGTGCCGTGCCGCACATACAGAAACGCATCGGCCCGATCGAATACCGTTTGCACATGTTGGTACAATTTCTTAAACATGGCCCGTTACCGTTCGGCGAGTACTTCGAGCGACGCGCTAAACCCAAATCCAACATCC
This sequence comes from Phycisphaerae bacterium, assembly GCA_030432035.1. Lineage (GTDB taxonomy): Bacteria > Planctomycetota > Phycisphaerae > UBA1845 > UTPLA1 > ECT2AJA-110-A. The sequence goes on from JAUIHO010000253.1 coordinate 2,705, forward strand.
GCCCAAGGCATCACGTCGTTCGGCAGTTGCTTCGGTATCCCCGCAAACCGGCCGATCTCATACACCACCAAGCGCATCTGCTTACCGACATAGCCCTGCTGCAATGTCTCAACCTGTTCCTGATTGAGGCTGCCGACCTTCTTGCCTGTTTTCATTTTGTGAAGCTCAAAATCGTTGCGGGCCAGCTTCCCTCTCGCAGAACCCCACACAGAAAACGTCATAACCGGCGGTGATTCAAGCGCTCGTCCATCGACTTCCGTCACGCGCAGGAGATACGCACTCTGATATTGCTTACGCCTTAATTCATCACCCGCGACAACTGTCGCCTTGATCTCCACGACAGTGCCAAGCGGAACGCCCAACTGTCCGATCACCTGCCGCTCGTTGAGGTCTGCAATCGTGAGTGCCTCGGCGTCGGCGCGGTCTTCTGTCGCAGGTTGAGGTTGATCTTGCGGCACGGATGTCGTTGACGGCGCATTCGGCGTCGCCACAGGTCGAACGCGATCGCAACCGATCGCGCAGGCGCAAAGCATGAACACAACAAGTTGCAGAGGAAATCGCGTCATGACTGCTCTCCGTAGTGTGGCCGCGAGCGTGCTGGTCGGTGGACCGTTTACGCGTTAAGGCATGCGTACGAATTGCGACGCCAAATGCACTTGTCGCGCATATTGTTGATACGCCAACAGTCAACAAAAACGGATACATCGACTGTAAAACTAGAGCTTACCCGGGCCAACTTCCATACCTCCAAGTCTTTAAGCACAGCATTCCGTAACGATTACTGAATATCCTCAACACCCAACAAACGTGCACCATGAAATACGGTCAATATTTCGACGACATCCGCGCGCAGTCGATAAATCACTCGGTAGTTTCCGACAACAAATTCGCGAATTGCCGCGTCGCTAAACTCGGGCACGACGCGACCGATTTCCGGATTAACTTTCAGAAGGGATACGGCATTTAAGACGTCCGCTGAAAATAAACCCGCGAACGTTGCCGAATCTCTCGCAATAAATTCGGCAATCGCGTCGAGATCATCAGCCGCTTGTGGCGTCCATCTTACTTCTGCCTCTTCGCCATCCTGCGCACCACCTCCTCATGCGACACCGTCTGCCCTGCGTCTGCTTGTGCGATGCCCTTCTCGATCTTGGCCAATAGCACCAACCGCTCCATCACTTGCTCGAGCGTGGCGTCGGCGGGTAGGTCCTTGATAGCTTGCGTCACTTTCTCTTGCACCGTCATCCGCAACCTCCAATCGTTTTAAAAAGTATACCAACCCGTTAATAAACAATCGTCCCCTCCACCGGCGAACTCGCTGTGGCGTATAGCTTCTTCGGTATCCGCCCCGCGCGATAGGCGAGGTACCCCGCATCCAGCGCGTGGGCCATGGCTCGGGCCATGAGTTCCGGCTCCTTCGCGTGGGCGATGCCCGTGTTGAGTAGCACGCCGTCGGCGCCGAGTTCCATGGCGATGCTGACGTCGCTGGCCGTGCCGACGCCGGCGTCGACGATCACCGGGTAATCGGGGTCGCCTTCTTTGAGCATTTCCAGAATGATGCAAATCGCATTCGGGTTGAGCACGCCCTGACCGCTGCCGATGGGGCTGCCGGCGGGCATCACGCTGGCGGCGCCGGCCTCTTTCAGGCGGCAGGCCATCGCCGGATCGTCGCTCGAATAGACCAGCACCGAGAAGCCATCCTTAATTAACTCGCGCGTGGCTTCGAGCGTGCCGACCGGGTCGGGCAGCAGCGTTTTCTTATCGTGCAACACTTCTAACTTCACCCACGCCGCGCCGGGGTTGTTGAGTTGTTCCAAGATGTCGCGCCCCAACCGCGCGACGCGAATCGCATCGTCGGCCGTGAAGCAGCCCGCCGTGTTCGGCAAAATCGTATAGCGATCGGTATCGATATAATCGAGCAGGTTGCGATTCTCGCTATCGATCAAGCGCTCGCGCCGCACGGCGACTGTGACGACTTCGCAGCGGCTGGCTTCTAAACAAGCACGCATCTGCTCGAAGCTCGCATACTTGCCCGTGCCGACGAACAAACGCGATCGAAAACTCAACTCACCGATTTTGATAGGGGTAGGGTCCATAAGGTAGGGCTTCCTTCTTTATCCGACGTTATCCGTGCAAGTCTTACTGTGCGCGAATAAAAGAATCTCTAGCGAATAACTTAGAATGGAGAATTTAGAATTGAGAAAGGGATCACGCCGAGTTAACGCGACTTCATCGGAGAGATTCTCTCAATTCATCATTCGCCATTCTCAATTTCTTCTCACCCTCCGCCTACCAGCGTCACGATCTCGACCGCGTCGCCGGGTTGCAGGGGGGTTTGTTCGTAATCCGTGTGGCGCACCAAACGTTTGTTGACTTCGACGGCAAACGGCGGGCTCGGTCGGCGCAACTCGACCAGCGTCTTCACCGTCGCCGGCATTGCAAGGTCGAAGTCGTTACCGTTCAACCGAATGGTGAGGTTGTCTTGTGTGTCGGGCATGTTGGTTCGTGACGCTCAATAGCGCTCTAAATTCGACGATACGCGGCGACACACCACTGTCGCCACGCTCGATTCGCTGTAGGGTGCATCCCTTGATGCACCAAAATTCTTCGGGATGAATATTTTAGATTCGCCAGTCGCTCTTTGCCATTCAGATGCGGGTGCCCCTGCCCCTCTGGGGCTGGGGGACATTTCTCGCGAAACACCCCTATTCGCCCTTCTCTTTCGGCTCCACCAATACCACCCGCGAATAACCGTACCAGCAAATCCAAAGAAAGCCGTACTCCAAACCGAGCGCCATCAGCGCGTTCTTCCAACTCAACAGCGCGAACAAGATCAACGCAAACGTTACGCTATCAATCAACAACGCCGCGAACGCCTGCAGCCGTTGGCCCGCGACGCCCGCCTCGTCGGCAGGTCGCTTACGCAACGCCCACAATACGCCCGCCGCCAACGTCGCAGACGCCGCGATGGTGTACATCAGCAACGTCACGACCGAGTCGGCACCCGCGTCGGGACGAAAGACAGTCAACAGCGCCGTGACCAAACAGCCCAGCGCGATCCAAACGGAGAAAACAGCAATCATCGTGAACGGGATTGTGTCGAGCAGAGCCCGACTTGTCGAACCGGGCGACGTGTTAGCGGAACTGAATCACCCGACCGCTCAATACAACCAGGATATCTCGACTAAAACGAATGCGCCGGTTGCGGTAGGTCGTCGTGAATCTTCTGTTGCTGCGATTGTTCGCCGTCGAAGCTGAACAGCACCATCTCTTCATTGATCGTCGCCTGAAGGTGGACCGGCCGCCGCCAGAGTTTTTGAATACACTTGAGCGTTTCGACGCTGAATTTGATTTCCAGATCGACGCCCGTGTGCTTGTGGGCCAGATACAACTCGCCGCGATTGGCGTAGTTGCCGTCCACGACATAAATGTACGGCTGCATGTGGTTGGTCAGCATGAACAGAAGCTGTTGCTTGATCTTTTGAAAATCGCGCGTCACGACCACCATCCGCCGCGTGATCGGGTCGAAACGGTAGTGATACATATTGAAACGATCGACGAACTCGGGCGTTAGGAACTCATCGATGAACGTCACATCATTATGAATCCGACGAACCTCGAAAATCTTCTCGCGGCCCAGCCCCGCGTCGGTGTTCCACTTACGCTTCTCTTCCAGCGTGCCGCACTCGTCGTATTCCTTACCGAATCGCCCCTTGTTCCAACGCTCTTCGATATCGCGGAATAGCTCGATGCCGACCTTATACGGATTCAATCGCCCCGGGCTCATCGCGACTGTGCCGCTGTGATGATCGGCGTAAGTAATGATCTCGTCGTCACCCGCGATGCGCGTCGTCATCATCTTGCTATGCCAGTACGACGCCCAACCTTCGTTCATTATCTTCGTTTGGCCTTGCGGTGCGAAGTAATACGCCTCTTCGCGGATCATCGCGAGTACGTCGGCTTCCCAATCTTCCAACGGTGCATAGTTCAACAAGAACAGTAACACATCGCGCAACGGCTG
>JAUIHO010000254.1 GCA_030432035.1 Phycisphaerae bacterium
CTCTTCAATCATACGCACCGTAGCGGGTATCGCCCCAATGAACCGGCGCAATTGATCGCGCATTGCAATATCAGAGGAGAACTCGCTTAGCGCAGGCGCGCCGCTAATCATATTAAAGAATGTCTCAATCGTTGATCGTAGCAATGGCTTCTCGACCACGGTATCCGCGCCGGCTATTAGCGCACGCTCCTTGGCGCTCGGATGCTGCAGGCCGGTGACGGCCGCAATAATTCCATCGTAGTCGTTTGCGCGAAGCTTGCTAATCGCGGTGAAGCCATCCATGACCGGCATTTCGAGATCCATCAGTAGGACGTCGTACGAGTTTTGTATTGCGGCGGTCAAACCGCGCGCGCCGTCGTTGACCTCAAACGAATCGATGCCGAGCGACGTGAGGTAGTATCGAATAAGCCGCTGCATTTCGGGATCGTCTTCAACGACGAGAACGGTTAAGCATGTGGTGTCGTCTACAAACTCAGAGACTGTAATTTCCGACTCGAATTCGACTCCGACTTCGTGCAGGCCCTGTCCGACGTATTGGCAGCGCCGGATGATGCCGCCTATGCGTTCGGATTGGCCGTCGGGTTTGCGGAGTTCGACGACACACTGCGTTTTCGGATAAAGAAAGCCGGTATGAATGCACGACGCGCCGAATGAGCTGATGTTTCGTATAGAAACAAAGAACACGCGCCCGCCGATGCGGGATGGATCGAGGATTTTAATTTTGGTGCTGTGGTGGCGATAACGAAATCGCTTGTGCTGCCGCTTCTCGCACTTGGCGTTCTTCTCGCTCTGATCCAACTCGTTCAGAATCGCTTCGATTCTTTCCGATTTAGAGCAGCCTTGCTCAAATTGATTAGCAAGAGATTCGTCCACAATGTTCCACCAACCGGATTCGTTTCGGACAGCAAGATTTTGCGACCGAGAATCCGCCGAAGACATGCGTAGGCGACGGCTACCGTTGCCGTCTGTGGATCAATATCGAGTTGATATGCCGGAAGCTTAATGGGATAAATCGCGTCCCAGTTACTTGAGGTACCCCTTGGCTATTATGAGGCGTAACGACTGGACGGGCTCGAATTGAGAAGAGGTGTCCCCGGGTGGGGGAGGCGGCGGCCCAACACAGTCTCGTGGAACGCTAATCGAGTGTCGCGTTTAACTGATGCTGGCGCGGGTGCCATGCCCGAGACGCGCGAATAATCTAAATATAGATGCGTGTCTATATTTCCATCCGGTTCGCGCGGGTGCCATGTCGATCCATAGGATCGACATGTTCTTTTTGCGCGACGACTCGACCTTAGGTACAGCGAATTTCGCACATAAACACACGTCAACCGATCTCTTGACTCACAGCCGCACATGATCGCGTGGGTCAACCGGTAAATGCTTAAGATTCAACATCAACGGCGCATCACCATCATTCTCGAACGCATGTGCGCTTGACCATCTCCAATCCATCGGATGATTGCATAACCCACGACGGACCGGGTTCTGGTGTATGTAGTCGATCTTTTCCCAAATCTTCCGTGGTCGAAAAAGGTTTTCGTCGTAGCCTCCGCCGCGCTGCCAGAATCGGTACGACGACCTGCCATTTGGCTGTAGGTCGTGCATCCGTTCCAGAAAAGCGGGGCTATCCTTGCGAATAAAATCGAGAGCGCGGGTTGTGACGGATTTCTTCATCGTGTAAAGGAATCCGGCGATATCAACATCTGAGGTGTTCGGATATACGAGCAGATGCACATGTTCGGGCATAATAACGAACGCCCACAGATCGATCGGATGACGAAGCAGGGCACGATCGATTCCTTCTAATAGCCAAGCCCGACTGCGGTCGCGCGACAGAAATGGCTGCCGCCGGAAACAAGAGAACGTGAGGAACCTTGCTTCGCCGGGTTCATCGAAGCGCTTGCGATGGGGTGGCGTCGTTTGATCGGCGAATGGCATGCTGCATATTTTACGAATTCTAAATCGTTGGTGAAGTGGTGTGACGTCGTCATTCTGCATGTTGGCAAATATTGAGCGCAAGTGCGTTCGTGTCGTTTATCGCGCCTGGGCTTTTCGCGCGTCGCCATGTCGATCCTATGGATCGACATGGCACCCGCATTATGGCGATTACTGGCTTTCTCGTCGTCACTAAATCCACGCGTTTGACAGAAGCTTGCTCATAGATGGGGCACCCATCCGAATTGAACGGAATGTACGAATAGAAAAACCCGGCGTTACTCAGTAACGCCGGGCATTAATTGACTTAACAATACAAGCTACGTTTCAACGGATGCGTCTCTAATGACCGCTCGTCTTCTCGATAATCAAACGGTCATCGACCTCGCGCGGCGGGCGCGGCTTGGTCGGTCGGGTTTCTTCCGCGGCGTCGGCCAGATCGCCGCTGGGTAGCGGGGCGTCTTTGCTGAGCAGGTAAAACAAGTGGCCTTCGCTGTACGTCCAACCGGCCTTCTTGCCGGCTTCTTCACCGACGCCCATATAGATATCGCAGCGACCCGGTGCGCGGATGGCGGCACCGCGGTCTTGGTCGAGCACGAAGCTGCGGAACGGACTGCGCCGCTGTTCGCCGTTGGGTGCGTTGGTGTCAACGAATGCCAAGGCGCCGCGCGGGAAAATGTCTTTATCCGTCGCTACCGAGAACTCGGAAGTTACCGGCTGGCCCAAGCAGCCGAACGGTCCGCCACCTACATCTTTAAAGAAGATGTAGCGCTTGTTGGCAAATAGATATTTGTCCATATCTTCGGGATGGTCCTTGAAGAATTTGATCATCGTTGCCAGCGAGAGCTTGTGCTTATCGATGTGACCATCGGAGACGAGCATGTGGCCAATCGGTGTGTAGTCGTGTCCGTTGTTGCCGGCGTAACCGATCTCATACAACTCGCCGTCGGGCAGGCGAATGAAGCCTGAACCTTGTACGGATAGCACGTAGGCTTCGAAGCGATCTTCGAGCCATACGAGTTCGGACCCGACGAGCCCCGTGTCGCCTTCGATGTCTTTGCGTTCTTTCCAAGGGCCGCCGATGACTTCGCCGTACTTATCCTTCTCGATGCCCTTCGGCAGCTTGTAGAGCGGGAACTTGAAGCGGTCAGTGCGCTCGCGGCTGCCTTCGAAGATCGGCGAGTAATAACCGGTGAACAGCACGGTGCCGTCGTCATCGCAACCGACGGAGCGGTAGATATCAAAGTTGCGCGCGACCAGATCGTTGAGTTTCTCAGGCGTGTCGGATTGATCGAGGATATCGAGAAACTTTTCCAACGAGGCGACGACGCGATCGTGGGTGATGGGGCCGAGCGGGTAGAACTGTTTGCTCGTCGGCGTTTTCAAATAGGCCAGACTGTGGGCGACGGATTTGCGCAAACCGAGGCGTTTGGCGCGATACCACGCATCGCCGAAATCGGGATAGTCATCTGGATCGACCTTCTCGAGCGCGAATCCACCCGGCGGCAGGGGGCGGTTGTAATCTTTTTCAATTTTTGCCACAGGTACCGGCTCGACGGGCTTTTGGCAGGCCAACGCAGCGAGGGCGGCGGGAATGACGAGGGCGAGGCAGAAACGGGTGGGCATATGTAAGCTCCTTTCAGGGCAGTATTTAGCAAACTGGGTGGGCGCGCGAAACGATTCACCCCACTTTTGGGGAGAATCAACCGCTTTTTCTATATCGTCAGGGCGGATCGGATTGGCCTAGGCCGAGCGCGGGGCAAGATTGACGCGGAATGACCGGAATTCCTACGCTTAAATAGGTTACCGGCCACGCAGATCAGCAATTTTCGGTCGGTGGCATGCAATTTGCGGCGTAACTAGCGGAATGCGCCGTCTGGTGTCCATTGTTGTGGTCGCCAGTGTTTGACGAGGCATGATGATGGCACGAGACACACGAAATCCGGTTTTGGACTGGTCCGACGAGCACGTACGGTATCCGAATCACTACGCGTGGTTCGTGTTGGCGTCGTCGCTCGACATTCTTATGACCATGATCGTGCTGGAGCTGGGCGGTCGCGAGGCGAACCCGCTGGCGGAGCGCGTGATTACGGCGTTCGGGATGCACGGCGTGTTGGTGTTCAAGTTCGCGATGATGGGGCTGGTGATTTTGTTGTGCGAAATCATCGGACGGCAGCGCGACCTGTGGGGGCGACGCATTGCGAGCTTCGCCATCATCGTTCCAGCGTTTGGGGCACTGATGGGATATACTCTCATCACGCGGGCGATGGGTTTATAACCCGTCGCCGCGGCCGATAAGCGGGGGAGGTTCCGCAAATTGCGCGGCAGTTTGAAGAAGCTTGACGGTACTCCTAACCGAATCGAATAGTTTGCTTACGACCCTATTCCGCGCGGCTGTGTCGCGGCGGCTTGCCGACCTCGCCCGTTGTTTTGTGGAGCCATTGTGTTGCATTCAATCAAGCGACGTTTTCCTCTCACGCTGTTAACGCTCTGCACCGTCATCATGTTGCCAGTGATGGCCGGCATGATGTGCGAGCCCGGCAATGTGACCGGCTTCGGGCCCAATATAAATTTGGGTGAAGATAGCGGCAGCGGCGACGCAGACTTCACCGGCGCGGCGGGAACGGGTTTCAATTCGGCGACGCGTTTGACAATTCCCGATGATGAGATGTTCGTCGTGAGCGGCACGTTGACCGACGCCGCCGTGTTCGACATCGGGTCGGTTTCGCCGGGTGATCGCGTACGCGTTACCGTCGAAGCGGCGCAGAACAGCACGCTCGACCCGGTCTTGGCGGTATTCGACGAAGATCGCGAATTGTTTTCGACCAACGACGATATCAATCTGGCCGCAGGCAATTTGAATTCGGCGATTGATGAAGTTGTGAGCGAGCCATCGGATCAGTTCTTTGTCGCGATCGCGCGGTTCTTTCTCGACAACGGCGGCGGCGCCTATGTCGCGTCGATTCAGATCAACCGTGGCGGCAGTTTTCCGACGCCTCCGGCACAAACGTTGTTGCTGAACTTCTCGGGCGGTCCGGCCACGATTGTGAACGAGGGCACGTTTAATCTCGACCCGTTTAACGCGGCGGATATCGACGATGCGTACGACGGTGAGACGACGTTTATTCGCGAGAAAATTATCGAAGTGATCGAAGAGAACTTCGCGGGGTTCGGCATCACGATCGTCAGCAGCACCGACAACCCCAGTTTGGAGCCCGGCACGTTTAGCACGTTGCACTTCGGCGCGTTTAGCCCGACGAAGTTCGGCGTTGCGGATCAGGTAGATGTCGGCAACCTCGACCGTTGCGATGACGGCATCATCTTCACCGAGGGCTTTGACAATCCGTTTGCGCTACAACCTTCGCCGACGGGGATTGCGATTGCGATCGGTAATGTGGCCGCACACGAAGCGGGGCACTTGCTGGGGCTGAACCATGTGGCCGATGTGACGGCGCTGATGGATAACACGGGCAGTGCGAGCACGCTATTGGCCGATCAGAACTTTAAGAGCGCCGTGTTGAGCCCGTCGATTTTTATGTTTGGCAATCAAAATGCGGTGAAGCTGTTGAACCGGGTGATACCGGGGAATTAGCGTAGTAATGAAAAGTTAAGAGTGCAGAATGCAAAGTTGAGGGACGCGATGAGAAACGCACCACATTCTGGAATGCGGTTTTCGATCATTGTGTTTTTGCTTCTCCTGTTGCCTTCGGCGTATTGTCATTCGCCTACTCCAAATCACGATACAACCGATCGGTTCGTGCAATCGCCTGAGTCACGAGTCAGCACCAAAATTGAAATACCAGTGGCCGTCGCTGCGTTATATCATCACTACCGTGATGATAGTGGAAGAATCGTCGCTGGCGTTTGGGATGATGGTGTAGTTGTATTGGCAGATTTTGGTCCCCGAGAGGGTGAAGTGACGGTAACGTGCTTTCGTATCTCCGACCAGCAAGTTGCAGAGCTTAAGCGACGGCTAAAGTTTGCAAGACTTCGGTCTATGTTGCACAAAGGCGACCCGTTTGATCCGAGGGCGGGCAACTGGGTGATGCTGAATCACAGCGATAAGCGCGAGTATTGGAAGTGGGATGAAGTTTTCTTACCTTGGCCGGTAGTCGAAGGTCAGTCTTACCGATGTGAAGTTTATATGGATGCTTGGTCTAAAACGGATGCCGCGATCAAGGAATCGATTCGAGACCAGCAGCCGACGCGCGTCTTCAAGGTAAGCAACGAGGAGTGGAAGCAGGGGTTCGATCCGATTCGTATCACGAAACCAGCGTTAATTCGTGATACCAATCCAATCGCTACCGGGCCATTGGACTAAAGCCCGCCCCAAACATTACTTCATGGTATGACTTTTCGCAGGTGCGATTCAGCTCGCATCGATATTTCTTGATCTCTTGGAACGATTGATTGGCTTCAATCGTTTAATTTAACGTTCGATCAATTCGAGAGGTTTTGTTTATGCTCAGGATGATTCGGTTATCTGCACAACGCGACTTTCCAATCTTGGGACTCCTGATAATCGGTATCGCGACTTCGGTTGGTTGCCAAGCCCAGCAATTTGGGGCCGTTACAACGTCGCCATCGATTGAGTGCGGTCTCGTCAAAGGCGACCGGCTGTCTACGCCTCAAGCGATTGCCGTGTTCTTCAAAATGGCCTCCCGTCGTTCGCCAGGACATCTTGAGGCCGCAGTGTGGTCTGATGGCGACGCGGTTTGGTGCCGGGTTCAGCCAGACAATCGAATCGCTTGTTGGAAACTTAAACTGAGCAAACAAGATCTAG
>JAUIHO010000017.1 GCA_030432035.1 Phycisphaerae bacterium
ACGTCGATCACTTGTCCGAATACAAACGTAAACACCAACATCATCGAGGCGGGGGGGATAATCGCCCACGCCGCGCCGAGGATGGAGTGTTTGTATCGCACGCGGATGTCACGCCACGCCAGCATCCACATCAACTCGCGATAGCGCGCCAATTCGCTGATGCGCCGAAGCGGCGGTGCCGAAAGAGCGGCGGTATTGGGTATCGCCGTCATGCGTTGGCAAGCTCCCGCTGGGTTGGTGTCGGTCGGACGGTTTCGGCCTGGTGCGTGTCTAACATGACATTGCGGTAACCGGCTAGGTAACGATCTAACATGGTCGCGTGACCGAAGCGAGCAAGGGCTGCCTCGCGCGCCGATGTTGATAGTGCTTCGCGCGTTGATTCGTTCTGCATGAGCGACGACATGGCGGTTGCGAGTTCGGCAACATTGCCCGGCGCGACTAAGAGGCCGGTGCAACCGGTTTCAATGGTGTCGATGTTGCCGCCGGTGCGCGTCGCGATAGCGGGAAGGCTACATGCGAGCGCTTCGAGCAGGGCATTGCAATGACCCTCCGCGAGCGACGGCAATACAAACGCATCGGCCGCGTGATACCAGGGCCGAACGTCGTCAACGCGACCTACGAATCGCACGCAGTCGGCGATGTTTAGCTTTGTGGCTAGTTGTTGTAACTCACCATCGAGGTGATCTTCGCCAACCAAGATTAACTCGGCTCGTTGATCGGAGGTCGATTCGACAAGTTGCGCAAACGCGCGAATCAAATAGTCGTGCCCTTTAATCAGCTTAAGATTGCCAACGGATAGGAACACAAACGCATCGGCGTCGATGTCGAGCGATGCTCGCGCGGCGTTTTGATCGTTGACGGGCTGGAAGCGGTCGGTGTCCACGCCGTTCGGCATGACGTCGAAGAAGCCGTTCGGCAGATTCAGTCGTTGGCTTGCTTCGTCAGCGGCGGCACGGCTTACGGCCCAGCGGGCTTGGCAATGTTGCAGCGCTTCGCGAATCAGCTTGCGACGCACGCCCGACCAGACGGCGGTGCGATCTTCAAATCCGTGAAAGCTTGCGACGACGGGCACGCTTCGCATTGCGCGCGCGGCGACGACGGTATCGACGAGCATCGTAAGACCGCGGATATGTACGAGGTCGATGGCTTCGCGATCGATGATTTGCACCAACTCGCGGCTGAAATGCCCGCCGTCACCCGTCACATTCACGATGGTTACATGCTCAGGAATTTCAACGCTCGCGGCGGTCAATTCCCTGACAGCGATCACATGGCGACAGTGCGACGGCGACAGGCCTGCGACGACGGCAGCCAGTTGTCGTTCGAGGCCGCCGACAGCAAGGCTGTGCACCGGATGGAGGATCGTGATCGGCTTTTGGTTTATTGGTGATTTCGGTACGGCCCGAGTCGGCGGTTGCCGGGTGGAGTGCAAACTGGCGTTGGGCAGTGAGGGCACGTACCGATCTTTCTGTTCGTCAAACAGTTGGCGTCATAGCGCACCTTCCGCGCGCATCTACATGTACTGTTATCGGCGTGTGACGAGGCGAACTGATATAGACAAATTGAGGTGGCGCAAGAACTGCGGGCGAGGTGGCAAGTTATGCCGAATTTTCGCTAGCGAAAGACGGGCGTGAACTCATCACCATCGGATACGAGGTGGATAAACAGGGCGTTGGTCGCCCCTTGATGTTCGAGGCGCGTTCCGGCCACCACCACGATCAGATCATTGGGCTTCACGAGATTGCGTTGCAGCAGGGCGTCATCCACTTCGCGCAACATTTGCAGGACGTCGCGATGGCGCTCCATACAAATGGGCGTCACACCGAAATACATCGCCATGCGGCGGCAGACGTGGGCATCTTTCGAGAGGCCAATGACAGGCACGCCGAGGCGCGTTTTGGAAAGCAGCCGCGCCGTGTTGCCGGTGCCGGTCCAAACGGCGACAAGCTTGGCGTCGAGTTCGCGCGCGAGCAGGCTGGCACCGTGGGCGACAGCGGTTGTAACACGCCGCATCGTTAGGTTGGCATCGATGCGCGACGCGCGATTCCGCAGGCGCAAATCTTCTTCGGTGTATTGGGCGGTCTTCGTCAGCGTTTCAACGCTTTCGAGCGGATAGGTGCCGACCGAGGTTTCGGCGCTCAGCATTACACAGTCGGTCTTATCGAGAATGGCGTTGGCGACGTCGCTGACTTCGGCGCGTGTGGCCACGGGCGATTCGACCATCGATTGCAGCATTTGCGTCGCCACGATGCAGGGCTTGGCCGCATTCTGACAGGCGCGGACGATTTTCTTTTGCAAGATCGGCACGCGAGCCAGATCCATCTCCACGCCCAAGTCCCCGCGTGCGACGAGGATGACGTCCGACGCTTCGATGATGTCGTTGAGATAACGGATCGCGTGCACGGTTTCGATTTTGGCGACGACGCGCATTTCGTCGTCGAGCGGCAGGCGCTCGCGCAACTCGTGTAGGTCTTTCGCGCTGCGCACGAACGACAAAGCGATGTAATCGAGCCGCGCTTCGACGGCCCATTCCAAATCTTCGATGTCTTTATCCGTCAGGGCTGACATCTCGAGATCGCTATCGGGGCAGTTGATTCCCTTGCGCGTGCGGATTTCGCCGCCGACTTCGCAGGTGCAGATAAGGTGATCGTCGTGCGATTCTTTCACGCGCAGGCGTACGGCGCCGTCGTCGATGAGCAGGCGATGCCCCGCTTTTACTTCGCGCACCAGTTCGGGGCGATTGGTCGACACGCCGTCGGCGCTGCCGACGCGATGTTCGGCGAAGATTTCGAGCGTTTCGCCGCGGCTGATTTCGAAGACGTCGTCTTCGATCGGGTCGACGCGAATCTTGGGACCGCACAGATCACCCATCACGGCGACGAGGGCGTCCATCTGTTCGCGCACCTTGCAGATACGGCGATAGGTGGCGGCGTGCTGTTCGAGCGTGCCGTGGGAGAAGTTGAGTCGGAAAATGTCGACACCACCATCGATGAGTTGGCGGATCATCTCTTCCGAATCTGTCGCGGGGCCGAGGGTGGCAACGATTTTGGTATGAATCACGGGCCTGCCCTGATCGTAGGTCGGGTAATTGCGGTTACAGATGCGATTTGTAATGGATGAAGGGGGCAGGGGCAAATTGGGGGAGAAAATGCAAAGTGGACGAGGGGGAGTTCACAGTGGGAACTACAAAGTCGGGAATGGAAGTTGGTATCGCTGCGGGAAGACGGTCACGTAGTCGAATGATGCTTGTGGATAGGTGAGTCCACCGCGGTGTGGATTGGATGGTGAATCGCGAAATGCGGTTGTGGTGAGCGAATAGCGTTTATGCATTAATAGAGATATCAGGTTGAATGCTATCAGTGAAGAATATTGGGGCCTCGATACTTACCACAGGGAATTTTGGAGGCGCCAACTGTTCTTGCGATAATCCTAACGGCAATCAAGACGAGAGATAATCGGCCCAAAAAACCTTGCACTACCGATTCCCCAGAACCTCAATTTGAATCCGATTGGATTAGCGCTGAAGCGTGATTTCGGTATTTTAAGCGTAGTGCTCTCAGAGTAGCTAAAAAGATCCTCACGACGAATAAATGTCTTGCATAAGACTTCAGAATCGAGCTCGATTAGGTCTATTCTAACAAAGACCACCCTGGTGCCATCACAGGGGATTTGAAAGTTGAGTTTTTCTCGCTTTGTTTCGCTTTCACCGGAATCTAAGCCCGCAACGATTCCTACACCCTGAAAAGCGAATCCGTCGGGAATATTGATGGATAACTGTTCGGGAAGTAGTCCGTCTTTCTCTTGAATTGGAATGTCTCGCCGTGATGAAATGAACTCATCGCAAACACTAATACCAATACTCGGAGGTGTGGGGTTACCCTCGCCCAACTTCTCGCCCTCAGTCAAATAGAAGGCATAATCGATTCGAATTGACGACAGTTTTTTAATGTAAAAAGGAAAGATCGCGGTAACAAAGCCGCGTTTCATTGAGTCTTGAACAATGTCAACCGATCCCTCGGCTATATTCATTGTAAAGCAGTGGTTGTCAACTGGAAGGACGGGCATGTCGATTGTTGCGTCATATACGAGAGAGTAGCAGAAGTTCGCCGACTTCATCTGCCACATTTCCCCGTCGTGCAAATAATTATTTATAACATAATTACCCAGATCTGATGAAACGTCATCGGAGTTACCAAGCCTCTTGATTGCGGCGGCTACATTCAATGAGACATAGTGGACATCGTCGTCGAAGAGGTTAGTTACGTCATACCAATCAAACGGAATGAACGTCTCATGATTAGAACCTGGAGACTGAACGCTTATCGCAAAGTTTGACTCGTCGATGCTCTCAACACCATGCACTGATGTTATTATCCTGGTGTTAGCTGTAGCACCGAAAAGGTTTTGCGAGACAGGATCACTCAGGACTTCTATTCTGAGAATTTCAGGCGCGGTATTTGGTGATTTAATAGACTCTTTTTGGTCTGGGAGGTCGCCCTCCGTTTGGTTATTGGGATCACGCTCGACCGCGATGACTTCTTTCGCTGTACGCGATGTAAAAAGTTTTAGTGCTTCGCTGCCCATTGTGCCGGCCATGACGCCTGCGGCACCAATAAGCGCCAGAATTAGCGACATGAATATCTTTAATGGAATGGGCAAATCATCCTGATTGATATTTACTACAACCGGTTCTTGGGTTTGGTGGCGCTCGACTGCCATTAATTCAACCGGTTTCTTTGGTCCATCATCATTACTTGGTGTTGACCCGATCGCCTCAACGGAATTTTCTGGGCCACTCCTGAATGTGAGAAAGTCGCGCCGACTCGGCGCACCAGATTGCGGTAGCCGATTAATCGATGGAATGTTAGTGCTGGGTTGTTTTCGTGCCGCATTCCCCACTTGAACCACCGGACTACTTGGGAATTTAAGACGCAAAGTTACATATAATTCTTATCGAGATTCCGTAAACCGATACTTAAGGCATCTACTCTTGCCGCTTGTTTTCTTAAACGAGTCAAGGAGCCTAACTGCTTGTGAATAGGGTGGCTGGGGTTGATCAGGGGTTCTGTAAGGTTATTGCGAGCAAGGGTTTGCGGGCTTTTTTGATGAAGGGTTGTATGTGGCTGCGGTAGAGTAATTTACGATTTGAATCCTAAATAAATAGAGTACTCTAAATGAAAGTGACATCTTTAGGCTTTATTATTAAGCCCTGCGATCCCGGCGGCGGCGGCGATTTGTGCTTGTCTCACGCAACGCGACTCGCACGGGCGGCCCAGTCCTAGACATTTTCAACTAACAAACCAAAAGAAAAAGCCTCTTGCGGTACGCGACCGCAAGAGGCTTTGTTGTTTGATGCATAATCGCGAGCGGCGAATTTCCGCGCGTTATATTCGTGCGATTCGTGCTGGGTTAATTCCCTGCCGCTGCGGCTGGCTTGTTCTCATCGACCAACACTTCCGACGGCTTCTTGTAGTTTTGCACGGCGTAGTTGTGCCATGACTTGCCGTCCCAAGTGGTGTAGCCGGCCTTGGACTGATGGAAGTTCATTTTGTCCGCCACGGGGATCAGCTTCATGGCGATGCCGCTGAGCGAGCCCATCATCTGAGCGACTTCGGGCGGCATCTGGCCGCCGGCGAACATCGGTGCCATGCCGAGGCCGGTGCCGATTCCGCCAATGGCTTGCTTGAGTTCGTTGGCCATGTTGGCTTGGTCGGTAAACGTAACGGCGACGACATCTCCCTTCGGATCCAATCCTTCTTTGCGCCAACGCGGATTCTCCGAGATGTTACTGTGTTCGCCCTTGCCGGTGAGCAAGCACTTGCGCACGGCGGCGGCCGACGAGCTAAAGATCAGGTAGCCGTCGGCACAACCGATGACGGGCGGCGACGTGATGCCGGCCATCATCATCATTCCATGGGAAATCTGCGTGAGTTCCTGCTCGGGGCCAACCTTCACCTTGGCGAAGATCAGGCCGTTCTTTTCGCCCGACTTTTGTTTGATCACATCGTTGATCGTGTTGAGCAGGCGCTCGACTTGGGCGTCGGCCTTCTTCGAGTCGGTCACTTTGGTGAGCGAGACCCAATCCTGCCCAACGCTGTAGCTGACCGATTCGGTGCCGAACAGATCGAGTACGTCCTTCTTAATGTTCATCTGCAACATCTGCTGCTGCATGCCATCCCATTGTTGCAACATTTGTTCGCCTTCGGGCACGTGCTCTTTGATGAAGTCGGTGATGTAGTTGTACGCCTTGGGCAGGCTGACACCGGACGTCACCGAGAACGACGACGCTTCTGCGGGGATGTACTTGCCGTAGGCTTCGAGTGTGCCGCCACCTGCAACGACATCGAGCAGTTGCGAATCTTTAGCACCATCCTTGGTGACGACGACGGTTTCAGCCAACGTGCGCGTGCCGTCGGTCCATGAGGTCGTCGCCATGTAATCGACGAACGATGCGTCTTCGAGGAAGGCCGTCAGCAAGCTGGCCTGATTGAACGGCTTGGGTTGGCCTTCTGCGGGCTGGGGCAAGCCGTTACCGACTTCGCGTTCGATCATGACGGCGATCTTGCGCATAAACAACATCATGCGTTCGATATCGAAGAAGACGAGTTCGTCTTCGGCAGCGGGAAGTGCTTTAAACGCGCTCTTAAAACGCGGCGTATCGACGAGGCGCTTCGCGTCGTCGCTATCGCCGAGATTGATCAGAGCTTCCTGCATGAGGTCCGGCTTACCGAACGTCAGTAGAACCATGTCATTTTTTTGTGCCAACGCGAATTCGATGAACGGTGCTTCGTCGAACGTCATCTTGGTGATCGTGACTTTATCCTTGCGTGCTTCGGTCGTGACCTTCAACACGTTCTTGCCCGCTTCGGCTTCGATGAACTTGGCCAACTCGTGGAAGATTGCCGTGATGGCTTCGTGATTCTTGGCGGCGGCTTCGTTGCTGTTGAGCCGACCGGCAAACAGGCCTTCGTACGGCATGGGCAGATCGGTGAGCCGGGCCGTATAGAGAAACTCACCTTCGGTGAGCGCTTCCCAGTCGACTTTGCGGCAGAGCGTCTCGAAACGCTCGCGCATTTGTTCGAGCTTGGCGATCTCCTTTTCGGGCGCGCGCTCGGAGATCATGTCCCACAGATCGATATGGATCTCGCTTTCCCAAAATGCATCGATCACGCGTTGCCAATACTTGTCGAGGAATTCGCGCTCGGGGTTGGTGCGGCTGCACACAGTAATGAACGCATCCGCCGGCGCCGCGCGGCTGAGGGAGAATTTCTTGAGATCGACATCGGCATGCGCCGCGGCCATCGGCAGCGCGATGGCGGAGATCAAAAACAAGCGAGTCGTCAGCGAACGAAAAGACATCTACACATACTCCTGTTTGTTCGGCATTGCTTACCGAACGATTGGCTTGCGGCAGGCACGGCTTCGCACCCCGTCGCGCAAGCGTCTGTCCTGGGTTGTCCAAGGCGGCACGATACGCCGCGGTAACATAAGCGCAACGAAAATGCCGCTTGCGCCTCACGAATCGCTGATTTCAGCGCTTGCGTCGAAGTTCCTGCAATATCGCCTCTTGGGCGGCGTTGAACTGTCCGTGAGCCAAGACGGCATGTCAACCCGCAAAAAGGCTCACTGGTTCAACCGTTTCGCTTAGGTTTAAAGGAGATGATCCCATGATTCGAGCCGCTTTCGCCCTTGCGGGCGCCATCGTTATCGCCACCTGCACGTCGCAGGCTTCGGCAGTCGCACTCAACGCCAATCAATTCAACCTCGTTGGCCAAAAGCCCGGCGGCAAGCAAAAAGGGGCCGACCGATTCGACCGTCTGGATCGCAATGACGACGGCGTGATCGACCGACAGGAATTCGACCAAGGCGGCAAGGGCCGTCGCGGGAAGCGTGGCCCGGAAGCGCGCGGCAAGCGGGGCGGCCCAGATGGTCCGCGTGCCGATCGCGGTCGAGGCGGACCGGAAGGCCGTCGCGGCCCGGCTGCTCGGGGCGGTCGCGGCTTCGGTCGGCATATGCGCGGCATGATGGGGCAGCGCCATCAACTACGCCGAATGATTCGACAGGAAATCCGCCGAAGCATGATGCGCATGCATCATCGAGGCATGGGGCGCGGCCACGGTGGGCCGGGTATGCAGCGCGGCGGACGCTTCGGTGGTTTTGGTGGTCCCGATGGGCCGGGCATGGCTGGTAAGTTTGAACGACGTCGCGGCGGCCCTGGACCGCGCGGCATGTGCCCGAACTGCAAGGGTGGCATGAACGAAGGTGGTCGTCCGCCGATGGCTGGTCCACGTGGTGACGGACCGCGCGGCGAGGGTTTTCGCGGTGGGCCCAATGGTCCCGATCGCCCCGGCATCCAGCGCGGTGAGGGTCCGCGCCGCGGTCGCGGGTTTGGTGAAGGTGGCCCCGGTCGGCGCGGCAAGGGTGGTCGCCAACGCGGCGGCCCGCAACAGCGCTTCGAAAAACTCGATAAGAATGACGACGGCGTGGTCGATCGCGAAGAGTTCAAGGGGCCGGACGAACGCTTCGAGCGACTCGATAAAAATGACGACGGCAAGATCGAAAAGGGCGAACTTCGCCGCGGCGGCAGCAAAGGCAGTAAGCGCGGCAAGGCCGGCCAGCAGCAAGCACAGGTGTAGCGTTAAATCGCTTGGCAAAATGCTTGGAGCGATTGAATAATCGCTGCTTCTTGCAAGCTGCTTTAGGCGCTTATCAAAACGCAAGCATTCAAGAACAAAGCCCACGCTTGGCAAAGCGTGGGCTTTGTTCAATTATTTAAACAGCGTTTTTCGATCTCTGGCAGCCGAGGGCACGCGCTATTTCACTTCGCCTTCGCGGCACGCGTTTACGACGTGGCGAAGCAAATCGGCCTCGGTAATGATGCCCTTCAGTTCGCCTTCATCGACGACGGGCAGCGAGCCAAATTTTCTTTTGACCAAGACTTCGGCGACTTCCGCTAAGGTAGCGTCCACTGTCGTGTTCGTGACGTCGGTCGTCATCACATCCTGCATCGTGACGTGGCCGCGGGCGCGGGCGGGCATGTCCGCTTCTTCGGCGCGATCGATTTCCATGGTTCCCAGAAACCGTCGCATATCGCGGTCGGAAACGATTCCGATCAACATACCGCCCTCGACGATGGGGATATGGCGAAAGCGATGGGTATGCATCATGCGGGCCGCATGCAAAAAACCGTCGGTCGGTTTTAACGTCTTCACGTTCGGCGTCATGTGATCGCGCACGAGTTGCAGCCGCCAACCTTGCATCTTGCAAATCGGCCGATCGTTGAGATAGCACTTGAGGAAGTCGGTCTCCGTCACGATGCCTGCGAGCCGATCGCGGTAGACCAGTGGAATAGCGCGAATACCGGCGTCGAGCATGAGTTGTGCGCCGTGCTGCAGTGAATCTTCGGCGGCCGCCGTACGTGCGGGCGTCGACATGATCTGATCAATGCGCGTGGCACCGATGCGACCGCTGCCGGGCGACGAACTCAGCCGTTCCTCGTCGTGTTGCATGCCGACGGCCGAAAGCAAATCGCGGTCGGAGACCATGCCGAGGATTTGGCCGCGGTCGACGACGGGCAAGTGCCGAAAATCGTTTTCCTCCAACAGGGAAATAGCCCTGTCGATGGAATCACTCGGTGCGACGGTTACGACGCGGGTATCGCCAAGTTCGATAAGCTGCATAATGGGCAGAGCTCGATCCGCAAAGAGAAAAAATTCACGAAATTGGTTTCATGATCCGGGTTTGATAGGGGAAAGTCAACGCGAAAGTTTGAAAACCCGCCCGGCATTTACGACGTGAATTTCGGATGAATTTCCGGAATGCGTCACAGCCGGGTAGTACCCACCAGTTTATGTAACGTTAATGAGGTTTTGACGAATGACCCACCCGTCACCGGCGGCCATTATCTTCGATTTCGATGGCGTGATGTTCGATACCGAGTTCATGCACGGGCAGGCCTTCGTCGATGTGTTGCAACGCTATGGCGTCGATATTGATCTGCAGGCGAGCATGCGCGAGTTCATCGGCCATAACGACTGGCTTATCGTCGAACGGTTGATCGAGCGGCACGCGGGATTGGCCGAATTGACGGCGGCGGATTTGGTGGACGAAAAAACGCGACGCTATTCCGAAATCACGGGCAAAGGATTGGAGCCGTTGCCGGGTTTGCGCGCGTTCATCGACCGCTGGGTCGGCCGCGTGCCAATGGGGATATGCAGCGGGTCGCGCACGCGCGAGATCGATCGGCTGTTGCGGCTGGCGGGTCTTCGCGAACCGATCGACGTCATCGTTAGCAGTGATGATGTAAAGGTATCAAAGCCGGATCCGGCGGGGTATCTAATGACGCGCGAATTGTTGGCGGGCGACGGCGCGCTGGCGGCTGGGCGGTGTTTGGTGTTTGAAGACAGCCCCGCCGGCGTGCGCGCGGCAACGGCAGCAGGCATGGCGACGGTCGGCGTGCGACGGTCGTATATGGATGAAACCACGCTCGGCGCGTCCGTGTTGGTGGATGATTTCGCCGAGTTGGTCGACGGGGATACCGAAGCGAAGGTCTTCCGCGCGGCGGGGTTGCAGTGATCGATGCAGTTGATTGCCGCGCCTTCGGATTATCCTATTGAAGGCTCATCGGGTTGCTATTCTCTTCTTCGGCCCGCATTTCGGGCAGCGGTTCGATGCCCAACTTCTTGCAAACGCGTAGATATGTTTCGCGGCGATTGAATATTTGTGCGGACGTATCCACGGCATCCTTAATGATGCCCTCGAAGGTCCAGTCGAAATCCAAGCGGTCATTGACGATGCGCTCGCGGTAGCCATCGAACACCTGTCGGGCGCGGGCCATAAACAACACTGCCGTTTCGTCTTCGTTGACGGCGTAGTTTTCGAGGGCCTTTCCAATGAGCCGTTGCAAACGACGCAACGTAACGCGATAGTCTCCCAGCTCGCGATCTTCGAGCACTTCTTGTGCTAAGAACGCCTCGTACCCGCGCATATACATCGGGTCGGGAAACTCCTTCTTGAGGATGTTGAACAACCACTGCCCCATGTTGTCGTCGCCGTACTCGTGCGACGCCAGAATCGAATCGCGCATGAAGCCGACGAAGCCGGTTCGGAACTGTTCCGACACGTTTGCGTTATTCGGATTGCGCTCGTCCTTCAGATAGTCTTCGGAGATTTCAAAGAACGTGCGCACGAGCGTCGGAATGACGCGCAGATCGGGCTGCAATAACGGCGGTTCGCCCAAGTTGGCTTCCGGGCTCATCGCCAGCCGGCCGCGGTGATACATTTTTTGCAGCGCGTAAAACTCGAGGCGATCGGTGTTGAGCTTATGAATATCGACCGGGTCGAGCTTGTCGATGCCGATTTCGGAGCCGAGATTCGACCAATAAAGTGCGTGCGTTTCGGCAAGGCGAAAGTCAAACGTCATGCCGAAGTGGTTTTGCGTGCGCAGCACGCGCATCATCTCGATCTTGAATTCGTCGTGCACGCGCTTGCGGCGAGCGATGGCTTCCAACTCTCGGCGCGCGTCGGCATATTTCGGGTCGTCCCAAAGTTCCATAAACGCGGGGAGTTTGTTAACTTGCTCGGCGCTCGATACGCCCGGCAACTCCAACACATTGTCGCGCACGGCACCGACGAGACCGAGGAAGGTATCACCGTCGGTCGCGTTGAAGCCATAATCTTCCAACTTCGCGACGAAGGTGCGCATCTCTTCGAAGTAGGGTTTGACCTGTTCGCGCGCGGTGTCGAGGTCGAGCGCAACGCGTTTGTCCCAGTATTGCGTCAGCTTGCGGCGCGCGGCGGAAATATCTTTGCTGCGCAGGTAGTTGAGAAACTCGTTCTTGCGACGGTCCTGCAGTTCTTCCGGCACCTCCGGCATGGTCAGTACGTTGGTGCGCGTAGCGTTAATCAACGCATCGAAGACACCGGGCTTGGTCGCGTCGAATTCGTTTTCGGAAATCTTGTTGACGAGCGCTTCGACATCTTCGTTCTCTTGCATTAACTCGATGAGACCGCCCCCGCCGCGCGATTCCGAAGCGGCAAGGCGCAGTTGATCGATAAACGCGCGGACTTCAGGTAAATCGACATTCAACAAGTCGCGCAGTGTGCCGATTTCACGGAGAGATACGCCGGGTCGATTCAACCCTTTGACCCATTTAAGTGTTTCATTAAACGGCACATCGATGAGGTCGAGCGCTTCGCCTGGCTGTAAGCCTGCGAAGCGATATTGCTCGAATAGCGTTTCGAGCGTTTCGTGTTTGAAGATACCGTCGTAGGTTTCCGGCACTGCCGCGAGGATGGCAAAGTCGTAATCGCGATAAAAATCGCCACGTACGCGGCCGACGCGCACGTAATCGGGCGGCGGCGTGCCCATCGCGTTCTCGGCGATAAGTGCGAATTGCAACTTGTAGTATTGGTGCATCTCGTCCATAAAGTCGCCGACTTTGTGGAACAGAATCCAGGCGAACTCTTTATAGAGCTGCGTGTTGTTCGGATTGAGCGGAATGCCCTTGTCGCGAATCAGCTCGTAACCGTTCCGCACCCAGCGCCAGCGTTCTTCCGGGCTGCTACAAGTAACGGAAATGTTGTACGCCATGTTCCAGCCCATGAAGGCCCAGACCTGAGCGAACTTGGGCTGCAGTTTGCAGATCGTCTTAGCCAATTGCAGCGCGTCGAAGATGCGGCCTTGTTCTTTAAGTTTGGTGGCGCGCATCCACAGCACATCGACCAACGGTGCACGACCGACAGCCAACAGCGGCGTGTAGAGCATCGACATGGCCGTATCTTCGGGAGCGGGCGGCAACACGAGGTGGTGCTCTTTGCGCTGAGCCTGAATCGACGGCGTCATCAGCGTGGTCGAAGCAATCGCCAGCAACGCGATGAAGATGTATACGTATTTTTTGGTGGCAGGTCGCATATACCGAGACTCCTTGCTGGAGTTTTAGGCGTCGTTTGATGCCGACGATTTCAGTTTTTCGCCAGCGAATTGCACTGACTGCAGACGATGGATTCTTAAACCGTCACGGCGGCCAACTCGCGGCGGCGGAATACCAACACCGCAATGAACATCGCCAAACCGCCCTTGAGGACGACGAACTTAGCAAATGATAGGCCCAGCGCACCCCAGCCGATGGCCTCGCCGTCCATGACGTGACTCAGTGGCGTCAGATCGCCGAGCGACAATAGCCATTGAAGGATGTCGACCACCATTCTGCGAATTTCAAACGACAGCGGCTGAGGGAGCGTCGGATCGTAGTACTCTTCGGCGACGGCGAGCGACTCGGCAACGAAGCCCATCGAATTCGACAGGATGTACAAAAAGATCAGGATCATCGATCCGACTGGGAACGTGAGAAACGTCGAGGCGAATACGCCGAACGTCGCCAACGATGCCAGCGGAATCAAAGCAGCCAAACAAGCTTGCAGTAAGTTCGTTTCAAAACTGCCGACGACGTAAAGCACTTTCAAGGCTTCGGGCAGGTCGAACGCCGCCGAAACGGAGCGCGGATCGATATTCGCAAACTCGACCACGATGGTGCCGTCTTTATTGATGGCGTCGGCGGGGAATTCGATCTCTTTCGTGGTTTCAACGGGTATTGCTTCGGTGCGTTCGGCACGATCGGGGTCGTCGGCCGCACCAATGGCCCACTGGCACAAGATGGTGTCCTTTTCGAGCACCTGACCCGTGATCGGGTGACGCCATGCCTGCATCATCGCTTCGGTCATCACGTTATAGCGAATCGACGTGATCATCTCTTCGCCCTGCTTCGGGGCGGGGCCCTTGAGTGTCCAGACCTTGAATCGCAGTGGCTCAACGCGACAAAAGCGCCCCCAAATTTCAGATCGAATCTGCTCCAAGACCGCATTGGTAGACACAGTCTCGGGAATCATCCCCGCTTCCTGCCGACGTTTGTATTCGGCGAGAATGGCTTCCTGAAAATCGTCTTCGTCTACTTCCACTTTCAACGTCGCGCGAGAGACCAATACCTGCCGCCGCAGCTCGTCAAAGCGGCGCAGGTTAACGCGGGTCGATTCGGGTAAGCGCAACAGAATATCTGCGACATCATCGCGCGTGCGGCCCGTGGCATCTTTCATGGCCGTGACGATCGGGCTATCCGCCCCGGCAACACCCATGCCCTTCACATCTTCGAGCGACGTGACGAAGCGATCGGCTTGTTCCGGCGTGATGCCGCCTTCGGTGGTCAGCTCTTGACGCAACGTCGACTTAAAGTCGGACAGAATCAGAATGACGCCGCCATAGGTCAAGATGCCGACGATGATCATCACGCCGACATTCAGCGCCATCACGCCGGTCCATTTACCTGCGAGGATTTGCCACCGCGGAACAGGCTTTGCGATGATGCTGTAGATCTGGCGGCTTGCGATTTCGTTTGATAGCGAGCGGCAGGAAAAGATGACGGTCAGCAGGGCGAGCACGAAACTCGAAAACCCCAGCGAGTACGTCATATACATCTGCACTTGGCCTTTGATGGTGCCATCACCATCGGCCGTGAAATAAAACGACGGCACACTGATCAGAATCAGTAGCAGGAAGCCAAAGGCGATGCGAGCGCGCAAACCTTCGGCGAGCGTCGTGCGAGCGATGGCCGTGATGTTGCGACCCGCACCGCGCAGCGTCCAGCCGCCGACTTCGCCGCCGCGCTCGGTGAGCGCCTTGCGAATGACGTAAATAATGGCGACGAGACCGATGAGGGTACCGAGCCCGATCATCAGCATCGAGAAGTCGTTTAGATCGAAGCCTTTATCAGGCACGCGAAACTCCGTCGGTTGAAACAGCGTTCAAAGAAGATACTCGCTGGTGTTAGAAACTGATCGGCCCGCCTGCGACGGCGATTACTCGTCGTCTTTCTTTTTCAATAGTTTGCCAAGCACATCCTGATTGGCGGCGGGCTGTTGGGTCGGTTCCTGCTCGTCTACCTGTTCCGGCGCATCTTCATCGACTTTGCTGAGTTTAGAGAGGATGTCGGTTTTCGGTTTCGGCGCAGCGGCAGCCGGTGTCTCATCGGCGGCTTCGGTCTTGTTGTTGCCTGCGTCCACCAAGGCGTTGACCAGAGCGTCGCCTTGTTGCGCGCCTTCACCAGACAGGAACGACGGCGCGTCGGCGGTATCTTCGGCACCGCTGGTCGCCAGTTGTTTTTGTTGGGCGTCGGCAATCACGCGGAAGAACAGATTTTCCAGTCGGTCGGTCGGGTGATCGACCTTCTTCACGTGCTTGCCCGATTTTTCGATGATCTGGCGTATTTGCTGCAGCGTCGCTTCGTCGAGTTGATCGGCGACGATCTGCGTCGTGTCTTGCCGCTTCAATAGTTCGTTGACTTGCCCAACAGCCTGTTGTTTGCCGCCGTACATGATTAGCACGCGATCGCAAACGTCTTCAACGTCAGCCAATAGGTGGCTACATAGAATGACGGTTTTGCCGCGCTCGCCAAGCTCTTTGATGACATTTTTGACTTTGAGCGTACCGGCCGGGTCGAGACCCGACGTGGGTTCGTCGAGGATGAGCAAGTCGGGGTCGTTGACCAAAGCTTGGGCCAGGCCGATGCGGCGCGCCATCCCTTTGGAATAGGTGCCGACCGGGCGCTTGGCGGCGTTGCGCAGGCCGACTTTGTCGATCAATTGCTCAGTACGGCGACGGCGCTCGACGCGGTCGAGCTTGAAGAGCCGACCGTAGTAGTCGAGGGTTTCGTATGCGTTTAGGTAACGGTAGAGGTAAGACTCTTCCGGCATAAAGCCGATGCGTGCTTTGATGGCTGTGTCGGTCGGCAGCTTTCCGAAAACGCGCGCGACGCCGGAGGTCGGATACAGCAAGCCCAATAGCATCTTGATGGTCGTGGACTTTCCTGAGCCGTTGGGGCCCAACAGGCCGAAGATTTCCTTCGGCTGCACGTTCATATCGAGCTCGTCGACGGCCTTAACTTTGGCGCGACCCCAGAAGTCGTTAAAGACTTTGCTGAGTGAGATGCATTCCACGACGTGATTCATAACGGCTGTCGTCTCGCTTTCATCGCGGCCACTCGGGGCGGAAGCCGGTCTCGGTTAGCCGAACACGGCTTACTGGTGCGATCGGTTTGTTATACGCCCACGCGCCTTTTCGGTCTTGTCATCGGCAGGCGATCGACCGAGTGCGTTATTAACGCGTCGGCATCGACGGAACCACGTCGATATCGTCCGTATTGACGCGGGTCGCCGCGTCACGCATGGCGTCCCGGTCGGGAGCGGCCTTGCTGTCGTCGCGCGGGATGTGCAAACGAATTTGCTCGCCCGGCGGAACGTACATCTTGGTGACGCCTTCGCGTGCCAAGGCCAAACCGATGATCTCTTCGGTGCGGCGCGACAGAAAGACGCCCGGGTTTTTCAGGTATTCCGGCAAGACCGCACGCAGGCGTTCTTCATCGCCTTGCACGTCTTGCACGATGCTTTGTTTGAGGATGCGCGCGTCATTAACGATGGTGCGCACATCGCCCGAAGCATCAGCCAGGAGCTCGTTAACTCTCTTCGTTTGCTCGTCGAGTTGCGCTTTCAGGTCGCCTGCGGATTCACCCTTCGCCGCGATCTTCAACATCAACTGAAACTCTTTGTCGATCGCGTTGGCGATGGCGGCGTGATTGCCGCCGGCGGTTTGAATCAACCGCGCTTCGCGGTTGCTGCGTGCCTTGGCCAACTGTTGCGCTTTGCGCGTTTCGGCCTGAAAGACGGCGTCAAAAGCGCCTTGCGTTTGTCGCGGCGGGAAGACGGCTTCGAGGTCTTGGTACTTCACGGCGATGATGCCGTTCTCGCGCAGGCGAATGCCGAGCGGTGTGCCGGCTGCTTCGAGCGCTTCGAGTTTCTCGTTTAACCGACGTTCGACCGCATTGATAAACTCTTCCTGTTCGACACCGCGAATGGCAAGGGCGGGCCAGTTGGCGGCCGTTTCGATTGCGGCGTTACGTGCGAGGTTGTTAAGGATTGTGTACTCAGGATAGTTCTCATACGCCGGCGTGGCACGATTCGGGTCAACGCCGGCCGGTCGTTCGCGCGGCATGTCGTAAACGTTCTTGAGATAATCGAGCACGCCCGCTTCGGTTACGCGGTATTGCACCTTCAAAGCTGCGTGCAACACATTCGCGTCGCCAGTGACGAGATAGTCATCCGCCTCCGGCTTTAGGTTGCCGAACTTCATGCCGATCTTCTTGCTGGCCCGCTCGGCGTCGGTCAGGTTCAACATGAACTCGAACGGCAAGTTGCGCTCTTTGGTGTCGACCTTCTCAACGCGGTCGATCGGGTACGGCCAGGACCAACCCCAGCCCGACGTATTCACGCCGGTGCCTGCACCCTTCACGATGCGGCCGAAGCGATACACCACAGCTGCTTCACCGGGTTCTACGGCATACCATCCGCTCAGGAAATACAGCACGACCAAAACGAACATCACCAGCTTCAGAATGCCGAAGCTTTTGCGAAGCGCATTGACCAACTCGGTGCTGCCGAATTCATCGCCGTGATGATCGTGCGGCAGTTGAGCGCTTCCGTGCGTGTGGGTGGTGTCTTCATTCGCCATCGCTTGCGGCTCCCTCGTCATCTTGGTTCGATGCTTCGGCCAGTGCGGTGCGACCCGCAGGCGCGTCTTGCTTGGCGGCTTCCAACGCGGCGTCGCGATCGGCTTCGATGCGGCTCAGCGCCTGCGTTTGTTTGCCCGGGTTGAGCAGGTCAAACGGCTGGAACTTGTCGGCGTCGATCACAAGTGTGATTTGACCGGACTTCAGAATCGTTTCGACGGATTCGAGCTTCTTGAGGAAGTCGGCCAACTCACGATTCTTTTCGAAGTAAGCGTAGTAGCTGGCGGCCATGGCTTCGCCTTCGCCGACGATGTTCTTGGCATAGGCTTCGGCACGGGCGCGAATTTTCTGGGCCACTTCCTTGGCTTCATCGCGAATCGCGCGGGCTTCGGATTCGCCTTCTGCCCGTAGCTTGCGAGCAACGTTTTCGCGTTCGGCCATCATGCGATCGAACACATCTTTCGTTACCGACTCGGGCAAGCCTAAGCGCTTCACCCCAACGCTGACGATCTCGATACCGTAGCGATCCATGGCGGCCTTCTTCACGCCTGCCGCGGCCGCGCCCGCTTCTGCGGCACCTTCGCCCTGCACACCTTCGAGAAATTCCTTCTCGAGTTGCGGCATCTTCATCTGGTCTTCTTCGGTGTTAACCAACTGGTCGAGGTCGTAGCGCCGCAACACCAACTGCACCTGGTTTTCCAGCAAGTCGCGAATCTTGGGGGCGGCGACATCTTCGCTACCGACCGACTCGAGGAACTTGCGACCGTCCTGCACACGCCACGTGGCATACGACGTCAGGATGACGGTCTTTTGGTCGCGCGTGGCGGCTTGGCGAAACTCGGTTTCAAACACGCGCAGGCGCGTGTCGAAGCGGTGCACGCGATCGATCGGCCACGGTGCCTTGAAGTGCAGGCCGGGTTCGTATTCCTTGTTTTCCAGAATGCGATCGAAACGTGTGACGACCACAGTCTCGGTGAAGCGCACCTGAAACGCGCACATCATGCACGCGATCACGACGATCACGATCAGGGCGACGAGAATAGCGGGAAGGTTTCTGGTCATAGCGACAGTCTCACCCAGTTGGTTAGGTTGGCGCGGCCTTGGCGATTCACCGCGCGACATCATTTCTTGTTCGAGCACGCGCTACTAGACGCAGCGCGATTAGTTTCCATCCAGATCGGTTTGGGTCGCATCGACCTTGGCGATCTCGGCGTTCATTATGTTCAATTCCGACGGCGGTTTGAGATCGATTTCGTAGATCACATTTTCCGGATTGGCCATCGCCACGACGTACTTGCGCACGGGGCGAATCGCATCTTCGATGGTGCGCAGATAAACGCGTAGCAAATACGTGTGCGGGCCGGCGTTATAAGAAGCGACCTGTGCGTCGTAGAGTTCTGCCGATGATTTTTCGTTGAACAAGCGTGCGTAGCTGCTGCTCTCGGCGGCGGAGACCATCTCTCGCACGTTTCCGCCCGATTGCTCGCGGAGCAGTGTTACCACGGCGTCGGTCTTTTCTTCCGCGTCGGCTGCTTCCGTGCGTCGCGCTTTTTCTTCATCAACGACTGCACTGTAGATCTCTTCCCAATTCAGACCGGCCATTTCGATGCGCAGTTCGTTGGCTTCGGCGGTCGCCTTTTTGATAAGCGTCTCTTTGCGCTCGATCGCGCTGACGACCGACTCGTATGACTTGGCCACATCCTGATCGGGCGGCGGGTGAATGCCGCCGAGACCAACGTACACGATTTCGATGCCGAGGCCTTCATTGCTGTAACCGCCGGCGTCGCACGCTTTTTGCAAGCGCTCGTGAATGATCGATGCGGCCGCCAAGCCGCCGTCGCCGAGGAATTCCTTGATGTCGGCATTGGCCGCATAGCGCGTGAGTTCGCGATAGGCCAACGCTTCAACAATGGCGGCGGCATCTTGCGATTGGCGATGGAACTTGATCACTTCCGCATCACCGGGGCGAATGCGCCATTGCACGGGCATCGAGACGCTGAGCAGGTTAACGGGCAATTGTTCGTCAGAGACGCGGCCGGCATCAGCGGGGCTCTCACCCTCTTCGTAGCGAATGCGATCCGGCACGATCAATTTGTATTCGTTCTTGTAGTGTTGCTTGGTCCAAAGAATGGTTTCAGAGCGAAGGAAGGCGGCGTTGGAATTCTTCGCTTTACCCTTCTCACCGGCCAATGCCCCCGCGATGTTGTCGCCAAGGTTGTCGACTTCGTCCTTGGTTTCAACTTCGTGGCCGAGCACCATGCGCTGGATGCGTTCGACGGGAATCACGGCGGCGCGATCGATCGGCCAAGGCCACGTGATATGCATGCCCGGCTTGGCTGTTGCTTCGCGCGGTTCACCGAAATGCGTGATCACGGCCTGATGTCCGGGGGGGACGACCGTGATCATGGTAAGCCCGAAGATGATGGCAACTTGCAGCAGCAAGAGAATCGGCAACTGCCAGCTAAGCAACTTATAGAACCAAGTTTCGCTGACTTTGAAACCGAACTGATAGTCGAGGAACTTGCCCGTGCTTTCGACAACGCCACCCGGCTCGCTAAACACGCCCCACAAGCGGCTATCGAAATATGGATGCGGATCTTCTTCATCGCCGCGCGGGCGATAGAAGTTCATGATAAAGCTAGCGGCCTGTTCGAGACCGAGCAAAATCAAAACCACGCCGACGATAACGCTGTACCAATATTCGGCGGCATAGAAGCCAGCCACAACAAACGTCATCGCCAGTGCCAAGCCCAACGCCAATGCCGACGTGCCGAACAAGTGATTACCACCGGCAGAAAGGCTATTGAACCCCTTCACCTTGCGCAGACCCAAGGCATAGCGCGACATCATGAATGCAACAAAAGAGATACCCGCGGCAAAGAACAAAACGTAAACGACGTAGTTCTGTAGGCCGCTGCGTTCGGCCGCGAAACCTTCGAGTGTAAGTTGATTGCCTTTCGCCATCGTGAGCGGCGAGAAGCTCAGTTCGATCAACGAATACTTCGGCGGTATTAGCGTGAAGCCCGCGACCAACATGTAAATCGCAACGATCAGAGCGACCGTCGGCACGACGAACTTTTGGATGGCCCGATAGCGTCGGCCCGAAGCCAACGCATCCATCTGATCGAGTTCTTCTTCTTCGAAGATGGTCTGCACGCCGCCAAGTTTTTCCTGACGGTCGCGTTCGATGCGATCGAGTTCGAGTTGTTCTTCGAGAATCAGTCGGCGTTGATGTTGTTGCAGCCAACAAAGAATCCAGATGCCGACACCGGCGAATGCCTGAAAGGCCACCGCCCATACTGATGGGGCTTCGCTGTGCCCCCATATGGCAAGGGCGACCAGAATGCCGGTGGCAAGTAGTGATACCAATAGTCCGAATATCGCGGTGTTTTCTCCGCGTCGATCGATACCGGATTGGGTTTTCTGTTTACTCATCTCGTCCTTATCCGCAGGGGCGGGTTTGAATAACGCCGTGCAAGGTAATGATGATGACCGAACGGGGTAACTGGGCTTGCGTGCATCATAGGCGACGAGCGCACATTCCCGTTACGCCGTTCACCACCGATGGCGACCCTCAATAAGGTACGGGTGCCAATAACTCCACACGGCTGACAAACTTTCGCATTGTAGATGTGTGATCTATGATGCCAAGTCTGTCGACAGCCGTCGCCGTCGTGAATATTGAGAATCAGCTAAATTCTCTCCACGGCGAAACAAAATGGTGAAAATTTCGCCCGATCCATTGTTGCCCGAGAGACGTACCGTCTTACAAGATAAGACGGGCCAGACTCCACTAACCATACGCCGACGCCTATGACGCAGTTCGTAGCCATTGCCAAAAATTCCTACCTGCAAGCCGTACGACAACCGGTCTATGGCATTGTGGTCGTCGTGACGTTGGCGGGTTTGGCGCTGGCCCCCGCGCTAACGGGCTGGACACTCGACGACGACAATAAAATGTTGCGCGACATCGGCTTGTCCACATTGCTCGTGCAAGGGCTGGTATTGGCCTGTTTTTGTGCGTCCAACGTGATCGATCAGGAGATTGAAGACCGAACGGCACTGACGGTCGCGGCCAAACCCGTATCGCGCGAAGTGTTCATCATCGGGAAATACCTTGGCATTTTTGTGGCCCTGCTAACCGCCCATTACCTCGCGGGCATCGCGCTGTTTATGGCGATGCGCCATGGTGTTTTGGAGACGGCGTCGGACACGTCGGATGTGACCGTTTTGCTGCTCGGCCCGGCCATGATGGCGTTCGTGGCGATCATTGCGGGCGCGTTGAACTACGTCCGAGATTATCGATACCTGCCGACACTGCTCGCATTATCGGTCCCTGCGTTAACGTTCAGTCTCGTTGTGTTGCTCGTGATCGATCGCGACTTTCATCTGAAGAGCTATGAGGTGAAGCAAGCGTTGAGCGTCTTTCCGGAAGGCATTCCGGATGAATCGATGTTCGACGGCATCGTGAGTTGGCGTCCGGACCCGGGCAACCAGATGTTGCCGGGCCACTCGGGCAATCTGGTGCGCTCGGGGTGGCAAGGGCCGATTCGTGAGGAAGAACGCACGTATCTGCTGAACCTCGTGGACGACTTCGATTGGAAGCGTGCCGTCAAATTCATGGTGAAGGAATCGCGCGATCTGCACGGTTTTGAGGTACTCAAGGCCGGCTTGTTGGTCATTCCGGCGCTGATGCTGCTTGCGAGTTTTGCCGTGGCCGCGTCGACGCGTCTCGGCACGGCGGCGACATTCCTGATTACCGTCGGCATCATTTGTATGGGGCTGGCGGCGGACCAGGTGTTGCGACCGATGGCCGAAGCGGGTGAGAGCGGGTTGATCAGTTTCGCGTATCGCATCATTCCGAATTTCCAGTTTTACTGGATGGTCGATGCGCTAAACGAAAACCGATCGATCCCACTATCGTATATGTGGAGTGCTTCCGGTTACGCCGGTGTGTATTCGCTCGCGGTGTTGCTGTTGGCCATGGGGCTGTATCAGACGCGCGAGATTGGTTAAGCCACGCTGTGGCACCGGTTTGTAACCGGTGTTTCAGTATGACGAGTGCTGTGGCACGGGTTTGTAGCCGGTGTAGCTCGAAAAATAGACGCAACGGCCCATCCAGTTTGAATGACGGATGGGTGCATTGATAAACGGACGCAAGCGTTAGCTTGGGTGATTTTGATCGCCTGCAAACAGACTAGTCCAACCCGTTGACCATTCCTTGGTGAATGGTCTGACTTTGTAAGACGGAATTCTTGTTATGGCACACGACCTGATCGGTATCAAAGATCGCGAAGTAGATCATCATCACCATCATCACGACCACGGGGCGAGTGGGCACTTCCACGAGCACGCCCACGTGGACCCCGACAAGGCAGCCCGCTCGGCCACGTTGTGGTTGTTCGTCACGCTGCTCGGCGGTGTGTTCCTCGTCACCAGCGTGTTCATCCTGATCTTCAGCCCGACGCACGAAGGTGTGCGCGATTGGCAATTCCATAGCGACATCGCCGCCATGATCGGTGCGGGCCTGTTGGCCATGCGCGTCATCTGGCACGCGCTGCGCAATCTGATTGCCGGCCATATGCACATGGACGAGCTGGTCGCACTGGCCATCGTCGCCGCGTTGGGCAATGGCGACTATCGCGAAGCCGGGTTGATCGCATTCTTCCTGCTGATTTCCGAACTCATCGAATCGCGCACGGCCATCGGCGCTCGCGCCAGTATCGAAGAACTCATCAAGCTTACGCCCAAGAAGGCGCGTCTCATCAACCCTGACGGCAGCGAAACGACGGTCGATGCGACGGCGCTAAAGACCGGCCAGATCGTGCGTGTGCTTCCGGGTGATAACATTCCCGCCGACGGCAAAGTGAAGACCGGTGAATCGACGGTCAATCAGGCCAACATTACCGGTGAATCGTTGCCGGTCGATAAACGCCTCGGCGATCCGGTCTTTAGCGGTACGACCAACCTCACGGGTGCGTTGGAATTGGAAGTAACCAAGGTTGGTTCCGATACGACGCTCGGTCAGGTGCAACGGTTGATTCTCGATGCCGAACGTACGCGCAACCCGATCATGCGCATTATCGACCGCTACGTCGCGTGGTACACGCCGATCGTGTTGATGCTCGCGGGCCTGGTGTTGTTCTTCACGAAGGATGACAACGGTATCGAACGCGCTATCTCGATGCTCGTCGTCAGTTGCCCCTGTGCGTTGATCATGGCCACGCCGACGGCGATGGTAGCTGGGCTTTCCAGCGCGGCACGGCTGGGCATTTTGATTAAGAACGTTACCGATATGGAAACAGCGGGGCGCTTAACGGCCGTTGTGTTTGATAAGACGGGGACGTTAACGACCGGCCAGTTGTCGGTGACGCGTTTGGTGCCTGCCGAAGGTGTGGATGGTGCTGAGTTGTTGAGGCTTGCCGCATCTGCGGAACAAAACAGCAATCACCCGGCGGCTCGAGCATTGATGAACGTGGCCCGCGAAGCAAACGTGCAAGCCGGCGCGCCGGATAGTTTTGAAGAAGTGCCCGGTAAGGGCGTTATCGCCAAAGTCGGTGGCCATCGCGTGCTCGTCGGTCGCGATACGTTCCTCCAAGAGCAAGGCGTCGATGTCTCCTCCGTCTCTGGCATTAGCCGCCAAATGGAAGGTATGAGCCAACTCTTCGTCGCTAAAGACGACCAGGTGTTGGGCATCGTCGGTCTCGAAGACCGAACGCGCAGCGCTGCCAAAGATGCCGTACAAGACCTCCGTGATGCGGGAATCAGCCGCGTTGCTATGTTGACTGGTGACCGCGAGGCAGTGGCGCGACGCGTTGCCAAGGAAATGGCATGCACCGAGTTCAAGGCCGACTGTTTGCCGCAAGAGAAGCTCGACCTAGTTGAAGCCATGCGGGCACAGGGCCACCGCGTGTTGGTCGTTGGCGACGGTGTGAACGACGCGCCGGCATTGGCCGCTGGTGATTTGAGCGTGGCGATGGGCGCTGCAGGTAGCGACGTCGCGATCAAGTCAGCCTCGATCGCGCTGATGAACAACGACCTGACGCGTATTCCGTTGATGGTGAAGCTCAGCCGCGCGACGCGCGCCGTCGTGTTGCAGAACCTGATCTTCGGCGTTGGCTTCGTCGTGGTCGTGATGACGCTCGGTGCGTTTAACATCGTGCAGCCGGCGCTGGCTGCATTCTTACACTTCGCGTCGAGCTTTGTCGTCGTCTTTAACTCGGCACGCTTGGTGCGTTTCGCCGAAGACAAGGACACGCACGCTCAGATCGTG
Source organism: Phycisphaerae bacterium (assembly GCA_030432035.1). Classification (GTDB taxonomy): domain Bacteria; phylum Planctomycetota; class Phycisphaerae; order UBA1845; family UTPLA1; genus ECT2AJA-110-A. The sequence continues at coordinate 24,826 of JAUIHO010000017.1, forward strand.
GCGGCCGAAGAAGAAACCCGCTCGGCCCAGGTGCAAGCGGCCACGAGCGACGCGGCAGTGGCGTAAGCGCAGCGAAGCCAACAGAGCCGCGGCCTGTGGCCGCATGTTCGTTTGCGCAAGCGTCTCATTGTGCGATGGCATTCGTTCGGGAGTAAGGTTTGTTAGGATGGATTTCGGCGATCACGCGTTGCGTCATTCATGCGGCCACAGGCCGCGGCTCCGACGCATCACGAATGATGCCGCTTGAATCGCTGAATAACAGTACATAAAGAAAAGTACCGAAACGCAGGGCAATCGTCCTGCGTTTTTTTATTGCAACGAAATCGGATCGACATCGACCGTCACGCGCTTGGCCTTGCTGCGTAGTACGCTTTCATCGCGTAACACCTTCATGCCCGTGACCAAGCCGTTGGCTGTCGCAAAGATGATCGTCGTATCAAAGCGGTACATCTCACGGAGACGTTGAATGTTGGCCGGTTGGGCGGCATAGACCGTGGCGGCGATATTGTAGCGCTCGAATAGCGCACGCATATCCGTGACGGCTTGTTCAGCAGCCTTCCGCGCGACGGCCTGATTGCTATCCAAAAACACGATACGCACCATGCGCGTGAACGGCGGCAATCCCGTCAGGCGCCGTCGTTCGAGTTCTTCGTTGGCAAAGGCTTCGTAATCGCCCTGCACCGCGTGACGAATCGGGGCGGTATCTGCGGCAAAGGTCTGCACGATCACGTTGCCCGCCGTGTCGCCACGACCGCTGCGACCGGCGACTTGCAACACCAATTGAAACGTGCGCTCTTCTGCACGAAAATCGTCAAACGCCAGCGCTGTATCGGCACTTACAATTCCCACGAACGAAACAAACGGAAAATCGAGCCCCTTGGCCACCATCTGTGTGCCGACGAGCAAATCAAACTCGCGCCGTTCGAACGAACCTAAGATCTCCGCGTAATCGCTCGACTTGGTCATCGCGTCGGAATCGATGCGTCGCACGCGCGCCTGCGGAAACTTGCGGCCCAATTCTTCCTCCACGCGCTCGGTGCCGAGGCCGAACTTTACCATGCGCCCATCGCAGTCGAGCATAGGGCAGCGTTCGGGCACCTTCTTGCTCGTGCGACAGTAATGGCATTGCGCTTGCCGTGTGCTTTCGTGATACACCAACCGCACGTCGCAGTTTGGGCACGTCATCGGTGTGCGGCACACGGGGCAATGCACGTAACTCGCGTACCCCCGCCGATTGAGCAGCAACACCGCCTGCTCGCCACGGTCCAGTGTTTGATTCAATCCCGCTTCCATCGCTCGACTAAGCATGTGCACACCGCGGCGGTCGCGATGCTCTTCGTTCATATCGACGATGGTTAAATTCGGCGCGGCCTGTCCACGCACACGCTGTGGCAATCGAATCAACCGATAGTGCTTGCGTCGTTTAACGTTGAGCCAACTTTCCAATGACGGTGTCGCCGAACCGAGCACGACGGGGATGCCCTCGGTGTGGCCGCGCATGACGGCGACGTCGCGCGTGTGATAGCGCGGTGCCGACTGGCTCTTGTAGCTGGGTTCTTGTTCTTCATCGACGATGATCACGCCGAGGTTGGGGCACGGCGCGAAGATGGCGCTGCGCGTGCCGATGACCACGTTTGCCGTACCGTTCCGAATGCGCCGCCAGTGTTGCGCGCGTTGCGATTCGGTCATCCCGCTATGAATCGTGGCAACGTTGGCAAAGCGCAGAGCAAGGCGGTCGACGGTCTGTGTGGTAAGCGCGATTTCGGGCACGAGCAATATGCCTTGCTTGCCCGCGGCCAACGCGCGGCGGATGGCTTGAATATAGACCTCTGTTTTGCCGCTACCGGTTACGCCGAATAGCAAATGAACGAGAAACTCGGGTTTGGCGATGGCCGATGCGATTTGGTCGATGGCCGCGTTTTGATGGTCGGTAAGGTTAAATACGGGGTCATCGACTTCGCGCGCGGCAACTTCGCCATCCGTTGGTTCGCGCCGCGTTTCGATCGCAAGCACGCCTTTTTTCTCGAGCGATTTGATAACGGCGTTGGTGCAATCGGCTTGGTCTAACAATGCATCGATGGCGATGGCATCGTCGGCGGCACTGCGCATGGTCGCAACGACTTTGGCTTGCTTGGCGGGTAACGTCGTTGGCGATTCATCATTCGCAGTGAGCCGTGCATAGCGCACGTTGCGCAGCCCCGCACCATTTTTCACGGCGGCGGGGACCATCCAATCGAGCGTGCGCCCAAGCGGCGCGGCGTAATACTCCGCCATCCAGCGACCGAGTTCGATCAACGGCGGCGACAAAAATGAAACATCGTCAACGATGTCGATGATTGGCTTGAGCGTGGTATCCCACGGCTTTTCGGTGATGGCTAAACAATACGCCGTTAATGGCTTATCGCCGCGACCGTACGGCACGGTGAGTCGCATGCCGGGTTGCACGCATTCGGCCAACTCGTCGGGAATCATGTAGGAATAGACGCGGTCCACGTTGCGCAGTAGAGCGACTTCGGCGACGCGCGCGTGGCGCAACGTCGTCGGTTCGAGCAAGGATGGCGTCGCCTTTTCGGCGCGGCTGGCACACATGGTCGATTCATTCTACGCGCGATCCGGGATTGTCCCCCAGCCCCAGAGGGGCAGGGTCACCCACGGCGCTGTGGCACCGGTTTGTAACCGGTGTTCCGCGAGCTTTGGTTCACCGTTGATGTGAGTCTGGCGATACGATTCCATAGATGAGATCCCGAAAAATCTGACGCTGACCGCTCTCTTACAGTCGCGGCTCTGATATAAGCAGCCTCGCCGTTGATAACGATTCACAACCGCTTACAGTGAGCCGCCATGAATGCGACCGACCCCATCGTGCAGGTGCACGAGTTAACCAAGATATTCCCGACGACCGAGGGCGACGAAAAGCGCGCGGCCGACGGCGTGTCATTCAACGTGCGCCCCGGTGAGATTTACGGTCTGCTCGGCCCTAACGGCGCGGGTAAGACGACGACGCTCCGCATGATCGCGGGGTTGCTTACGCCCACATCGGGTCGCGCCCTGCTCGCGGGGTACGACCCGCGCTTGGATCGCGAGACAGCGAAGCGCCAACTCGGTTACCTCACCGCTAGCACCGGTCTGTATCAACGCCTCACGCCGCGCGAGTTGTTGAACTACTTCGGCGAATTGATCGGCATGGATCGAGTGGCGCGACTGCGACGTATCGACGAGTTGATCGAATGGCTCGACATGAAGGCGTTTTCCGACTTGCGCTGTGGCGGACTATCGACGGGCCAAAAGCAACGAACCAATATCGCCCGTGCGCTGATGGGCGATCCGCCGATTTTGATCATGGACGAACCAACGCTCGGGCTCGATGTGCTGACCAATCGCGTTGTGTTGGACTTCATTCGAGCCGAAGGCGCGCGGGGAAAGGCGATCATTCTTTCCACACACTATCTCGACGATGCGGAAGTGATCTGCAATCGCTTCGGGCTAATTCATGATGGTCGCATCGTCGGCGAAGGCGATTTGCCGACGTTGCGCGAACAAACCGGCAATCGCCGATTGAGCGAGATCTTCCTCGCACTCTGCGGTGAATCGGAACACGTACTCGAAGGCGGCGAAGGGGTGGTGCGGTAATGGGTCGGTATAGCCGCATCTGGACGGTCTATAAAAAGGAACTCATCGAAACGCTGCGCGATCGTCGCACGCTGATGGCGATGGTCTTTGTGCCGATCGTACTCTACCCGGTATTGATGCTGGTATTGGTGCAGGCGCTGTCGTCGGAAAAGGGGCGACAAGAACAACGCGAATATCGCGTGGTCGTGCCGACCGAAACGCAGAAGCAATGGCTCGAAGGCGTGCTGGCCAACGAAGACGCCGAAGTGATCGCATGGCAGAAGCAGCTCGAAGCCTTGCACGGTAGCGACGCCGCCGAAACCGCGAATACGCGCGAACAGTTGCGCACGCGGCTCGGATCAGCGCAGATAAAAATCGCCGTCGCCGACGATCCATCGCATTTGTGGGATTTGGTGCGCAGCGGCCTGTTTCATGCGGCCGTCATCACGCGCGAAATCGAAGCCCAGGCCGATGCCGCGAGCGACGGCAATCGACTGGTGCAAATTCTCTACAGTGATACCAGCCCGCTGTCGGAAGTGGTCTCCGGCCAGCTCAATCGCATTCTGTCGAACGAAGCCGAGCGGCAAATCCGCACGCGCGTGGAATCGTTGGCCGGTTCGCTCGATGTCCTCACGCCGGTCATCACGTCCAATCTTTCGACGACCAGTCCCGATCGACAATTCGCCAAGGCGCTCGCGCTAATCGTGCCGTTCTTGTTGGTCACGATGACAGTCACCGGCGCGATGTATCCGGCGATTGATTTAACGGCGGGCGAACGCGAACGCGGCACTTTGGAAACATTGGCCGTGTCGCCGGTGCCGACGGGGCAAATCGTGGCGGGCAAGTTCGGCGTGATCGTCACGATTGCAATGCTGACGACAACCTTAAACCTCGCGTCGATGACGGCCGTGATTCATTACGGCGGCATCGGCGACATCATCGCAGCGGGCAACGCGGCAGCGACTGACCTGGATGCGGCAGCGGCGGAAGAAGCGCTGCTCGAAAATCCGGCCCAGCCCGGCAGTATGGAGTGGCTACAAAAAGATCACCTGCAACGGCGGCAACGGCTCGAAATGGAAAAGGCCGGTAAGGCAACCTTCGTTGCGGAGGCGGTGCCCGTCGTGTTGCTGTCGATGATTCCATTCGCAGTGTTGTTCGGCGGCGTCATGCTGGCGGTTTGCAGTTTCGCGCGCACGTTTAAGGAAGCGCAGAACTACATGATGCCCGTGATGATGTCGGCGATTGTGCCTGCGATGGTCGTCTCGTATATGCCGACCATCGAGTTGCAGGGCGTGCTGACGGTCATACCCGTGGCCAACATCGTGATACTGATGCGCGAGTTGTTCTTGGGCAACTTCGAAGCGTCGACGGTCGCGCTGTGTTTGATTTCGACGTGCTTCTATGCCGCAGCGGCAGTCGTTACCGCGGCACGCATCTACGGTAACGAGTCGGTGTTGTTCAGTGATGTCGGTTCATACAAAACACTGCTGCAACGCAAGTTCTTGCGACCGGCAACGGCGCCTTCGGCATCGTTTGCGATCTTGCTCTTGGCTGTGTTGTTCCCGATCAATTTCTACGTGCAGTCGAGCTTGGGTGACCCGATGGCGGGCTGGCAAGGGTTGGCCAAGCCGGTGGTCGTGACCCAGCTGTTGTTGTTCGCCGCGACGCCGATCTTCTTGGCGTGGTACATGAAGCTGGATTTGGTAAACACGTTTTCGTTGCGCATGCCGAAGCTGATTCATCTGGCACTGGCCATCGTGATGGGGCTGGCGGTTGTTCCGGTGTCATTAATGATGTCGAACAATGTGCGGGCTTGGTTTGGCAGTGAACAATCGATGGCGCAATTCGAGGCGCTGGCCAAGGGATTAGAAGATGCGCCGGTGCTTGCGATGATTTTGGTGTTTGCCGTGTTGCCGGGCATTTGCGAAGAATTTGCATTTCGCGGGTTCTTGCAAGCAGGCTTGAGAAAGAGCATGGCACCACTTCAAGCGGCACTCGTCGTCGGGTTAGTGTTCGGCATCTATCACATTCAAGTTATAAAGATTCCGACGACCGCACTGCTCGGTGTTGTACTAGCGATAGTTTGTTGGCGGACACGATCACTGTGGCCGGGTGTAATCGTCCACATTTGTAATAACGGGCTTGCTCTGGTTGCCCAATGGTTGAGTGAGAAAAGAAAAGACCACCGGCTCGCCGACCTTTATGGCCTAAGCGATTTAACAATTACACCCGCTGCCGGCATCACGTTGCGCGATTCAATCTTCCTTGCCATCTTCCTTGGCGCGCTGGCGCTGATCTGGATCACGTCGAAGCCAGAGGCGGCGCTGCAATCCGCGTCATCATCACCACTCCCCGCCGCGCAATAAAAAACACCGAAGCAATCCGCCACGGTGTGTTTTCAATGGTTTGAATTGGTTACTTGCGCTTAGCTAATCGGAATGCTTCCGCTGCCCCCGGTCAGCAAGCCGAATAACCCACCCAAGCCGCCACCGCCGAGGCCTCCGCCACCGAACGGGTTACCACCGACGGCCAGGCTGAGCGAGCTAAGGATGTTATCGATCACTTCGATAATTTGCAGCACCAACACGTTGATCGTGTCTTGCACGAATTCCGTATCCTCTTCGAACGGTTCCGAATCGAAATCGTCGAGGCTCACATTTTGCGACGCCGTGATTTGCAAACCGGGCCGTCGCGCCTGGAGGGCGCCAGATGTCACCGTGTTGAACTGGTCGGTGATGACCGGCGCGCTGCCGCCGGTGGTGTCCTGGGCGTAGTTGATTTGAACGGTTGCGAATACGAGGCCGCCGACGAGGGCGAGCATCATCAGGATACGAGCGGGCTTGGTGCGCAGTTTTTGCATGGCGTCGATATCTCCCAATCTAAATGGGTTGGGTGCGGGTCTTGTTCTCAAATATTATAAACGGCAGGGTCGGGGGCGTTGCAAAAGTGATTTGACCCCGGATTTGGCGGCTAGAACCGCAACACGCGGGTTTTTCGGTCGGAAAAGCCGGATTGCCCGCGTTGAGGCCAGTCTGAATCTAAAGAAATCGGATGGGAAAGACGTCGCGCGACTAGCTTTTGTCGTCGTCGTTCGCGCTGGCCGTAATCACCTTCTGAATCGCCGCCCGGGAAAAAGTAATCTTGGTATTGGTCGATTCATCGACCTTGAGCGTGATTTCGTCATCTTTGGTGGATGTGACGGTACCGATAATCCCGCCGGCCGTGACGACTTTATCATTCTTCTTGATGGCCGAGAGCATCGCGTCGCGACGTTTGCGTTCCTTGCTTTGCGGTCGGAAGAAAATCAAATAGAAGATAACGCCCATGAAGGCGTAGAGAATCAGTATGCTCGGCGGACCGCCGCTTTCGCCACCCTCGCCTTCCGCCAAAACCATCGTTATCGCATCCCAGATCATCTAATCTTCGTCTCCTGCCGCTTGCGTTGGTGCGGCATGCTGTTCTTCCATCGTTGCAAGCAAATCGGCCAGCGTGCCGGTGCGAATCGCCGACCGCACGCGGTCGATCAGGCGATGATAATGCCGCAGGTTGTGCAGCGAAAGCAGCGTCGGGCCGAGCATTTCGTTGGCCAGAAATAAGTGCCGCAGGTACGCACGGGAGAAGTTCTGGCAGCAATAACAATCGCAATTCGCGTCGATCGGCGTGTCGTCGAGTTTGTAGCGGCTATTGCGCAGGCGCAGCACGCCATCTTCGACAAAGGCAAAACTATTGCGACCATTGCGCGTGGGCATGACGCAATCGAACATGTCGATACCGCTGGCGACGGCACGCACGATATCGATCGGGCGGCCGACGCCCATCAAATAGCGCGGCTTCTCGGCGGGCATCTGATGCGCGAAACCCTTTAACAGCGTAGCCATCTCGTTTGGGTCTTCACCAACGGAGAGCCCGCCGACGGCGTAGCCGGGTAGGTCGAGCTTTGCCAGTGCCTCCATGCAACTTAGACGCATGTCGAGATTCAGCCCGCCTTGCACGATGCCGAACAGCGCCTGATCGTCGCGCGACTGCGCGTCGCGACATTGACCGGCCCAACGAATGGTCCGCTCGACGGCGCGCTCGAGCGTCGCGCGCTCGGCGGGTAGCGCCGGGCATTCGTCGAACGCCATGATGATGTCGGCACCAAGGTCTTCCTGAATCTTCACCGAGCTTACGGGGTCGAGGCGCATGGGCGTGCCGTCGATGTGCGACTTAAACGAAACGCCGTCGTCATCGATGTCATTGAGCGTGGCGAGACTAAAAACCTGAAAGCCGCCGCTGTCGGTCAGAATCGGTCCGCTCCATTGCATGAATTCGTGCAGGCCGCCAAGTTCGCGCACAATCTCCGAGCCGGGGCGCAACGCCAGATGGTATGTATTGGCGAGAATGATCGACGAGCCGACGTCTTTGATTTGAATCGGCGTAAGGCCTTTGACCGAGCCGCGCGTGCCGACAGGCATAAAGACGGGTGTCGATATCGGTCCGTGCGGGGTTTGCAGCGTGCCGCAGCGGGCATGCGTGCTGCTGTCATTTGTTTCGATCGAAAATTCAAACGCCATCTATCGGCCTATGCACGGTAAAGACTTTAATTCGCCGATTGCGAGCCAATAAGCGATATTAACAGGACATTTAATTACACCGGATATCGCCTTACTCGCTCAATCTTCACGATTCCTACACAACACGATAATTGACATGCGATTTTCCGGAAAGCTATACTGGGCGTTTCTTGATGGCGGCAACGTCATCGAGATCTGGCCGCTCGTCTTTCGATAGAGGTTGGCGACAACGGAGTTGTCCGACGCGAGCGGCACGCATGGATGCGCCTTGGGAGGGACTGCATTGTCTAATCGCCGTTCGGTCGAAGACCTTAAGCGTTTGATTCCCGCAGATCGTCTAAAATCCTTAAGAGCCGCTGCGCCGGCCCCAAAGAAACCCAAGCGAAAACCCGCCGTTCGCCGTTCCACCCGTCGCGTGTTGGAGCGTACGCCCAATGGCAATATCGTGGTTAAGAAGCCGCTGCCGCCCAGCCCGTACTCGGTCGAAGAACTCAAGCTCTTCAAAAAGGCGCTGGTCGCCCGTCGTCGTGAAGTCGCCGGCGATATGGCTACGATGGAGGACGAGGCTCTGCGCAAGAATCGGCTGGCAGACGGCGGCGAAGCGACCAAGATGCCGATCCACATGGCCGACATCGGTAGCGACAACTACGAGCAGGAATTTTCGATCACGCTGATCCAAAACGAGCGGCAAATCCTCAAAGAGATTGACGAAGCGCTCCAGCGCATTCAGGATGGGACCTATGGCGTTTGCCTGGCGACCCATCAGCCGATCTCGAAGCCGCGACTTCGGGCCAAGCCGTGGGCACGCTATTGCATCGAGTATAAGCGGGCGCAAGAGGCCCAAATGCGTCGCGGCGCGTAGCCAAACCGGCGGGCGGTCAACGCAACAGTGAGCGATCTTCCTACAGCGCCGTCGTCAACGGACGGCGCCATCGAATCTCATTCGAATTCAATGGATACTGGCCCGCAGGCCAGCGCGTTGACGCATGCGCCCAGCCACGCGCGGTTGTGGTTGATCACGCTCATCGGCTTGGCCATCGATCTTTGGACCAAGCATTGGGCCTTCTCCACGATTCCCTACGAAAACCCGATTCGCGTGTTGGACAACGTGTGCAGCTTGCAGTTGTCGCTCAACCCCGGCGCGCTGTTCGGCATCGGTGCCGGTCTGGCCCCTGTGTTCATCGGCGCGTCGGTGATCGCGTTGTTGTTCGTGTTGTATCTGTTTGCAAGCTCCGGGCGCAAGCGCTGGTCGATGCATATCGCGCTCGGCCTGGTGCTCGGCGGCGCGCTGGGCAATTTGTACGACCGCACATTTGAGAAGGCGTACGTCGCCTACTTCGAAAGCGGTGGTCGGATGGTCGGCGAATTGGTCGAGCCCGCCAGCGAAAACGGCGTGGTGTTGCGCTTTCCCAATTCGGATCGCGACGTGCGCATGCGGCGGCCGGTCGATGTGGAGCGTTCCGGCATGCAGCCGGTGGTGCGCGACTTCATCAAGATCGAGATCATCTTTCCCGAAGGCTGGCCGCTCGTCGGTGGCAAAGGCATATGGCCGTGGATATTTAATATCGCGGACGCACTGTTGGTCGTCGGTGTATTGCTGTTGATGCTAAACTTCTGGAAAGACCATCGACAGCATCAGGCCGAGATGGACGACAGCGACTATGACGATGCACCGGCGATGTTGACAGACCTGCAACCTGCCGAGGCCGACGGTCTTAGCGACTGAGTGATGCGTATGCAACGCAACGCTGCAAATGTTGGAAGAGCGATACGCGCAACGGCGCGGGTTTGGATTTGCCTCGCGCTGTTTGCTGGCCCGCTATATGCTCAGGTCGTTGCAAACCGCCCGCGTGGCATTGGTCAGCCGCTGGCAGATTGGAACGCGTTTCTTCAAACACCCGCCCAGAAAATCGACGAGCCATTGGCGTGGATGCATGCAGACGCCCAACGCCTTAACGCGATCGCGCAAGCGTTTAACGAAATCGAATTTAACAACCCCGCTGCGGCGAACAGCTTTGCCTTTCGCCGGGCGCAGGTCGATTCACGTCGATTGGCACTCACGCTAACCAGCGGCAGTGATGAAACGCTGCGCGCCACAGTCGATCGCATGTTGATCGCCGAACCCAGCTTCGATATCGCGGCGCTGGCCGAGCGGACGGCGCTGTATCTCGACGAGTCCGACGAGATCGATTCCAAATGGGCGGATGAGGGCGACGCGCTGCGGCACAATCGCGAAAACGACTATTGGCAATGTTATGCGGCGCACGAATTGGCATTGCCCATCGGTAAGCGCTTGGTGCTGCGCGCCGCGGATGATTGGAACGTCGAGCGCTTAGAACGACTCGAATCGGATTTTGAAACGCATCACCCACGCCACCCGTGGACCAACGTCGTTGAGGGCCAGCGTCAATCATTGACGCGGATGGGACAAACGCTAACTGCGAGCCTAACGTCGGTGGATGGCGGCTTGATTAAGTTGCCCGCCGTCGATCGACCGACGGTCTTGCTTGTGATCGGGCCGACGCAAACACCGTCGCTCGATTGTTTGAATCAGATCGCCGCCGCACTGCAAGCGGGGCATGCGAATAACGCGTCCCTCGTGATTGCGGCGTTGGCACAAGATGAATCGACCGTGAAAGAGGCGTTGGCCGACTACGACTTTGTTGCGGCGTCGGGAATACTAAAGCGCGGTTTCCAAACGCCGTTGCTGCAAGACTACGACATACGTCGACTACCGACCGCGCTGTTGGCCGATGCGAACGGCAAGCTCGTCAATATCGTGCGTTCGAATAATTGGGACGACGAAGTTGCGACGGCCGTGATCGAATTTATGTCGGTGGAATCGCGATGAATTGAACTTGATTAAGAGTCGTATTTTGTGGCGAGCATTTGGGTGCAAATTGGCAGATACCAATGCGGCTTCATTTACGGTTTCCGGGATTCTTACCGTTCTTCCAATGCTTAACCGGTGATACCGGTGCTCCTCCAATATGCTATTGATAACAACGTCGGGCAATTCGAAACTGGCGGGGCTATGGCTCTGCAGGATTAGGCTTCTTCTTAGTCTTTCGCCTGCCGCAACGCAATCAGCGTCAAATCGTCCGGCTTACTCGGCTCCGCATCGTCGGTCGGATTGACCATGCGATTGCGGCAGTTTTCGATCAGCTCGGTCGTCGATTTGGTCAGCTTTCCTTTGCGAATCAGCGCGACGATTTCATCGGCGTGCAGGTTGTCGAATAAGCCGTCGGTCGCAAGCAGAACCGTATCGCGTGCGGCGAGCTTCAGCGGTGGGCCGACGTCGATGTGCATGCCGTCGTAGCCGACCATGTTGGAGACGATGTGCCGCTCTTCGTGGTGCATCGCTTCGACTTCGTCGATCAGCCCGGCTTCCACGCTATAACCGACCGGCGAATGATCGACGGTCTTGAGTTTGAGCTTACTGCGCTGACTGGTAACCAATATGGTCGAATCGCCGGCGTGATAGCTGCGCAGCGTGCGCCCATCGATCTCGGCCACGGCCAGTGTTGTTGCAGGGTTGCCGCGCAGATCGAGCACGGCGCGGTTGGCCGCATCGAAGCCGGAAAGAATCGCGTCGCGCAAGTCGGCGTCGCCGCGATCGGTGGACTGCTGAATGGTATCTGCCAACGCCTGCAGCGCCGTTTGCGACGCCAGCGCGCCGTTGTCGTGTCCGCCCAATCCGTCGGCCACTGCCACGACCAACTGTTGCGGGCCGACTTCTAAAATGAAAAATCCATCCTCATTGCTACGGTCGGCACAAGATGCGTCGCGCCAACCGTGCGAGAAATAGACGATCTCGTGTTTGGAGCGCGTGACGGCCTCGCACGCTTCCATGTCTCGTTCGACACCGAGAATCAGTCGGTCATCTGCCATTAGCGCGACGTCCAAGGGAATGATTCGAGGTATTCGCGCAGGTGCCGCGCCGTCGGAAACTTGCGGGTGATCAGATCGCGCCGCAATCCGCAACAGATTTGCTTAAGCTCCACGGGTTGGTGTTTGTAGTGCGAGGCGCCGCCAATGGCATCGTAAAGAATGCGAATCGACTGAATCACGTCTTCGCGAATCGTCGCTTTGCTGGGCGCGCCCCAGTGATAAAAGTCCACGACCTTAATATCGAAGTCGATGCCGCGCCGTTCGACGAGAATGTTCTCGTCGTGAATGTCGCCGTGGTATTCACCAACGGCGTGGATTTGTTCGAGACCCGTCGCAAAGGCGTGCATAAGGTGCAAGGCTTCGAAGGCACCGAGCCGGCTCTTGGGTTGGCGCTGCAGGAATTTGGATAGCAACTCGCCTTCGACGAATTCGCTGATGAGACAGGTGATATCGGTTTTGCGAAAGCGGATCACTTCCGAGTGATGGTATTGAATGACCATCGGACACTTGCGCAGGCGGTCGAGCTTCTTGGCGTAGAACTTGACGGCCTTGTCGCGTTGATTGCGCTGGGGGTAGAAGACTTTGGCGGCGCGGGGGATATCCGTACGCTTTTCGATGACCTTGTAGACTTCGCCTTCCCAACCGCCGCCGATGAATGAATCGACGACGTACTTATTCCCGATGACGCGCCCAGGTTGAAAGGCGAAGCTGTCGATCGTCGATTGATTACTGGTCTTGCGCGACAAAAGGTGATACCTGAGCTAGCTAGTCGTTCCCGAAACGCACGGTTGCCAATCCGAGTGGCGAAAACAATGGGCCACCATTTTTTGCTTGCCATCAGAAACAATTTCGATCGTTATCGCAAGGACGATTTTGTTCGCACGCATGCTGACAAGCGGGCAGGCGTTTCGGTTCGAGCTGGCTATCTGATGCGATGATGAACGGGTTCGCCTAGGTGGTCTCGCTATCTAGCAGGTGACCTACGTCGATTCATCCAGCGGCGTCAGTCGTCGTGCGTAAAGGCCGTCGGCCACGGCCAGATCGACTTGCACGGTCAACACGCCCGGCGTGCCGTAAGGTAAGTGCCGCATGCAAGCGCCGTCAGGATCGATCACGCACGTTGCCGATTCTGGATATCGCAGGCCGTAGTTCACGCTGGCGAAGTAGATGCGGTTCTCAATGCTCCGCATCATCATCGCCTTTTCGTAGTAAGGCGCACGCGCGTCGCCGAATTGCGCTAGCTCGACGCCCGTCGTGTCGCTGCCGGTATGGTGCGGATGGAAGACGACCTGCGCGCCGCGTCGCGCCGCCCAGCGTACGGTTTCGGGGTAACGCCACCCTTCATGGCAGATGACGATGCCAAACGTCAGGCTATCGATGGTGAAGACGCGGCGCTCGGTACCCGGAACGTAATGCGGATCTTCCGACGGCGCGAGTTGGTTCTTCGTTTGTACGCCGAGGATGGTGCCGTTGTTATCGATCACCGTCGCCGCGATTTGCCTACCGCTGGCCGCGAGATGTTCGTGGCAGAATATGGTGGTGATATTGGCATTACGTGCGCCGATCTGTGCTGCGGCGAGCACGTTGGCCTCGTCATTTTCGTCGAAGGGCAAGACGCTGATGTCGGTGCCGCGCAGCCCCGGAAGGTATGCCTCCGGGAAGCACACGATTCGCGCGTCGGCAGCGGCAGCCTCGGCTTGCATGCGGGTGACGTGGCCGATTCCCTCGTCGATGGAATTCGCGACGGGCGGAGCGGCAAGAGCGATGATCATGGCGTCTGGGGCTCCTAAATTGACGGAGGTAGTCGGCGGAACTGTAGTTGAAAGCCGTGGATGTGGGTATCGACGCTTGTCGTTCGGCTTGGCTATGTGGGTGTAATATTCTGCAAAATAATGACTTGTGATCTTCTGTTAAAATATTCTTGACACAATATTTGTTATAACGTATATTGTTTAGTGGAGGTTGAGCGATGGCGAAATCACTGTTGCAAGGCGAGCTACGAAAAGAACGGCCCTTCGATCACATTGAGCAGGAGGTGGCGTTGAACCTGCACCGGACGAGCGACGCGATCGAGCTGCGATTTGCCCGCATGTTCAAGTCGTTTGGATTGACGGGGCAGCAATACAACGTGCTTCGGATATTGCGAGGTGTCGGCGGTGAAGGGTTGCCGTCGCAGGCCATCGGCGAGCGGATGATCACGTTCGATCCGGATGTGACGCGACTGGTGGATCGCCTGTTAAAGTCGGACCTCGTCGAACGCGAGCGGAGTAAGACCGACCGGCGGGTGGTGCAGGTCAAGATCACGCCCAAGGGGCTCAGCCTGTTAAAGCAGATCGATCAACCGTTAAGTGATTTGCATCAGACGGTAATGGCGGGTCTGGACGCGAGTGAACTACAACAACTCAACGGTCTGCTCGAAAAGGTGCGTCGCAGTCTGCCGAGAGAGTAACGTCGTATTTTTTTGGGGAATTACTTGTTTGAACAAGCAAGTTGAAAATAGGAGTTTGAACATGGCTAACGAACTGAAAACAACTTCGTCATTGGAAAACATCGGTGCATTGGTTGGGCGCTTTTTGTTGGTGTTCATCTTTTTGGCCAGCAGTGGCAACAAGATCACGAACTTCGGCCAAGTGCAAGGCTACATGGCCAGTCACGGCATGCCGGCGACGGGCATATTGCTGGCCGGAGCCATCGTGTTTCTGGTGG
>JAUIHO010000255.1 GCA_030432035.1 Phycisphaerae bacterium
GGGTGGGGGCGGTTCGCCAGACTATCTTGCCATTGTCCCGTCCGGCAATATCCCGGCACTGGTGGATGGCGATCTGGTCCTGACCGACAGTGAAGCGATTGCAATCGACTACGCCGCAGGTCCGCCGGCGCGTTCGGGATGGCATGAGGTGCTTACAGTCGTTGCCGTCATTCTCGCGGCTATCGCGATCTTCTGTTTTGGCTACGCGTTGGTGAGGCCGGTTTTTGTTTCCAGCGGGTGCAAGTCGAAGGTTTCGCTCGTCAAAGAAGCGGTCGCAGCGGATGGCTCAATCTCGACCGCGCTTCGACGATTCAAACGGGAACGTGGACGCTATCCGTCACAACTCGCAAACACGCCGAAAATCAGTAACTTTGGCACAGACCCAGAGCCCTATATAGATGTCGATCCGAAGACGGGGTTTAGTGACCCGTGGGGGACTGAGTACCGTTTCCGCTATCCGGCGCAGCGAAGCAAGGAAGACTTCGATCTCTGGAGTTGCGGCCCCGACGGCATCAGCGGAACCGCCGACGACATCACCAATTGGTAGCGGCCAAACCCCGTGGCGCGCGGCCGATCGCGAGTTACCGGATGCAAAGCGGACGCAAATTGCCTCGAACGGGCCTGACCGGTAGGGTTCAGGTGTTTTAATCGATTTCCAGCCGGGTTATGATAAGAGGTTTGAACCCAGCCCTAGCAGGCCGCCCGGCCCGCCGGATTTCGACATTCCGTGAGGTAATCGACGCCGATGTTTGATTTGTTCCTGGCTCAAGCCACCCCTGACGCTGCTGCGTTGCCGCCCATTCCTGACGATAGCGGCTACTTTAGCGTGCTGAAGGTTGTGCTATTCGTGGCGGCATTCGTCCTGTTTGCCCACAACGCTCAATGGGTCGACAAGGACCTACGCAAGAAGCTTCTGCTCACCCGCAGCCTTTGGATTTGGGCTGTGTTGTTGGTCGGAATGTTGTGTCTGATCGTTTGGCTGTTTGTGCCAATCTATTGGGTTGGCTTGGGCGTATTCGCCCTGTTGTATCTGCCGACCATCGTTAGCTATTGCGTATACCGAAATAAACGTGTTTCACCGGCTGATACGGTGCTGTCCAAGGCGCACATTCAACGCATCACGTCGGGCCGCTCAGGTCAGACGAAAGACGAAGCCAGCCATTCGCACGATCGCGTTCGGTTGAAAAGCCCCGACGGCTCTTCGCCCAAGTGGCCGACCGACCCGACAGAGCATGCGGCTTACCGTGCGACGCAGGATTTGTTGTTCGATGCCATCTGGCGTCGTGCCAGCGATGTGCGTATCGACCTGTTGGCAAACCAGCCCGGCAAGGTCATCTATAAGGTAGATGGCGTCGATCAGGGGCGCGAACCGCTCGATGCGGAATTGGCACCGTTGATGTTTGCGCAGCTCAAGCGCGTGGCAGGGTGCGATCCGGAAGAGCGTCGTCGTCCGCAGCAAGGTGAGTTCACCGGCTCGATCGGTGCTGGTGGGGCGAGCGACCGAACGGTAACCGTCGATTTGAACACGATGGGCAGCACGGCGGGCGAACGCATTTTGCTTAAGCTGTTCTCGGATGAGGCGAAATTCAAGGTCGCCGATCTGGGCTTCACGCGGCCGCAGTTGGCGCTGTTTGAGCCGGTCGTGCAGGAATCATCTGGCGTGGTGATCGTCTCCGGACCGCGCGGCAGCGGGGTGACGAGTTCGCTTTACGCGATCATGCGTGGGCACGATGCGTTCTTGCAGAACATTCACACGCTCGAAGTATCCAAAGCGCTCGACCTCGAAAACGTTACGCAGCACGTGTACGACAGTCAGAACGGAACGGTCGCCTTCGGTGCGCGATTCCGTTCGGTAATCCGTACCGAGCCCGATGTGGTAATGGCCGGTGACACGCCCGACGCCGAAACGGCGGCGATTGCCGCCCACGCCGGCAAGCAGGGCAAGAAGGTATACCTCGGCCTGACGGCGCGCGACTGTTTCTCGGCGCTGGGTAAATACATTCAGGCGGTCAACGATCCGGCGATGGCTGCAGCAACATTGCGATGCGTTACGTCGCAGCGATTGGCCCGCGTCGTGTGTACCGAATGTCGCCGTGCGTATCGCCCCGATGCGAACTTGCTGCGTAAGGCGAATTTGCCGACCGATCAGAACCGACCTTTCTATCGACCGCCGAATCCTGATGAGGTGGAAGTCGATAAGCAAGGCAATCCGATGCTGTGCCCGATTTGTCAGGGCACGGGTTACGTCGGTCGGACCGGTGTGTTTGAAATGCTGATCGTCGATGATGCGTTGCGCGAGATGATCGCGAAGAGTACGCCATTGCCGACGATTAAGACCGAGGCACGCAAGCGCGGTATGCAGAACATGCAGGAAGTGGCGTTGCACAAGGTTTACGAAGGTCATACCAGCATCGCCGAAGTGTTGCGCGTCACGAAGGAAGGCTCGGGCGGCAAGCCAGCGGCCAAGCGACCGCAACCGGCGTAGTAATGTGGCGAATGGCTGCCGACGAATTTAGAAAGAGCGAGACCCCCTAGGGAGCTTCATCCATGTCAGTCGTTATTTTCCTGCTGATTGTCTTGGTCACCGCGTTTTGGGTGTATCAAGGTTTGTTTAGCAGTCTGATCATGTTTTTCGATGTGTTGGTTTCGGCCATGCTGGCGTTTGCTTTCTTCGAGCAGGTGCACGGGCTATGGGAAGGCTCGGTGCCGGATGGTCTCGGGCATGGCTTGGCGCTGATGCTCGTTTTCCTGGTGTCGCTGGTCATATTGCGACAGATAACGGACCGACTTGTGCCGGATGATATAGAAATGCCGAAGCCGGTCGCAATGGCCGGTGGTGGTGTTTTCGGTTTTGCAACGGCGATGTTGTTGACCGGCATCGCGATGATCGGCGTTCAAATGATGCCAATTGGCTCGGACGTGTTTATGTTCGACCGCTATACGAGCGATCCCGAAACCGGCGACGTGTATTCATCATCGCTCGGTGTGTTCGGCCCGGATAAGTTCACCTTTGCTTTGGTAAGCGGCCTGTCGAGCGACGGAAAATTCGGCGGCGGCAACTCGCTGGCCTACTCGAAGCCCGATTTTGTCGAGCAGCTCTATTCGGCACGGGCAGCACCACAGTCCGAAGCTCGCATGTTTGTGCCGGCGAACTGCATCAAGGTGCGCGATTGGTGGGTGATCAACAGCCTCGACCATGCCAAGCACGAACTCAAAGGCGAAGGTTATGCAACGGTTCTAACGCGCAGTTTTCAAACGCGCGAGCCGGAGAAGGTGGGCTGGCAATACTTGGTCGCCACGGTCTACGTGGATAAGGCCGCCGCTCCGAAGACGCGTGAGGACATTCGTTTCCGTGTGCCTCAGTTCCGCGTCATCGGCTTTGATAATGGCAACAGTCAGGAAGAGCCAAGTGTTTACCTAGCGAGTGGTATGACTGACATCTACACGCACGTCGATGTCGGCCCGTTCCCCGTTGGCGACAGCCAGCGCGAGCGCTTGGTGTTCTTCAGCCCGTTGACGGACTTTGTGTTGAGCGATAACGCTACTAAGGTGGTCGCCAAAGATAACGGTTGGGAGTTTCAGGTTGCATTTAAGGTGCCCACGAGCTTCAAGCCTTGGTACGTCGCGTTTAAGTATGGTGCCAAGGCGTTGGTGCCGTCGAAACCGCTCAAGGAAACGCCGAGTTATGCCGCGCGGCCGTTGGGCAATGAGGACGGCCCGGTGGAGGCAAAGTCGGAGCGCGCCCTAGCGAGCGCTTCGGACCGCACGCTTACGCAGATTCAGGGCTATGTCGCGTCGTTGGCGTTCAGCGGATTTAGCGATTCACTTCCATTGCCGCTGCCGTCGAGCGATCCGAAGGTGCAGCCGCACGTGCAGAACAACAAGTTTGGTCCTCCCGGCGGCGCCCATTTGGTGTTCGACGTGCCGGAAAACTACGGAACGCCACTCCCCGATATCGACTCGTTTCAAGTGCCGAGCGGCTACCGCATGGTGCAGGTGTCGTTTAACGATCAGCGTGCCAAGAGCATGTACGGCCGTGCCATCAAGTTTGCCGAGCGGGTTGCCGCGCAAACCTACGTCGTCGATATCAACGGCGCAAAGCACTACGCCATCGGCAACTATGCCATCGCCAACGTCAACGGCGAGTGGGTTTTTGAGGTTCAGTATTACCCTAACGCTCTGAATGAAGTTCCGGAGCGCGCGATTTCCGGCAAGAAGCTCGAGAAGATCACGGCGGATGTACTCGCCAATGCGCCCGAAGACGAACGCTGGTTTGCGTTTCTGTTCTTGGTGCCCGATTCGGTCACGCTGATCGATAAGTTCAATTCGGGCAACGGCGACGAAATTGACTTTAAGCTCTCGCGCTAACGGATCGGCAAGCAACCTTCATCTGACACGAGACCGGCCTAACGGGGTGCACCCGACGGGCCGGTCTTTTTTTGCGCCATTATTTGACTCGAAATCGGTGGTAAACCGAGAATCGACACACCCGTATAATGGGCGACCGGTTGAATCGGGTGTTGTGTTGTGCGTGCGTACGTACAGGTATTGATGGTTGAAGGGAAGACGCGTGTCGCTAGCGATTATATGCATCATATCGATCGCGACAGGGCAGATGCGGCCGGGTGTCGCACATGCCTTTATGGCGAACGACGTCGCCGACAATGCCACGAGCGGAAGCGACGCAATTCAGCCGCCTTCGTCAATTCCGCCAACTCCGACCAACGATTTTGCAAAACCTGCCGAATGCGAACGAAGCCTGATCGAGTTGATCGAAGCCGTCGCCCCGACAGTCGTAACGGTCGAGGCAGGGCGGCGACCGACGGGGATGGATGGCTTCGGCGGCGCGCCGCGCGGCATCTTTATGAGCGTCGGCAGCGGCGTGTGCATTCGATCCGACGGCAGCATTCTCACCAGCCAGCACACGATTGATCGAGCGACGTCGATTTATGTTGTTTTATCAGATGGGTCGCGGCACACGGCGCGATTGATCGCTGCCGATCGGCGTAGCGACCTTGCCGTGTTGCGCGTCGATGACGTGGCGATTCGCGCTTGCGACATGGGGGATGCCGACGATTTGCGCCGCGGATCGTTCTTGATGATGCTTGGTAATCCGATGGGCTTGGCCGAAGACGGTCATGCCGTGGCAAGTCACGGCATGGTGAGCGCGTTGCGACGCCCCTTGCCTGCGTCGTTGGGTGAAGATGAAGACCGGTACTTCGGCGAGATGCTGGTGACCGATCTGGCGGCGACGTCGGGCAGTTCGGGCGGCCCGTTGTTTAACGCGCGGGGCGAGTTGGTCGGCATTATGACGGCAGTCTTTGCGAGCAGCGGAGCGGCCCCGGCGTTTTCGTTTGCGACACCGTTGAACGCGCGCAATCGGGATATCGTCTCGTTGTTACAGGCCGGGCAAGTGGTTGAGTATGGCTACCTTGGCGTGGAAGTCGAAGAGATATCCGATCAGTTACGCGAGGCGCTCGGCTTGCGTCGGCGGATTGGCATTCGAATCGCGTCGGTCTTCACCGGGGGGCCGGCAGCGATCGCGGGCGTGCAAACTGGGGATATCGTTATTGGCGTCGATGGCCACGTCGTCGCGTCGGTCGATCAGTTCATCCGCTTGGTCGGCGCGGGGGCTGTTGGGCAACAAGTGAAGCTCACGCTGCGTCGTGGTGAGACGTCGCGGCATGTAACGGCTACGCTGGTACGCCGTCCGGAAGTGAGTGACCCTGGGTTGCCGACGGAAGAGATTTCGCTGCGTGGGGCGACGCTCGGTGCGCTGTCGCCATCGGTGCGTTCGGCCGCGAATCTGCCGGAGCCGTCGTTGTTGGTATTGCGCGTCGATGCGGATTCGTCCGCCTCGCGTGCGGGGCTGGCGCCTGGTGATGTGGTGGTGCGCGTCAATGGGCGACCGATCGATGCGTCGCGCGCTGAAGTGCTGGTCGGCATGACGGGGGACTTGATGCTCGGGCTGGCCGATGGTAGCACGATTTTATTGAAGCCCGCTGCCCGCTGACGAATCGATCCTCACCTTGTACGATGCGGGCAGTTATTCGACCAACGCCTAGGCGAAAGGTTTCATGCGATGATGGCTCAACACGTGCATCACGATATCAATATGCCCATTCCCGATGTCAAAGCGCTGATGCGATTGGTGCGCGACATTCCGAATTTCCCCAAGCCGGGCATCATCTTCAAAGACATCACGCCGCTATTGGCGCACCCGGCGGGGCTGTCGATCGCCGTCGAATATCTAACGCAACCGTACCGTCACGAACATGTCGATTTGGTCGTGGGAGCGGAAAGTCGCGGCTTTATCTTCGGCACGGCAGTCGCGCGCAACCTGTCGGCCGGTTTCGTGCCGATTCGCAAACCGGGCAAGTTGCCGAGCGATAAGATTCGCGCCGAGTACGAACTTGAATACGGCACTGATGCGTTGGAAATTCATAAGGATGCGATTCGCCCCGGCTCGCGCGTATTGATGATCGACGACCTGTTGGCGACCGGCGGCACGATGAAGGCTAGTTGCGATCTGATTGATCAATTCGAGTGCCAAATCGTCGGTTTGGCGTTTCTGATCGAACTGGAA
>JAUIHO010000256.1 GCA_030432035.1 Phycisphaerae bacterium
ACTCGTCGACGACGAGCGCTACGTGTTCGCGCTGTTGCAATAGGCGCTCGAACAATTTGGGAATCGGCATCGATTCGGGCGCGACCATGATCTCGCGGCGAATCGTCGATAGCGGCGCGGCGCCGTTTTGGTTGACGAGTTGCGAAAGCAGTTCATCCTTCAACACGTACCCTACGATGCGATCGGCCGTGGCATGCTCGAAGATGGGGATGCGCGAAAAGCGCAACTCGGGATTGGCTTCGTAAAAGGCGGCAATGGTTTGATCTTCGGGGGCGGTCTTCATCACGGTCCGCGGCGTCATAATGTCTTTAACGCGAATCGTATCGAACCGAAGCAGGTTATGGATGATCGTCGATTCCTGCTTTTCGAAAACGCCCTCGCGCGCGCCCAATTCAGCCATCGCCATAAAATCCGACCGCGATAGCACGCTTTCGGCCTTGTCCTGCTTAACCAGTCGCGTGATGAATTGGCTCAACCACACCAACGGCAGCAACACCGTGATAATGAAATTCAACGACGTGACGGTGAAGCCCGCCAGCGATTTCCAATAGGTCGCGCCGATCGTTTTGGGGATGATTTCCGAGAGCACCAAAATCGCGAGTGTCATCACGACAGGCACAACGAACGACGTGATAAACGGGCTGGTTTCCGACCAGATACGCGTCGCTTGTTCGCCAACGCCGATTGCGCCCACCGTGTGCGCGATGGTGTTGAGCGTGAGAATCGCCGACAGGGGTCGGTCGATGTTTTCCTTAAATGATTTCAGATGCGTGCCGAGGCTGCTGCCTTCCTGCTGTTTGATCTGCGCGAACGACGGCGTGATGCTGAGCAGCACCGCCTCCCAAAGCGAACAGAGGAACGAAAAGCCGATGGCCAGCACAAAGAATAGGATGAGTAACGAGTACATGCCGCCATTGTGCTGACTGGGCGACGGAATGCAACGCAGGCGTTTAAAGACTTATTTAGCGGCGACCAGATGAGCGTGCATGCGCTCGAAGGTTTCGAGCATCTTCTGATAGGTCGAGAGGTGCGTGCCGATCATGCTATCGGCAGCGTCGTCGCCCGTCGCGCCGGCGTTTTCATAAGCGCGGATCAACGTGCGGACCGACTTCATAATCGTCGGCATCAACGATTCGAGCGTGAGGTAATGGAAACCGCCGGTGCTGATGTCGATGCGGCGTTGAACGGGCGTGCCGCGGCGGGCGAGAATCGCATCGGCCAGCCGTTTTTCGTGCAATGCGATTTCGGACAGCAAGCGATTGACGGCGGCGCGATCGGCCGATGAGCCGATCGACACGAAGACGCCGGTTTCGCGCAGCCGACCGAGCGGGTTACTGTATTCGACGGCAAGCAGACTGTTGAGCGTGTCGATGACGGTCTTGTTGTCCATGGTTCGAAACTCGCGAAACGCTCCAACGTTATTTCGTATCGGCGACGGAATCATCGTCGCCATCTTCCGGCGCGGCCGGTAGCGCGGCTTGTGGGCCACTGGCATCGGCGGTTTGCACCGACTTGCTCACCGGCGCGACCGCATAAAGGTTCTTCGCACCGCGATCGGAAATCGATTTCAGATTGCCGGCCAGGAACGTACCGGTCAGCAGCACCAACAACGTGCAAGCAACGACCATTGCTTGACCGGCCAGCGGCACGTGCAAATCGGGCTTACCGCTGTCGGTAAAGACCATCGTGCGGGCGACGCGGGCGTAGTAGTAAAGGCTGATCAGCGTGTTAAGCACGGCCACGATCACGAGCCACTGCAACCCGCCTTCCCAAACGGCGAATAGCAGGAAGTACTTCGCGATGAAACCACCAAACGGCGGCAGGCCGACGAGGCTGAACAGAATAACGATCATGCACAGCGCGATTAACTTGTTGCGCCGAATCATGCCGCTCATCTCTTCGATGTTTTCGCTGCCCGTGGCCCAATAGACCATGGCGACGATGCCGAAGGCTGCGATGTTCATCAGCATGTAGATGATGATGTAGCTAAGGATGGCGCTGAAAGCCGGGTGCGTGGTTGCTTCAATACCAGCAGCGGGTCGCCAGAGAATCGCCGCCGCCATCAGCATGTAACCGGCATGTGCGATCGAACTGAACGCCAGCAGGCGTTTTAAGTTGGTCTGGCGAAACGCGCTCAGGTTACCCACGGTGCACGTGACTGCCGCCATGACGGCAATGGCCTGCGCCATGTAGTCGAGCGTTTGCGGCGTGACAAACGAATTGCCGTTGACCAGCACGGTTATCATCCGCAGAAGCAAACCGAGACCCGCGGCCTTACTCGCAACGCTCAGCCATGTGGTTACTTCGATCGATGCACCTTGGAACACATCGGGGCACCAAAAGTGGAACGGTACGGCGGAAACTTTGAAACCGATGCCGACGATAAATGCGAACAGCGCCGTCGTGACGAACACCGTCGAACCGCCGGACGATTCGTTATATGCCTGTGCGATGCCGGCGCTTAGCGTGGCAACGTCGAGCGTGCCGAAGTAACCGTACAAGAGCGACGCGCCGTAGATCATGATGGCGCTGGTGATCGCGCCGAACAGAACGTATTTGAGCGACGCTTCGGCGGCGAGCGAATTCTGTTTGCGGAACGCCGTGATACCGTACGACGGCAGCGATGCCATTTCGATCGCGAGGATGATCATCAGCAAGTTCGTCGTACTGACCATCAGCGCCATGCCGAAGGCGCTACCGACGAAGAGCACGAAGAACTCGACCGGGTCTTGTCGGGGAACTTCGCGCTCGGGCAAGCTGCTTTGTTGGCCCAACCACCACATGCCGGTGATGACAAGCATAAAGATGCTGAGGCCCAGCATGAAAAAGTAGCTAAATGCATCGGCGACGAGCATCGGACTGTTGCCGGAGCCGCTGCCGTCAAAGCCCTGCCAGGGGCCGCTGAATTCGGTCAACCCGCGGAACGCGAGGATACCGGTTACGAGCGTACCGATCGTCACAATGCCCGCCGACACGCGCGCACTGCGACCGACGGCGAGCGCGCCGAGCAAAATCGCGACGAGCGTTGCCACCAACGAAAAGAGCGGCGCGATGCGGCTCAACTCATCGCCGCTGGGCATCCACATTTGGGCTAGCATTGCGTGGGACACGGTCGTCACGCTTAGCCTCCTAACGCAACGGCGGCAGTGCCTGCCGTCGATTTGATAACGTCAAGCACGGCATCGATCGAACCGTTCATCAACATGAAGGTGTACTTCGGCAAGATGCCCATGAAGATGGCGAGGATCGCCATCGGCACGAGAATCGCCGTTTCGCGCGCCGTGACATCGGGGAATCCGGCGTACTCTTCCTTCTTCTCGCCTAGGTACACGCGCTGAATCATCCACAGGATGTAAGCGGCAGTTAGAACAACACCAAACGCGGCAACGACCGCCATCGGCTTGGCCCAACTGAATGGCGCGTTAAAGGTGCCGAGCAACACCCACGCTTCGCCGATGAAACCGCACAGCCCGGGCAGGCCGAGCGAGGCAAAGAAACCGAGCGTGGCCAGTGAGCCATACTTGGGCATCTGCAACCACAGGCCGCCGAAACGATTGATCTCGCGATGGTGAGCACGATCGTAAATCACGCCCACCAAGAAGAAGCACATCGGGCTGGAAATGCCGTGGGCCAAAATCTGGAACATGGCACCCTGAAAACCGATGTCGGTCATCACGGCGATGCCGAGCACGACGTAGCCCATGTGGCTGATCGAGCTATAGGCAACAAGCCGCTTGAAGTCGGTCTGCGCCAAACAACAGAAGGCACCGTAGATGATGTTGATAACACCGAGCGTGGCCAACAGGAAGGCGAGTTGTTCGCCCGCCGCCGGGAAGATCGGATAACACACGCGGAGGAAGCCGTACGCACCGAGCTTGAGCAAAACGCCTGCCAGAATCATCGAAATCGGCGTGGGAGCTTCGACGTGGGCCAACGGCAACCAAGTATGGAACGGGAAGAGCGGCACCTTGATCATGAACCCGATGAACAGGAACACGAACATGACGGATGCGAAGCTACGCCCGAGCAGGAACGTGTGGCTGGGATCGTTGAAATATGTGCTGATGGCGCCATTGGTCGCGAGCGTAATCAAATCGAATGTGCCGGTGCCCGTTGCTTCCGCGCTGGCGAAGAACATCGCGATCAGTGCGACCAGCATCAACACCGAGCCGGCCAGCGTGTAGATGAAGAACTTGATCGCCGCGAACTCTTTCTTCTTGCCGCCCCATACACCGATGAGGAAGTACATCGGAAGCAACATCACTTCCCAGAAGATGTAGAACACGAAAAAGTCGAGCGCACAAAACGTGCCCAACACGCCGGTCTCTAATAACAGGAATAACGCGTAATAGCCCTTCTCGGCTTTGGTAATGACGAAGCTGGTCCACGAGGCGAGCCACGTGATCAGCGTCGTCAGAATGACGAGCGGGAAGCTAATGCCGTCGAGACCGACGTACCATTCGATCTTCAAACCGCCCTCATACGTGCCGTCGGACAGTTGGTCGCCGCCGATCTGGATCCACGTGGTGCGGCTTTCGAACTGCATCGCGTCGCCGTAACCACCTTCGAAGGCGGAACCATCGAGGAACGGCGGGAAGAGCATGAGCGAGAGCAGGAACACGACGAACGTCGTCACCCACGAGATGCGCTTTGCCATCTCGGAAGGTGCGACCAGCACGACGACCATGCCGATCAGCGGTAAGAAGATAATCCAGTTGAGTAGCGACACGTTAAGACTCCCGTCTTACTCACGTATGTTGTCAGTGGCCGCGCCAAATCGTTGGCGGAGCCGGTTGTCGTTTCTGCTGCGCTGACGTTGTTTCGTCCGCGCTGTGGCACCGGTTTGTAACCGGTGGTTCACACCGTCGGGTGCCCCTGCCCTTCTAGGGCTGGGGGACATTCGGGACGACCCCGAAACATCCGACGGTAACCGCTTCCTTACGGGCGCGGCTCTGTTTGGTGCCCCTGCCCTTCTAGGGCTTGGGGACCATCCCGCGCGGCTAACCCGCGAACGCCACAATACCCTTCACGCTCGTCCATACGGCGCGACCGACATACGTCAGTCCGTTACCGATGGGCTCGCGATAGATCACGCATATCAACACGAGGGCGGCGCTGCCCGCCGTCCACAGCAGGTAATTCCGCACGCGACCATTCTGCGGTCGGCGGATTTCATTACCCGCATCGAAAATCAGTTTTGCGATACCGTCGGCCAACGCATCGACAAGACCAAAGCCGCGTTGATCGACCGCCATGTCGAGCTGCTTGCCGGTGAACACACCGATGCCCTTGGTGGCGTAGCCAGTTACGTTCACGATGCCATCGACCACGACGTTATCGATGAACGCCCAGAACTTGCCGAGCAACACCGTGCCGCCAACAAAGACGCGATCGTAAATGGCGTCGATAAACAAACGCTCGCTCAATGCATAGTGCGTCGCGCGCAACAGCTTGCTCTTCTCCAACATTCGCCCCGCAAAACCAGGACCGTTGCGATAGAGCAGCATGGCAAAGCCCATACCGATGACGAATGCAAATCCGACGATCGGGACCAGCGCCTTGTGGGGATTGGCCCAGCCGTCACCGTGCGTCAGCGTCAGCATCGACTGGCCGGGAATCTCGGCAAAGCTGTGTGCTTCACCATCAAACGCCACAACGGCGGCTGCATCGGCAGCCTCGGCACCGGCATGTGCAATCAATGGTCGGAAGATGAAGTAACTGCTAACGAACGTACCCACGGCCAACACGACCAACGGCACATACATCAGTTTCACTTCATGGGCATGATCGTAAACATGTTGATCGCGCGGCTTACCCATAAAGGTGAGCCACCAACAGCGCATCATGTAGAACGGCGTGATGTAGGCAATGGCGATCGGCAACCAGAACATCCACTTGGGCAGATGTGGCAGCGTTTGAGCGATGGCGAGCTTATCCGGCGTGCCGTGCGGTTCGTGACCGCCATGTGCATCGCCTGCGGCAATCGACGTCGAAGCGGCGGCGGATAGCACATCAAACACGCCACCGGCACTGACGAACTGCACATCACCCAACGCCAACTGCTTATGTTGAATCTCTACGCCGGCGTTTGCGTGACCATCACCATGGTCTTCCGCATGGCTATCGCCATGGTCGTCGCCGCCGTGACCGTCACCGTGATCGCTGGAATGATCGCCCGCGTGCGCGTCACCCATGTTATACGCACGCTCGTAAGCAACGGCGAGGATTTCGTCCTTGCTGAAGTAACCGCCAAGACCGATATGGAACGATGGAAGACCCGCCGCTGCAATGGCCAACACGCCGATGAAGAACGTCCAGCAAGTGAACGGCATCTTCTTCCGCAGGCCGCCCATCTTCATGATGTTCTTTTCGTGGTGGCAACCTTCGATGACTTGGCCGGAGCCGAGGAACAACATCGCCTTGAAGAACGCGTGCGTGATCAGGTGGAACAGCGCCGCCGTCCACGCGCCGACGCCCATGCCGAACACCATGTAACCCAACTGGCTCAGCGTGG
>JAUIHO010000018.1 GCA_030432035.1 Phycisphaerae bacterium
AACTGGAAGTCGGTCAGGTCCGAAAAGGGATCGTCAAGAATATCGCCGACTTTGGAGCGTTTGTGGACCTTGGTGGAATCGACGGCCTGCTGCACATTACCGATATGAGCTGGGGCCGCGTCGAAAAGCCCGAAAACGTGGTAAACATCGGCGACGAAGTCGAAGTGAAGGTGATCAAAGTCAATCAGGACAAGGGCAAGATTTCGCTCAGCCTGAAAGAGATGAAGGTCGATCCGTGGACCAACGCCGCAGAGAAATATCAGGAAGGCTCAACGATCAACGGTCGCGTCGTCCGCTTGGCAAAGTTCGGCGCGTTTGTCGAGCTTGAGCCCGGCCTCGATGGCTTGCTACCGTTGGCCGAAATGAGTTGGACCAAGCAGGTGCGCTCGCCGAAGGAAGTGGTTAACGAAGGCGACGTGATCGAAGCCAAGATCATCAACTGCGACGCCTCGAAGCACCGGATTTCGCTCAGTCTCAAGGCGATGAGCGAAGACCCATGGCTGGTCGTTGCCAACAAGTACCCGGTCGATAGCAAAGTCAAAGGCAAGGTCGTTCGCACGACGGAGTTCGGCGCGTTCGTCAATCTGGAAGATGGCATCGACGGGCTGATTCACATTTCCGAGCTGTCCGACAAGCACGTCGCCAAGGTCGAAAGCGTGGTGAAGGCAGGCGATGAGGTCGAGGCCCGCGTCGTGAAGCTCGATACCGAGCACAAACGCATCGGGCTCAGCCTGAAGGAACCGCCGCCCGAACCGACGGCGGAAGAGTTGGCCAAGATCGAGCAGGAGCGTGCTGCCGCCGAGAAGCGTCGCAACAAGAAGCGCCGCGGCGGGCTAACGATCGACTGGGGCTCAGGTCTGGGCGATCTCGATCCGAGCAAATTTGCGCAGTAAAGCGCTGGCCGAATAATTCAAACTTCATAAACGCCGTCGGGGTCAATTGATGACACCCGGCGGCGTTTTTCTTTGCGCCCAACAGCGCCGTTTCCGCCCCTGCAAAGGTGGCGATTTAGCCCATTTGGCAGTACGCTACCCCTTTCTTAAATAGCGTTTTGTCAATGGTTTGCCGCGCTGCAATCGGCGTCGGCCAGAGGGATGGTTCGTATGTCTGAGATCGAAGTGGCGCGCACGGACGGCACCTGCTCGATCACCGGTCGGAAGTTCGAGCCGGGCGACGAGTTTTATTCGATCGTCGTCGAGACCGAGAGCGGCTTCGAGCGGCGCGATATCGCCCCCGACGCCTGGGAAGGCGCGCCCGAATCGGCCGTTTGCCATTTCAAAACGAAGATGCCCAACAAGGACGAGCCCAAGAAGACGTTCGTCGATGATTCGCTGCTGGTTGAGTTTTTCAAGCGGCTGGGCAACGCCACCGAAGACGCCAAACTGCGATTCCGCTTTGTCTTGAGCCTGATTCTGCTCCGAAAGCGGCTGTTAAAATACGAATCGTCCAAGCAAGATGGGGAACGCGAAGTCTGGTCGATGCGTTTACTTAAAGAGAAGAAGAGCTACCTCGTCGTTAACCCCGGTCTGGGCGAAGATGAGATCACCGAGGTGAGCGTGCAACTCGGTGCCGTGTTGAGCACCGACTTTATCGCGGAAGAAGAAGCCCATCAGGCGGATGGCGACGAGCAGACGGATGAAGCCGCGGAAGCTGAAACGCCGGATGGTGACGAAGCGGTTGCAGAAACGGCTGAAGACGGCGAAGCATTGGAAACCACCAGCGAGGAAGCGCGATGAAAAACTCTGAAGCATTCAAGCGTCGCGGCTGTTGGTCGATTTTTCTGACGGTGTCTTTGGTCGCCGCGTGGGCCGGTTGCGACGGTAAGACGAAAGACGTCGTTGACGATACTCCGGCACCCACGCCAGAACGTCCTCGATCCAACGAAGACATCGTCGCCACGCTGAAAGAGAATACCGCGAAGCTCGATCAGGCGTTGTGGTCGAACAGCGTGCAGGTTGTGGCGCGCATCGTTGACGAAGACAAAAAAGAACACGCGTACAACCTTGAAGGTTCGTTGCTCTACAGCCAGCCGCGCAACTTGCTGATCAAGCTGCGCCCCGGCGTGGGTGGCGAAGTGATGCAGATCGGTTCCAACCGCGATGAGTTTTGGGCGTGGGTCGAGCCCGAAATCAATCGCATGTGGTGGGGTCGTTACGAACATGCCAACAAGCCCTGCGCGCAACGCGTGTTGGTGCGCCCCGATGAGTTGGTCGCAGCGCTCGGCATCGGCTTACCGAAGACGGAAGGCACCGACCTGATCGGGCCGATTCGTCGCAGCGGTAAGAATTTCGACATTTTGCAATACGTCCGGCTAACGGCGGATGGCCTGCCCGAGCCGGTGCAGGAATACTGGATATCGCGCAAAGCGCCCTACTTGGTTGAGTTGGTTGCCTTTTTCGATCAGTACGGTCGCAAGGCGATGACGGCGAGCCTGACGGATTATCAGCCTGCCTATGAAGATGGCCCGTTGCTAGCACATAAAGTCTCGGTCTTTTGGCCCATCGAAGGTAGTAAGCTCTCTTTGGCAGTGCGACGTTATCGCGGGATCGATTCGACCAAGCTGAAAGACTCGGCCTTTGCACGGCCCATCGAAAGCCCGCCATTGCCATCGAGTGTGGCGCAAAACATCTTCCGCATCGATGCCGATTGCGATTCGTTGGATGCCGGCTGGAACGACTTCGGCGGCGAGCCGGTCGTGCCGACGGGTATCGATTCGGAGTTCGATGAGGCCCTTGCACCGCCGACGGATGCGCCGATCACCGCCAATGAACCCACCGAGGCGGAAGACGATTGATAGCCCGCTTGTTCCAACGCCTTATTTGTAAGACGCGTCCTACGCTGTGGGTCGGCGCTCTCGTGCTATGCGCATGCGTCGCTCAAACGCGCGGCGATGAGTGGCGCGCCGAGCGCACCTTCGTCGCTGCCAATGCAACGCACGTGTTCGTCATCGGTGCATCGCAACCGCAGAACAACGCGTTGCCAGAGGTACGCTTCTGGGTCGTTGAAACCGACAAGGCGATGACGGGCACCATGCCCGAGTCTACTTATCGCCTTGAGCCCGTGCTCGGTGAAGTCGGCTTTGCCTTGGCCGACGCCGAAGTGTTACGCCTGCTGTATTCCGATTTATCGCTGTTTCGCTATCACTTGGAGAACGGTTCGGCGACCGACGCGTTATTCGCGCAACAATCCGACTTGCCGCCGTTGGCTGTGGCAGGCGATCGTGCGGCGCGTATCTGTTGGTTCCTCGTTGAGACGGATGGTTTGTTGGACCCGTCATCTACAACGCAACCCACGACCAGCGCCCCTACGGACAGCGATCGACCAAAGTCGCGGCTGAGCCTGCTCCAACTAAAGGACGGATTCTGGCGACGGCTTGCCGTGCCTGATGCATTAACCAAAGACGGCAAGTCCTACACGCTGGCCGCGCGCGACCGTGGCGTCGCCCTGATCGTCGGCGGGAACCAATCACCGTTGCGATTTGCAACCTATGGTGACGATGCATGGTCAGCCGTTGATACCGTGCCCAACAGCGCCAAGGCCAACTCGCTTTGTGCGGGTTTCGACAAGGCGCAACGATTGGTCGTCGCATTAGCCAATGCCGACAATCCAGACGCACCATCGCAGTACGAACGCATTCGCATCGCCCAACAATCGGCGGACGGTTGGAACACCACTTCTCCCATGCGCGACGGCAGCGAGTTACTCAAACTCGCCGACAACAGCAGCAGTTACGCGTTGGTGAACGATCGACTCGCAATCGCACGCGTGCGCGATGACAGGCGTATCGATTTCGTGATGGCGCCGCTCACGGATGACGCCGTTGCGCGATTCGCGCCGCTTTCAAACGAACAAGAGCAAAAGATCGGTGACGAAGCCACGACGGGCGAGTTTTTGCGAACGCTGATCGCTTTGGGCATTTTGACGGTCGTTTGGTCGTCGCGCCGCAATGAGATTCTGCGTCGGGCCAATCTGCCAGCCGGGTTTATGCCCGCACCGATTTGGAAGCGCGGCGTGGGTGCTTTGATCGACCTGGCGATTCCGTTCGCCGCGTGGTTCTTGTTGCTCAAATGGCAGGATCCGAAGCTGTTCTTAGAGTTGTTCAACGAACCTTCGGGCGACCCGGAAATGAACGAACGGTTTGAATCCTGGTGGATCGCATTGGTTGTGTTGTATGGCTTGAACTGCTTCGTATGGGAAGCGCTCGGCCATGCGTCGATGGGCAAACGGGTGTTGAACTGCCGCATTCTTAGCGTGGACGGCTCCGCCGCGACGGGTCGCCAACTGTTGGTCCGCAATCTGGTACGCGTGTTGGTTTTGTCGCTGCAAACGCCCGGCATCGTCGCGACGGTCATGATGATGATGCTGTTCACGCGTAACAATCAACGCATCGGCGACTTGGCAGCGAACACGGTTGTGGTACACCCGATACCGAAGTGGATGGAAGAAATGGACCTCTATCCTCCCGATCAGGACGATGATTAGCGCATTCAACGTGCTCCGAGGTTCAACCCAGTGAAATTTATCGACGAAGCGGAAATCTGTGTGCGTTCGGGCAAAGGCGGCGATGGTTGCGTCAGCTTTCGGCGCGAGAAGTACGTCCCCAAGGGCGGCCCCGACGGCGGTGACGGCGGCGACGGCGGCAGTGTCTATCTCGAAGCCGATCCGCAAATGTCGACACTTGTCGATTTCACTGGCCACCATCACTGGACGGCCGAAAACGGTCGCCCCGGCATGGGCGCGAACTGCAGCGGCAAGAAGGGCCAAGACGAATTCGTAAAGGTGCCGACGGGCACGCTCGTATTCGACCGCGATAATGGTTTGCTACTGCGCGACCTATCGATCGATGGCGACCGCGTATGCGTGGCGCGCGGCGGCATCGGCGGCAAGGGTAATGCCCGCTTTGCGACCAGCACGCATCAGGCACCGCGCGAGTTCGAGCCGGGCACGCCCGGTGAAGAGCGTTGGCTGCGTCTCGAACTCAAACTCATCGCTGATGTCGGCGTCGTCGGCCTGCCCAACGCCGGTAAGAGCACGCTGCTCTCGCGCGTGAGCAAGGCCAAGCCCAAGATTGCGGACTACCCTTTCACCACGCTCGTGCCCAATCTCGGCATCGTTAGCCTATCGGGCTTTCGCCGTTTCGTGATGGCCGACGTGCCCGGCTTGGTCGAAGGTGCCCACGACGGCATTGGGCTAGGCGATCAGTTCCTGCGCCATATCGAACGCACGCGCGTTATCGTGCACCTGATCGATCTTTTCCCGCTTGAGGGTAACCCCACGCCTGCCGAAGCCTACCGCACGATTCGCAATGAGCTTGAATCGTATAGCCCGACGTTGGCGTCCAAGCCTGAGTTGGTGGTGGCCAATAAGCTCGACCTTGCCGGTAAGACCGACCCGCCCGAGCTTGCCGAATTGGCGGCTGAGCTGGATTGCGAGGTGTTGGGCATCTCAGGCGTTAGCGGTCGCGGCCTCGATCCGCTCACCAATCGCATCTGGGATTTGCTCGAAGCCAATCGCGAAGGCGACGACACACCGTCCCGATAACATAAACGTCCGAGTTAGCGGATTGTCTAAATTACGCCACGCCCACGCCCTTGCGTGTCTCGCGAAGGCCACAGCCGTGTTGCGCCGCGCCGACACAACATTTTTTCCGAATAATCGCGACAACCGCTAACTTGCCTGCATAGGATGTGTCATACCGCTTGACGTGCCGTATTTACCGGCCCGTTCCAGCCCCGCCGGGCGCCTCGCACACACTGGCACGGCAGCTGCTCCCTCATATTTGCAACCGATCGCCTCGTTGGCAATCGGCAACGATTAACCGCACAACGGTCGCGTTGCGCCGTTCGTCTATCCACAGGATCAGGGGAGAGTAAGATTATGTTTCGACAACTGTCTAAATTAGGATGGTCCGCCGTCGCAGCCTTGGCCATGGCCGCTTTCGCAAGCACCGCACACGCTCAGGTTGGCAACCCGACCGGCAGCTTCGAAATCACCGTCACGCAGGGCGGGAATCAAATCGCCAAAGATACCGTCACGATCGGCCCCGGCGGCGACCTGAGCGACCTGTCGCCGATCTTCGTCGACGGTACGCGCGAAAGCCATACGCAAATCGGCACCACAACCGGCGGTTCGCCGATCATTCTGAAAGTCGTTTCCGATGGCGGTGCGCTGGAAGATTTCCGCCTGACGCACTGGTACATCGACGTACCGTTGACCACCAACTTGATCGACCTACCCGGACCGGACTCGCTGTTCGACCCGAACGGTGGCCCGATCGATGTCGAAATCTCGAGCTTCGAGTTCGACAACGGTGCAGCCGTGATGCCGTTGGTGCTGAATTCGCCGAACTTCTACACGTCGTTCACCCGCGACATCAGTGGACACTTCTACGAAACGACCGGCAGCAATAGCTACAACCAATTCGGCAACGGCTTTATCGACATTCAGGTGCCGGGTTCGCTGTATCTTGATGGCGACACCAGCGCTTACAACTTCGACATGCTTGCCAGCGGCACCTCGGCCTCGTGGCGGTGGAGCAACATCCTGAATCCGGGTGTTGCCACCATGGTCAACGACGGTTCCGGTAACACAGTAGCCCCTCTGACGCCGGGTTACGTCTTCGAGTTAGGTGCGGCCGTCGCGTTCGTCGCGATTCCCGAACCGGCCACCGCCGGCTTGCTGATGCTGGGTGGTGCCACGCTGTTGGCACGCCGCCGCCGCAAGTAAACACGCATGCTTCGCGACCTTGCTCGGGTCGCTGCCACAAATGGGATACGAAACTCCTAAGGTGGAGTTTCTCTCTGGGGGGGAACGCCCGTCGATGCAAATCGACGGGCGTTTTCTATTTGGGGGTTGAGTACGACGCATATTTTTATGAGTTGAACCTGCCGGGCTTTGAACGTTTAAGGTTCGCAACTTGAGAAACAGACCGAGTTGCGGGACGTTACGGTTGGCTGAAACCCTCACCCCGGCCCTCTCCCTGCGAGGGAGAGGGAGTAGACTTTCGATGTTTCCGAACGTTCCATCCACCCCGGGTGTCCCATCCTTCGCGTCAGCGAAGGGTGGGGAATCGCTCGGTGCGTGTGCTTGCCGCGCATGAAAATCGCCCTACCCTTTGCGAGCATGAGCGACCGAACCATCGACATCCTGATTGCCACCAATAATCCGGGCAAAGCCCGCGAGATCGCCGCCGTACTGTCGGAAGTGCCCGACGCCGAAAAGCACATTCGCTGGCACACGCTGGCCGATCTCGATCAGCCGATTGACGAGCCCGTCGAAGATCAGGACACGTTCGCCGGCAATTCGCAGTTGAAGGCAACCTATTACTCGAAGCACAGCAGCATGATCACGCTGGCCGATGACTCGGGGCTCGAAGTCGACGCGCTTAACGGCGCGCCGGGCGTGCAATCGGCTTACTACGCCGAGTTACCGGGCAAACCGAGCCGCGCCGAGCGCGACGCCGCCAATAACAAAAAGATGATCGCCGCATTGCAAGGCGTACCCGACGAACAACGCAGTGCCCGCTTCCGCTGTATTCTCACACTCGCGAACGGTGACGACGTGCTCGCCCAAACCACCGGCACGATCGAAGGGCGCATCATCGACGAACCGCGCGGCGCCGGTGGCTTCGGCTACGACCCGCATTTTCTCGTGCCCGAGTTAAATAAGACGACGGCCGAGTTAGAACCCGCGCACAAGAATCGCATTAGCCATCGCGGCAATGCGCTGCGCGCGTTGAGGCAGGAGTTACCGAAGGTATTGGCGAGGTTGGGATAAAGGACTATCGCGATTTGAAGAGTCGAAACGAAACGCTCGTCACTAAGCCTTGGCCGATTTGGTTTCCGCTTCTTTTTCGGCTTCTTCCGGCTTGTGCGGTTGATAACCGACGATCACGTACAACACGCCGATGAAATCCGCTTCGAGGAATACGCCGATCGCGCCTAAGGCGGCATACTCAATCGGCAACGGTCGCGCAACGGGTTTATCGACCGGCAGATAGGTGCCGAGTTCCGTCGCCATGCTCAGGTTCGAGGGCTCGCCGTACCAATATCCCGCGAACGCGACGATACCGACAACGGCCAACATCAACGTGCGGTTGCTGACTTCGAAAAACCATTGACCGATCAGTGCCGCAAATAGAAACGCCATCACCAACGCGAAGTACAACTGGCCCACGCGAATCGGTTGATCGTCGGAACCGGCGGCAAACGTCAGCGCGAACCACGCAACGACGCAGCCAACGACCAACGCACCGCAACATTCACGAATGCCCGGCGTGGCTTCTTCCTGGCCGTCTTCCGGTGTCGATCGATCGGCCGCGTACCAACCTTCCACCGCCCGCCCGACCACGAGCCCGACGCCGATCAGCGCCAACCACAAAAACGTCTCGGCGACCAAACTGGCGACGGGGTAGACTTCTAAGGATTTGTTAACGCTTACATGCGAAATTCGTTGCAGCAGCAGCATGTCCATCCGACCGCCGCGCGCCGCCAGCGTTGCCAAACCCACGGCGACGGCCAATGGCCCGCGCTCGGCAGCGCCCGCCCCGCAGATCGCCGTGGCCAAACCGCTCACGACCACGGCGAGGCCGATCAATTCGGCCATGGCGATTACACCGTTTTCCAGCGTAAGCAAAGAAACAGCCGACTGCGCATCGAGCGGTCGCGCCACCCACCAGCCAAAGTGCCAGAAGATCACGCCCGCGACCGCCATTGCGCAAAAGAACCGCAGCCGACGCACCACATGATGCCCCGGCGTGAGGGCATCACTCTTGTCGCCCGCGGGGGCGGCATCTGTCGGAGTTACGTCGGAAGCGGACATCGTCGGCATTCGGGCTATGCGCTGCGGCGCACGTCTTGCGACGCGACCGTCGTGAGCAAGGTTTCCAATTGTTCGCGCTGCTTGGGTGCCATCTGCGTGATGGGCAGCCGAAATTCATCGGTCATCATACCGTTGATGGCCAGCGCCGTCTTGATCGGAATCGGATTGGTATCGAGCCCCATGATCGCCTGCATCGTCGGAAACAGCCGGGCGTGCCACTGTCGCGCTGCGGCGAAATCACCTTCCAACGCCGAGCGTACCAGCGACGACATTTCGTGCGGCAGCAGATTGCCGATGACGCTGATCACGCCCCGCGCGCCGACGCTCATGAGCGGCAGCGTCAGCGGGTCGTCGCCGCTGAGGATTTTGATATCGCAGGCGGCGGCCAACTCGCTGGCCCCGTTGAGTGAGCCCGTGGCGTGCTTGATGGCCGCAATGTTTGCGTAGGTATCGTACAAGCGGGCAATCGTATCCACCGACACTTCAATGGCGCTGCGACCCGGAATGTTATAGATCACGATCGGGCAGGCGACGGCTTCGGCCACGGCAGCGTAGTGCGCGAAGAGCCCCGCTTGATTGGGCTTGTTGTAATACGGTGCAACCACCATCACGGCATCGGCACCGGCTTCGACGGCGGCCTTCGACGCGCTCACGGTTTTGGCGGTGCAGTTGCTGCCGGTACCGGCCAGTACCGGCACGCGTTTGTTGGCTGCTTTCACGACGGTTTTGATCACATCGATCTGCTCGGCATCGGTCAGTGCCGGAGATTCGCCGGTCGTGCCGCACGGGACCAGCCCGCTGACGCCACCGGAAATGACATAATTCACCAAGTCGGTCAGGGCGTCGTGATCGACGTCCCCATCTCGAAACGGCGTCACCAACGCAACATAGCAACCATCAAACATGGGACTACTCCTTTGACCCGTGTTGATCGAGCAAGGCGACCATCTCAGCAGTCGCCGTGCGAACACCGACAAACATGGCACGCGCCATGATGCTGTGGCCGATGTTAAATTCTTCAAAGCCCGTCAATCCTGCGACCGGACCGATGTTTCGATAGGTCAAACCGTGCCCGCCATGGACACGTAAGCCGCATCCTTCGGCAAAGGAAATGCCGCGATCGAGTTTTTCCAACTCGATCATCCGCGTTTCGGCAGTCGCCGCGTGGGCGTATCCACCCGTCCATAGCTCGACAACTTCAAAGCCGACAGCCGCTGCCGCCTCGATCTGCGCCGGATCGGGCTCGACAAATGCACTGCAAATGCTACCGACATCGCGCAGCTTGCTGACGACGTCTTTTAGCTTGTCGCGCATCTTCACGACATCGAGACCGCCCTCGGTCGTGACTTCTTCGCGCTTCTCGGGGACGAGGCAGCATTGATCGGGGCGAGTTTCTAATGCGATGGCGACGACATCGGGCGCGATGGCCATCTCCATATTGAGCTTGACGTTGACGACGCCTTTGAGCAGCGGCACATCGCGATCAATGATATGGCGTCGATCTTCGCGCAGATGAAACGTGATGCACGACGCCCCACCGAGCTGCGCTTCGACGGCCGCCCATACCGGGTCG
The DNA here is from genome assembly GCA_030432035.1 of Phycisphaerae bacterium. Taxonomy (GTDB): domain Bacteria; phylum Planctomycetota; class Phycisphaerae; order UBA1845; family UTPLA1; genus ECT2AJA-110-A. The sequence continues at coordinate 10,394 of JAUIHO010000018.1, forward strand.
GGCTCGTCGGTTCGTCGCGCTTGTCGCACGGTCGCGACGTGATCGATGTTTACACCTAGCGTGGGCATATGCGGTGGGTTCCTCGTAAGTTGACTGCGAAGTATATCTGAGTTGGGCCGTTGCCGAAACTGAATTCACAATCTCGTCGCATATGTACGGCATACCGTAAGATGCCAAGTATGAACATCTCACTTAACTGGCACGCCATCGAAACGGCCGACGGTCATATCGCTTCTACGCAATACCTGCCGCACGGTTCAGCAGACTCACCCGTGCCCGTCGTCATATGTTGTCATGGCCTGACCGGCACACGCATCGGCTCTTGTTATCGCTACCCGCAATTGGGACGTCGCCTCGTCGAGCTTGGCGTTGGCTGCGTGACGTTTGATTTCACCGGTTGTGGCGAAAGCAGCGGCACGTTTGACCAGTTAACTCCACAAACGATGCGCGAAGATTTGCTGGCTGTGTTGGCGTGGGTGCAACAGCAAGCCTGGTGCGACGATCAGCGGCTCGGCTTGTGTGCGAGCAGCTTTGGAGCGGTGACGGCGAGCGGGATCGCGGGGGCGACGCGCATCTTTAAGGCGGCAACGCTCTGGGCGCCGGTCGCCCATCCGCGTCGGTTGATCGACATGTATATGAACGATGATGCGTGGGCGCTGTTGCGAGCACAAGGCTGGCTCCCGCATCGAGGGCTGCGGCTGGGGCAGGCGTTTTTCGAACAGGTTGTGGAAGAGAATCAGGATGCAGCGACGCAACTCGCCCTTGCCGAATGCCCGACGCTAATCTTTCACGGTAACGGCGATACGGAAGTTCCGTTCGATCATGCCCGTGCTTACGAAGCGACGCTCACGAAATCGGCCGCCGAGTTTGAGTTGGTCGTGCTCGACACCAGCGATCATGGCATGCGCGATGTAGCGCTAAGCGATCGATTGGTCGAGGAAACGGCACAGTGGTTGAGCAGGTTGAGGTGATGGTGTTGTTGCTTTGTAGAGCGTCGGCGCGGAGTGCTTGATATATATTCAGCTTTTTGTTTTGGCAATAGAGGATAAATTGACATTCATAGGTCAATTCGCGTCACAGAGAAACCGCAACTGTCGAACGATTAACGCATTAGCCATCGCGTTCTAACACCCGCTGCACGATCTCATTCGGCGCACCGATATCGACGACCTTTAGTCCCCCGACTAATGGCTCGGCTGCTGATTGAGTAAACCCCGTCTTGGACGCAACGAACGTCACGGTCATATCAGCACGCACGGTCGCATTACTCGGTTGGCCCGATTGGCAATCCAAGCCCGATGGCACATCAATCGCAACGCGATACGCATCGATACCGTTGATTCGATTGATTAATTCATCCATCGGTGACCGTACGTCACCGCTAAAGCCGGTTCCGAGCAATGCATCAACCACGACTGCCGACTCGCTTGCTAACCATGCATCACACGGTCCCGAGGGCCAAGCCGCTATCGGTAGATTCATACGCTGAGCGATGTCGTGGTTGATTCTTGCATCGCCGCTTAACTTGGAACCGGGCACGGCAGCGATCAGTGCCACCTCAACGCCTCGGTTGTGTAAATGTCGCGCGATGGCGTAACCATCGCCGCCGTTGTTACCACCCCCGCACGCAATCAAGACGGTGGGTGCGTTTCCCTTACTTGCCAGTCGGTGTTGCAATTGTTCGAAGATGATATCGCTGGCGTTACGCGCCGCGTTTTCCATCAGCACGATGCCGGGAATGCCGTAGTCTTCGATGGCGATCTGATCCACGCGCCGACTTTGGGCGCGCGACAGCACGATCGATTCGTTTTTCTTGTCTTGCTGGCTCATACGATTGATTTGGCTAGCGTTAAGAACCGAATGACGTATCCGTCGACGTAAACGGCAAATCCGTCTGTATCGGTTGCTGCGTCGTGTCGATCAAGTCCGCAAACTCGGGGCGATCGGCATACTTGCGCAACAACCGCGATCGCCCGGCCGCGTGCACCATGTCCGGATTTTTCGCGACGGCCGCCGTTAGGTGTCGCAGCGCATACTCCGGCAGATCGAGTGCCGCCCAAGCCGCCGCCAAGCCCAAATGCGCGTTCGGGTCATTCGTCACGCGTAAGGCTTCGGCAAACTCACCCCGCGCCGACGCGTAACGGGCAACACTCAAATACGCATTGCCCAACCCGACGCGAATTGCCGCCGACTGCGGGCTCAGGTCGCGTGCGCGCTCGTAATACGTAATCGCTTCTTCGGGTTTGCCGCCGCGTGCATAGGCAACAGCCAAGTTTTGCAAACATTCGATCCAATCCGGATTGTTTTTCAAGGCGCGCTGCAACGGTTCGATCGCGTCGGCGCTGCGACTGCTCTCGTTGAGCAACATCAACGTGCCCAGATAAAACTGCGTGGACGCGTCGTTTTGTTCTTTGTCGGCGGCGCGCTTGGCATACGCCAGCGCCGCTTCCAAGTCGTTTTCGCGAATGTACGCTTCCACCAACTTGACGTAACCCAACGCACGCTCCGGATACAAGTCGCGCGTGCGCAGGGCCATCAGCCGTTCGGTCGTCCAATGCGTCGATTGGGCGTAACTGCCGACGGCCAACGACGCGACCACAGCGCAACCGATCACGCCCACCCACTGTCGCATTCGCGGTCGAAACGCTTCGTTATTCAGACCGATCGCCGCGCTCAATGCCAATAACGGCAGGATCAACGCCGCGTATAGATATTGGTCGCTTAGTAACGTCGAACTGTACGGCGCTTGTAGTAGCGCTGGCGCGACCAGCAACAAACATCCGCCGAGACCGACGAGCCAGCCACGCGCTCGATGTCGAAACGCCCATGCCGCCAGCAGCATCAACACTGCGAGCACCGACGCGTCAAACCACATGCCAAGGGCAAACGTACCAACACTAACGTCCGTCGGCGAATGCGGTAGCAGCCCGATCGGCACGACGAGCCGCACGAGTAACGCCGCCAGTGAATGCACCAGTAAAGAGATACCGCCCAACATCTCATGTTGCGCGGGTTGCGCATCGGCCCGGATCGACTGCACCAAAAAATGTCCTACGATTAACAAACCGATCAGCGGAATCTTCTCTAACAAAGGTCGCCAGCCGTGACGCTGCAACGGCCAAATGTCCAGCAATAAAAACACAACCGGTAGAGCGATAAACAACGGTCGCGTCAGCAGAATCGCCGCGTAGGCGATCATCGTTGCGACCATCCAGCGCGAATAGAGCGTCGTCGCATATCGCAAATAACAAAGCGTCGCCAACAACGCCCAAGTTGTCGCCAACAGCGTCATGCGCTGCGCGATCGACGCGACCGACTCGACCTGCAGCGGATGTAGCGCGAACACCATCGTCAATAACGCGGGCCACCACCAACCCTTGCCCCAGCGGCGCAGCAACGCAAACACAAGCCCGACGTTGAGTAAATGGATCGCTAAGTTCGTACGATGAAAGAAGAAGCCGCGCGCCTGCCAATCGTCCACGGTAAACGCGTCAACCATCAGCGACAGGGCCACGAGCGGCTGATAGAACCCTGACGTGTTATTCACCGGTGTGACGCGTTGATCGACGAAGATATCGAATACTTCGTGCCATGAATCGGACACGTCGTTATCGAGGCGTTGCCAGACCTGATCGTAATGCGACGCCCACAGCTTGCCGCGCACCACGGCCGCGCGATCGTCGTCCGTCACCAAATCGGCGTGCAGCAATTCGCTAAGCACCAGCCCCGTCATTAGCAGCATCACCAACAGCGTCAAAAACGTACGCATATGGTCGGACATGCCGCGCCGGGGCGCAGGCTCGGTTTGTTGCGGTTGGCGCACCATGAAAAAACAGGAATCCCTGGATCTCACATACCCGCCGACATGCATTGCCGATGGGCTGTCTCTTCAATTGTAGGGATGCCCGAGTGGACCTACAATCGCTGCCCATGCGTATCCTGCTTACCAATGATGACGGCATCTACGCGCCCGGTATTCTGGCGATCTTTCGCAAGCTCGCCGAGCGGGCGGACGTCCGCATCGTGGCGCCGATGACCGTCCAATCCGGCGGATCGCACGCCATCACCATCCGCCACCCCGTGCTTTGGCATGAGGTTCGCCTCAACGGCGATGTCTTTGGCACCGCCGTAGAAGGCACGCCTGCCGACTGCGTCAAATTGGCGATGCACGCCTTGTGCGACCCACTACCCGACTTGGTCGTGTCCGGCATCAACAGCGGCCTGAACACCGGCATACACGTGTTATATTCGGGCACAGTCTCGGCGGCGATGGAAGCGGCGATCAAGGGCGTGCCCGCCGTGGCGATTTCGCTCGAGCTGGCAGACGAGATGAATTACGACCGAGCGGCGGAGATTTCCGACGAGATTATCCAACAGGTGGTCGCGACCGATCTGCCCGCAGGCTGCGTGTGCAATATCAACATTCCGGAACTGACGGACGGCATGCCGCGCGGGACGCGCATCGCGCCGATGTCATCGCGCGATATGGTCGAACGCATCGAACGCCGCGAAGACCCGATGGGCCGACCCTACTACTGGCTTAGCGGCGATTTCAAAAACATCGGCGACCAGACGGATACAGATCGTCACGCCGTTGCGGAAGGGTACGTGTCCGTCACGCCCTTGCAGATCGACATGACCAATCACAAGTTGATGGGAAGTTGGTCGAAGGCTTTGCAATCGGATTAGTCATTTTGAATTGCACCATTCAATTGCCACGCAAATTTCTATTGATTATCCCGTTGAAGCTACTGCCGTGGATGACAGCGCGAGTGAATGCCTTTCAATCGCGTGATATCGACGTGTGTATAAATCTGCGTCGTCGCAACGCTGGCATGGCCCAACAGCTCCTGCACGATGCGCAAATCCGCACCGCCCTCTAGCAAATGCGTCGCAAAGCAATGTCGAATCGTATGCGGACCGATCGGCCCCGTGATACCGACCATCGTTGCGTAGCGATTGACGAGTCGCCAGATATTGGTGCGATCCATGCCACGGCCAGTGCGCGAGACAAACAGCGTGCGCGAATGCGGCGTGGCGGCGGTTAACGAGGTTCGCAAGCCCGCCATGTAGGCCCGCACGGCGTCAATCGCGCGACCACCTAGCGGAATGATGCGTTCCTTATTGCCTTTTCCCAAACAACGCAGATAACCGATGTCGAGGTTCAAGCTGTCGATCGTTAGTGATGCCAATTCGCTTACGCGCATGCCCGTTGCATATAGCAATTCCAGGATAGCACGATCGCGGGCGAAGTACGGTTCACCCGGCTGTGGCGCTTCGAGCAGTTTTTCTAACTGTTGCCGTGGCAGGCTATGCGGCAGCTTCTGCCAACGCTTGGGCGTTTCCATCAGGCTGCAGAAATCTTCCTGCATTGCGCCCGTGATGAACAGATAACGCAGGAACATTTTGATCGACGCGAAATGTCGTGCGACCGACGCCAACGAAAGCCGACGTTCGTTGAGCCGTACCAGATGCGACTGCACGATTTGAATGCTGAGCGCCGGCGGACCGACCACATCGCGCGCGATCAACATGTCGACGAATTCGCCGACGTCGCGTTGATACGCTTCGATGGTGTTCGGAGCCAATCCGCACTCGCTGCGCAGATATTCGATGAAACCCGTGAGCCCGCGCGGCCAATCGAAGGCGGGAGTTGATTTGGGTTCAGGCGGCCCGGACGTCGCAGCCGCGCCGATCGGTTTCGCCGACGGTAAGCTGCTGATAGATGCGGCAACCCTCGAAGGCATCGAGGCATTGGTCGAATACATCGCCGAGTTGCTGCAAGTTGAATCGTTGGGCACAGCGCCGATCCTTCCCTTCGAAGAACGGACACACACAGTGTTCCGATTGATGCGTCATAACCGATGCCTCCCCTCAGCAGCGCGCCGCTACGAGCACGACCACCTTTGGTTGCTTAGAGAATATCGGTCGATTGCGGGAAGGAGGTTGAAGCGATCGGCAATTCTTGCCGCCTCTAATTCGGCATAACGCACCGAACCTTCGAAAAGTCATAAAGTTATGCCACTAACTGCTTTGCACCCGATTGGGAAGCTCTAAGACGAAGCAGGAATAATGTCCGCCGTTGCGCGGGCTGCGCTCCACCGAGAGCTTACCCTGCAAACAATCGGCCCAGAAGCGCGAGAGCGCCAGACCAAGCCCCATGCCGCCCGTGGCCTGCGTTTTTGCATCTTTGCCACGCCGGAACGGGTCGAAGATCGAGTTCAATTCCGTCGGGTCGATACCGGGGCCGCCGTCATCGATTTCTACGGCGACGCCATCGTTCGCTGTCGGTCGGGCCGTGACAAAGATCTGATTGCTGCCGCCGTATTTACAAGCGTTCTCAACGAGGTTGATGAGGATCTGGCTGACGTAACCGGGGTCGGTCTCGATCGTCTTTGCCGCGCCGACTTTATTGTCGACCACCAAGGACCGTTGCGTGCCGTTGTTGCGGCATTGTTCGGTATCGCGCGAAAGGTCGTCCAAAATCGTCTGCGTATCGATCGGCTTGACGGCCAGCTTGGCACCCGACTCGGCCACGCGCGAATACGCAAATACGTTCTCGACCAATTTAGACAACCGTCGTGATTCTTGCTGCAAGATGCTCACATACTTGCGACGCTGGTCGCCTTCGTCGTCACGCAAATCGCCTAGCAAATCCGAATAGATTTGAAACGACGTTAACGGCGTGCGTAGCTCGTGCGTGACGGCCGACGTAAAGCGCATGCGTCGCTCGATGGTGCGGAAGTATCGGATCGCGCCGTAGATCGTCGCCGTGACGGCCGCGATGGTAATCAACCAAATCAGACTCAGGCCCCACCCCAATCGTCGCAGCGCCATCCCCGTGATGTTGCCCGCCTGCATCTCGGTCCCAACCAAATGAGCGGGAATGGAGTTGAGCGAGACCGACGTATGCATGGCGTCCAACGGCATCGGCTCGATCCGCGCGCCGGGCAGTAAGTCACCGATCTCCGATTCCATCGTGGCTTTCAAGCGAGGCCAATCAAATAAGACGCCTTGCACCGCCCAGAGGTCGTTGTCATCTTCGGTATCCGCATAAACATAGCGCAACAAAGCCAACTGCTCGCGCCCGTCCAACGACAGCTTGAGCCATGTCGGAAGCATCTCGGTACCGGCGTATTCCAAGCATTCCGCGCCGCGCTCGCGATGCGCGTTACGACCTCGGTAAGCGGTCTCGGCAAGAATATTCGGCCGACACTCACAGCGTTGTAGCTGCGGACCTGCCGCCATCTGAAGTTCCTGACGCCGGCGTTGACTTTCCATGTCGGTACGTGGTAAAGGGGTCAGCGATTGTGCCGGTTGTCGATTAAGCGTTGACTCCGCGCCACTAATCCCCGCGCGCGTATCGGCGGCCACCTTGGATTCGAGCGCGATGGTGCGCAAATCCTCCGCTTCGTAAAAATGGCGCAGCGCATCAAACCAATTCGCTTTGGTGATGAGCTCAGCTCGTGCGTCCGACGATTGCACCAACATGGGGCGCGAAAATTCCTCTTCGGTGCCGAGTTGCGGCGACACCCAGTGATTGGGCCCGACTTGAAAGTGAAACAACACCCAATCGGGAAAGTTCCCTTCCGCCAACGGCGACGGCAGGATCGGCAACTTATCGACATCGAGCGCGGCGCCCGTATTGCGGTCGTATGCCTCGCGCGGTTGATACTCGGGCTTGAACACATCGAAGTCGTAATCGCGATGCTTGCGAATGTCGGCCTCGATCGCATCGAGGCGATACATCGCCAGCGCCACGGTATCGTCATGCGATGCGCGCTGTGCAGTGAGGATGCGTTCGCGTTCCAACTCGACCGTTTGGTAGCTTGCGAGCGCAATGCCGACGACCACCAGCCCCCACACCACGCAGGCGCCGATGATCACGTTGCGACGGGTTTTCGCCAGAGATTGCTGCATGATAAATCTTAGGCCGGCCCCGCCCCGGAGGCGTCGGGCTGCGTCGCCACGTCGCCGATCGATTCGACCATCGAACCGAGCATGTAGCCCTTGCCTCGCACGGTCGCTACCGCATCCGCAGCCGTTTCACCGCAGGCGTCGCTCAGCTTGCCACGCAATCGGGCCACGTGCATATCGACGGTCCGCGTTTCGATGCCCTTACCGCTAAGCCCCCAAATGCGTAACAGCAGTTCGTCGCGTGCTACGGCCCGGCCGCGATTGCAGGCCAAGTGCGCCAAAATCTGACACTCCGTTTCGGAGAGAGCGACGGTGGGCTTCTCGCTAGGACGAATCTCGCGGCGTTCCAAATCGATGGGCGTGCCGTTCACGAGCAGACCCTTTACCGGTGACGGTCGCTCGGGCGTGCGACGCAATACAGCCTCAACCCGCGCAAGCAACTCGCGCGGTGAAAACGGCTTTACGACGTAATCATCGGCCCCGCCCTTGAGGCCGCCAACGCGATCGTCTTCTTCACCGCGGGCCGACAGAATAATGACGGGCAGCGCCGAGTGCGTTTTCCGCAATTCGGCCAGAACCGTCATGCCGTCCATCTTGGGCATCATCAGATCGAGCAACACCAAATCGACGTCGGACAGGCGCGCGGCGTGCAAACCGGCTTCGCCATCGGCGCATTCGACCACATCGTATCCGGCGCGATCCAACGCGGCGGCGATGCCCATCCGTATGGCATCTTCGTCTTCAACCACGACAACCTTTGCAACGCCCATCGATCGCTACCTCTTGAATTGACATGACGGCAACCGACGCGTGCATCGACGGCGTGCACCCCATGGTGCAACGTTGCCACAGGACCCAAAGTATAAATTCTGTCGCCGCCGGAATGAAAAAACTTCGGTAACGCCCGCGCAACGCCCTGCCATGAAGTGCTAAATGAACCAAAAAGTCCGCTTTTTCCAGACGCGATAGGGTTCGCCAAAGGCTGCTTCCAGCACCCGGTCCTCCCAGCGACCGCGGATAAGCTGAAACGTCGCAAACGCGCCGACAAACAACAGCCAGATCGGATGCCACCTTGCCAGCAACAACCACACGGCGATTTGCGCGATAATTTGCCCGAGATAGATCGGATGCCGCACCAAGCGATAAGGCCCCGTCACCTTCAATTCGCGCGCTTCGGGCACGATGCTGACCGAGCGTACCAAATAGGCGTAACCCCAGATTTCGATTAAGAGCGCGACAATATTTAGAACAACTCCTAGCACCACCTTGCCTTGCATCGACCGCGCTTCCTCAGCGAAACCGATAAACAACTGATAATCGCGTGCCGGTGGGTTACCGACAAACATCGTCAGCCAACCACCAATGACAAGTGGCAAAAAGGGGAATAAGGCCCCAGTCATGGAAACCACGATCATCTTCAGATCGCTGACGCGGCGCAGGGGTTGAATTCGCAGACAAAATCCTGCAACAATCAGTAAATATGTAATGTCAACGAGTAAACCCGGCGCCGGTACCCAAACGTCGCTTCCGGCCAGCGGTAACTGCAGCTTAATCGCCAAATCTGAGAACGCGTCATAGCGTGAAACACGCCAGCCGCCATAGAGCACAAAAAAACTGATGCCGACAGATCGGAAAAACCAGTCGGGCAAACGCCACCATAGTTGAATCAGTTCGTTATCCGAAGGGGGAGATTGCGCGGCAACATCGTCGCTGGCGACGGGCCGCGCGTACGGCACGGCTATAGGGTCGGTCTGCTGTTCTTGAGGTGGCTGCGCCATATGGTGTTCATCGGCGACTTGGTCACCGAGCATGCCCTACGCTTTTTCGTCGCTATCCAGCGTGAGCCCGACGCGATCCGCTGCCCGGCGTGCCATTTGCATCAGCCGCTCGTGAATACCGACGGCCTCTTCGTCGTTGGTGGGCTTCCGCTGGGTGTAGTTCCCCTCTGCATCCATATCCCACGTTTGCCGCCGATCGGCGAGCAACATTTGCAGCACTTCCCACAGTCGCTGTCGGCAGTTCGGCTCAACGACCGGCGCGATGAGTTCGACGCGGCGATTGAGATTGCGATACATCCAATCGGCAGAGCCGATGAAAAACTCGCCATCGACTTCGTATTCGGCACCGTTGCGGAAATGGAAAATGCGCGAGTGCTCCAGAAAGCGACCGATGACCGACATGATCTCGATGTTTTCCGTAAGTCCCGGCACCTGCGGTCGCAAACAACAGAAGCCGCGCACGATCAGCTTGATCGGCACGCCCGCTTGCGACGCACGCGACAAGACTTCGACGATGCGACGATCTTCGAGGCTGTTCATCTTCGCCACGATACCCGCGGGGCGCCCAGCCTGCTGATGTTCGATTTCGCGCTCGATCATCGCCGTGAAGCGTTCGCGCATGTTCACCGGCGCGACGAGCAGCGTTTCGTAATCGACCTTCAGCGAGTGGCCCGTGAGGTAATGGAACAACTCCACCAACTCGGAGGTCATTTCCTCGCGACAGGTGAACAAACCGATGTCGGTGTACAATCGCGCCGTCTGAATGTTGTAGTTGCCGGTGCCGATGTGCGTGTAGGCGCGAATACCGTCGTCTTCGTTCCGAATGACGAGCGACAACTTCGTGTGCGTCTTCAAACCCACGATGCCATACACCACGTGCACGCCCGCGCGTTCGAGTTGTTGCGCCCAAAAGATATTGCGCTGTTCGTCAAAGCGCGCCTTCAGCTCGACCAAGCATACGACTTGCTTACCCTGCTCGGCCGCACCGATCAGGCTATCCATCAGCGAACGACTATCCCCAATGCGATAGAGCGTGATCTTAATCGCCAGAACCTTCGGATCGTTGGCGGCGTTGCGAATGAACTTTTCAACGCTTTCGGAAAAGCTCTCGAACGGGTGATGCACCATCAAATCGCCGGAACGAATGATGCTGAAGATGTCGGCATCTTCGTCCTTCAATCGCTGCGGCAGCACCGGCATCCACGTAGGATAACGCAGCTCCGGGCGGTCCAAATCGCAAATCTGCCCCATGCCGGTGTAGTCGAGTTCGCCGTTTAGTTCGTACACTTCCTGCTTGGCCAGTTGCAACTCGTTCATCAAGAAGTGCACCGTCCACGGGTCGGCGCTGCGGTCGTGTTCGAGTCGCACGATGCGCTCGAAGCGACGCTCGCGCAATTCCTGAGCGATCAGTTCGAGCAAATCTTCGGCGTCTTCCTCGTCGCGTTCGATATCGGCATTGCGCGTCACGCGAAACGGCGTAACGCTCAACACTTCCATGCCGGGGAACAGCGCATCGAGGTTGTAGCGAATCACATCGAGCAGGCGCACAAAGCGCAATTCGCCACCCGGGCTGTTCGGCAGCGGCAGCCAACCGGGCAACATGTCCGGCACCTTCACGCGCGCGAACAATTGATCGTCCAGTCGCGGATGATGCATCTTCACGCCGAGCGACAGCGAGAGATTCGACAAATACGGAAACGGATGCCCCGGATCGACGGCCATCGGTGTCAGAATCGGGAACACGTTTTGAAAGAAATATCGTTCGGCGAAGCGCACTTCGCCTTCGTTTAGATGCTTCCAATCGAGCAGCGCGATGCCGTGTTCCTTTAGGGCCGGCACGATCGCGCTGCGGTAAATCCGCGCTTGTTCGATCAACATTGGGAAGCACGCGCGACGAATACCCTGCATCTGTTGCGAGGCCGTCATACCGTCGGGCGTTAGTGCGGTCACGTTGGCGGCAATCTGTCGCTTCAGACCGCCGACGCGTTTCATGAAGAATTCGTCGAGGTTCGACGTAAAGATGCTGAGGAAGCGCAACCGTTCCAACAGTGGGGTGCGTTCGTCCGTCGCTTCGTGCAACACGCGCGCGTTAAAGTCGAGCCAGCTCAACTCGCGGTTGATAAAGATCCCGCTCAAGTCTTGCTCGGTCGGCGGCGTCTCGCCTTTTGACGGTTCGGTGGTGGACGTCATGTCCGCAGGCTCCGGTATCGGCAGCGCAGCGTCAATGCTCGCACCGCCCAGATATCATTAAAGTCAGTCGGATATTGTAGTATTCGACGGAATAACCGGCAAAAAGTAGCTGCTTTGCCTACGGCTCTTCGTGCAGCACAATATCGAGTTCGCGATCGAACTCTCGCTCGAATAAACCGGCGTGGCGCTTGGCACACCACATCTCAATCTCGGCATCCTGCTGGGCGTATATCTCGATCTCGATGCGGTCGCGCTCCTGCCGGCAGCGCAAGGAATGCACGACCGAAAAGCTATTGCGATCCAACGCATCCGCCAAACGCAAAAGGACCGCCAACTTGCGGACCGGCCGCCGATGCACGGGCTTGAGGTTCTTAAACGAGAAATGACTCTTCTTGGGCCGCTCCTTACGATGATAGCGTGCCACGTTGGCAATGATTTCAACTTCCTGCTCGCTGAAACCTTTGAGCGAACCATTGCGAATCAAATAGTAGCTATGTTTGTGGTGCCCTTCGTGGCTGATGAGGTGGCCGATGTCGTGCAACAACGCCGCGTGCGACAGCAATTCCTTATACGAATAATCGAGTTCGTGCAGCCCGGCGAGTTGGTCGAACAACACGCGCGATAGCGCCGCCACTTGCTGCGAATGCTGACGGCGGTAGTTACAGCGTTCGGCCAGGCTTACGACGCTGCGCGTGCGCGGGTTGGGCCATGTTGCTCGCGCCGCCAGCTTCTGACGATGCTTGGCGATGTAATCGATCATCACGCCTTCGCGCAATGCATAGTCGCAATGCAGCAGCGTATCGAACTTGAAATGCTGCATGATGCGCAGGAAGACGAACAACGCGGGAATGTTCGAGTCGACGCGTTTCTCATCCATCCCCGGCAGCGCCAAGCGCTCGGCACGTGTCATCCGCAGCAGACGATCTTTCAATTCGCGCGCTTCGGCACGTGGGATTCGAAGCTCGTTATCAACGCCTTCCATCAATGGTGGCCGCTGTTTGGCACAGATCGTCGCAATGCTGCGGGCGGCGCCGCTGGTGACGATGCAACGCCGAATCGGTCGCTCGCCGATGCGATCCAACACCGGGTCGAGCACCTTGCGCAGATGCCGACGCATCGCTTTGATGTCCGTCGCCTCGGGCGGGTCGCCGCGCATAAACAACTCAGCCAATCGCGCGCCGCCCAGTTTCACACTTTCCAACCTTCGCGCGTGCTGCGAATTGCACGCAATCAGTTCGACGCTACCGCCGCCGATATCGACGATCAGATCGTCATCGTCGCCGGGTGCGGCCAACTGCATCGAATGCCGCACGCCCAAATAAATCAGACGCGCTTCTTCTTCCGCCGGAATGACCGTCACGCGCAGGTCCAGCTCTTCCCGCACGCGATCGACAAACGCACCACCGTTGTGCGCTTCGCGCACGGCACTCGTCGCGACGACGCGAAACTTTCGCACGCCTTGCGATTCGGCCAACTTCTTAAAGCGACCGAGCGCCACGATGCCGGCGTCCATCGCTTCGTCCGTCAAGTGATGTTTGCTAAAGCCGCCCTTGCCGAGTTGCACCATATCTTTCTCGCGACCGAGCGCGCGGAAGTCGCCCTGCGGAGAAATTTCGGCAATCACCAGATGCACGCTGTTGGTGCCGACGTCGATCGCGGCGAACCGCGTCACCGGCGGCATGTTGCCACCGCCGCCGCCGCCGGGCCGTTCTACTGCGACGGTCGTCGGATCATCGACCGCCACGGCGGCTTCGTATGGCATCACGGAGAATGGATAGGGGTCTTGAGGATGAATAACGCGGTTCCTTTGCCGTCGGGCTTTCGGTTCATCGGATGGCGTTTTCGACTGCCCCTATCATATCAACTTATCCGCAAGAGCCGAACGGCGATTTCACTCAATAATGCCGCAGCGTCTTAATAAGTCACGCGATTTGGCGTAACTGTTTCGGTGCGATGAACCATTGCAGCTCGGCCCGCGGCGGTGCTCGGTCACCGTCAAATTCCAGACATGCGACCGCACCTTTTTTGAACCGCACGCCGTCTTCCTCCGCACCGCCGATCAGCCGCATCATAAGCATGCTCATATCGGGCTCGTGCCCCACCAGCGCGACGCGCAACCCGTTGCCGACGCCGATCAGTCGCTTGATCACGCCGTTCAAATCGCCGCCCGGTTCGAGGTCGCGCACTTCTTTGATATCGCCGTCGAACGTGGGCAACTCGGCGAGCAGTTCGGCAGTTTCTTTGGCCCGGCGCAGCGGACTGGTCCAGATCGTATCGACTTCGACCTCCATCGCGGCCAATCCTTCGACCGCCCTGCGCATCCGACGCATACCTTTGTCGGTTAAGCGCCGCTCTTCGTCGGGCAAGTCCGCACGCAGCTCGCGGTCTTCGGCAATCGCATGTCTTACGAGATATATCAACAAGATGGGCTCCCCTCGTTGCGGTTCGCCACCGATCATAACGCAGTGCAGAGATGATCACACTCAAGACCGCGCGTGCCTTCTATGAGCCCGCGTTGTGCACATGCCGGCCTGTGTGGGTGCCCCTGCCCCTCTGGGGCTGGGGGACCAAACACACGCGACGCCGAATGTGTTACCCATGTCCCTGAACTGTTACCTATGTCCCCGAACACCTGTTACCCATGTCCTCGAAAAGCAACACCATCCCGCAACCTGGTGCCCCTGCCCCTCTGGGGCTGGGGGACCAAACACGCGCGACCACGCCTACTATCCATACTCCAAACAACCGCGCACAAAAAAACGACGCCCCTCGCTTCAACAGAAGCAAGTGCGTCGCCTTTATACAATCGCCAGACAGAGACCGCCGAGCCTTCGGCGGCACGCAACCGTCGACTTAGCCTTCGGTCATCATCTCCATCATTTCGGTCGTCGGGAAGATTTCTTCCAAGCCGCCGGTGAAGAACTGCAACACCAAGTTGACGACGAAGAACACACCGAACGCCAGACCGAAGAGCAACGGATTACCGCCGCCACCAATAAAAGGAATCCCAAACATCGCAAAACCTCCAACGGCGAGGACCACACTTCTGGAACCGACGCTTCCCGCGTCCCTCCGCAAACGGGTGGATTATGCGGCTGGGGGGCTGAATTGGCAATTTGTGGCCACCGCCACCAGCATAAGAAGCGGTTAGGATCGACAAAACGGGACCGACATTTCCTATTAGCCTTACAATATATAAATTGTTGCTAGTCGAGTAGTTAGCAATCGGTGGACTGTAGAGATGTTCATGTTCGTCGTATTAGTTGCCGGGCTAATAATTATCATAATTGGTCTTGGCCTGATCAAATTCTCTCGTGACATGCGCCATACCGATCGCACCGCATTGGGTCATTGCATCTCTTGTGATTACGACTTGCGTGGAAATCGTAGTGGCGTTTGCCCGGAGTGCGGCGAACCGTTGTAGCCGAATTGACTCTAATTTAACAACGCTGACGTACAATTTATTAAAAGAGGCTGGCGGCGTAGCTTTACCCGCCATTCGTTCAGCGGAAACCAACGCGAAAAACTTCATCCCACCGGCCATTGCTCGCTCGGCCTGCCAATATTCTGCCCCACCATCAACCGATGACCGTCCACCGTCTGCAGCGCCATCTCGCGCATGCCCCACGATTCGTCTTTCGGCGTCTTGCGGATTTCACCGCCGCAGCGGTCGATGTTGGCCGCCGCTTGTTCGTGCCACGCATCGACATCGTCCACCACCAAATACCCGAAATACTGATGATCGCCCAACGTCGGGATCGGAATGGCATCGGGGCAGCGGCCCAGTTGAAACACCACCACGTCGCGCTGCATGAACACCCAATTGCCGGGATCGACGACATCGGCTGTGCAACCGAGCACACCTTCGTACCAAGCTTGCGACCGATCCAAATCGGGCACTGCGAGCACGTAGTGAGAGCGAAGTATTGTGGGCATGGGGGTTCCTTTTGTTAGCAAGTCGGTGCGTCCGTCGGCGTCGGCGCGACCCTACGATAACCGCCCCGCCCCCATTTGATAAAATTGCGAAACCCGCACACACCTGCGACCGAATAGCACGCGCCGCTCACGCATAACACGACCGTCAGCGCCCAGTCGGGCAAAGGTCGAAAGCCCTCTTGCATCAAGACCAACACCACGACCAGCGCGAGGAAGGCGTAGATAAACGCGTGATGAAAGCCCATCGCAATGCGATACGTGCGCGGCTCAAGCGCCGCCCACGACAGCGCGACGACCAAGTACACGCATGCCAGATACACTAGGAACGCCGTCGCCAACGGCACGCCCGCCCATCGATGCACAGCGGCCACCACCGCCAACCCGCCGAACAGCGCGGCAAGGCTATACCGCATCGCCCCCAACGGTGTAAGCGTTCGCTTGTCTGTAGATTCGACTATTGCAATGCCCGTGTCGTTTAACATAATCGACCTCCCATTTCGTTATAGAAATCGTATCACGCAAATCGTCACCACTCGATTTGAAACCGGGGGATTGTTTGTAATGAGGGTTGGATGAGGACAAGGCCCAATCAATCAACGATGGCGTAATTTAGTGAACGAAGATTGAAGTCAACTTTTTCGACGTTGAAGAGAAAAATGGCGTTACCAAACACATCTCATCGTGCCGCTCATTACGCCGAAGGCGTTACGACAACTAGCCCAGGGTTGACGCCGCAGGCGGCTACCCTGGGTAGGGATGATGTGTTGAAACTTCAACTCTGAAGGAGTTGCGGCATGCCGGTCGACTTGGCAATCCACCAGCCCCAGAGGGGCAGGGGCACCCGATGTATGGGCACTTGATCATCTTTGCTTGTTTGATTCCCCAACCTTCGCTGGCGCGAAGGATGGGGCACCAGACGACCACACGGCGGAATGTCGCGCAACGCCTTGTACGAAGCTAAAAATACAAACGACTTCGCGCCTAATCGAAGCTCAACATCTTGCGATACTCTTCAAACCGCTTCTGCACCGTATCGCGGTCAGCGGCGCGGAGGGCCGCCAGTGAAAAATCTTCGATCGTGACCGACGCCACGCACGCGCCGTAGGCCATCGCGCGTTTCAGCGTCGCCGGATCGACCTTGTCCACTTCAGCGATGTGCGCCATCATGCCGGCGGCAAAGCTATCGCCCGCGCCCGTTGGGTCTTTCACCCTATCCGTCGGGAAGATCGGCAGCGCATACACCACTTCGTTCGTGATGAGCATCGCGCCGTGCTCGCCCTTCTTGATCACCACAAACTTCGGCCCCATCCCTAAAATGTGACGACCGCACGCGATCAAGTCGCTCTCATCCGGCACGAGCAACTTCGCTTCCGAATCGTTGAGCACCAACCCGTCGACCACGCCCAACGTTTGCAGCAAGTCTTCGCGAAACTCTTTGATCCACAAATCCATCGTGTCGCAAACCTTCAGCTTGGGCGACTTGAGCTGCTCGACAAAGCTTCGCTGCACCGCCGGGTGCGTGTTGGCCAGAAACACATACTTGGAATCCTGAAAGTTATCCGGAATCTTCGGCGGCGCTTCGCCCACGACGTTCAGGTCGGTCTGCAGGCTCTCGCGATTGTTCATGTCGCGTTCGTAGCGACCGTGCCAGCGAAACGTCTTCGAACCCTTGCGCACTTCCAAGCCCGAATGATCGATTTGGTCGGTCGCAAACACCTGCCGGAACGACTCGGGAAAATCTTCACCGACAGCCGCCACCAGCCGCACCGGGTGCATCAGCCCCGCCGCCACGGCGAAATACGCCGCCGAGCCGCCCAAGACGTCGTCGGCACGGTTGCCTTCGGTTTCAATGGTGTCGATGCCGATCGTTCCGGTAACTAACAGTGACATGCGGGCCTCGCTCGCGGTTGAGGGTCATTTTTCGCGGAAACCCGCGATTTTGCGGGGGCAATCGCCGATGGTCAATAATATGGGGTGTTCGACCGCAGCCCCCGCGGCATAGAGTTAATCGAAGCAATACCAGCCATGACGACGACCCACCATCCCAATTTGCCCTACGCCGCGTGGACCCGCCGTGCGCTTGCCTGCGTGCTTGCGCTGGGCCTGCTCGGCGCCATCCTGCCCGGTTGCGGCGGCAAATCATCCCGCACGCGCGACGACGGTCACGGCTACGTGGGCGAACGCGATAACAATCCTGAAGAGATCCCGGCAGATGACCGTCGTGTGATCATCGAACGCCCGTCCGAACCGCGCAACTATCGCATCTCCACTCGCGATAACCCGAACACGACCGACGAGCCCAGCCGCACGACCCCGCCACCGCCGCCCGTCACCGAGCCAGCGCCATCGCGTCCGGAAGGCATCCGCATTTACGAGGTTCAGCCCGGCGACACGCTCTGGAAGATTTCCGACCGCTTCTACGGCCACAGCCGCCACTGGCGTCGGATCTACTCGGCCAATCGCAATCGCGTTAGCGACCCCCGCGAATTGCCGGTTGGGATTAAACTCATCATCCCATGAACGGGGATGTTCGATCGAACCTTCAACTCGATACCGATATCAAGTTCCTAAAAGGAGTCGGGCCGGCGCGCGCCAAGCGCCTGGCCAAACTCGGCCTGCGCACCGTCGGCGATTTGCTCGAACACTTCCCCATGCGCCACGAACGGCGCGAAGCGCGGCTGATTGAAAATCTCGACTACGGCATGACGGCTACCGTCGTCGGCCAGATCGCGCGCGTTAGCGCAACTTTCGGGCGCGGCGGTAAGACCATCCGCGCGGCACTGATCGACAACACCGGTCGGTGCAGCCTGACGTGGTTTCACGCGGGTTGGATCCAAGACAAAATCAAGCAAGGCATGGTGATTCGCGCGACTGGCAAGGTCAACGAATTTAGACATTTGCCGCAAATCGTGAATCCGCAGTTCACGGTGTTGGCCGACGACGCCGGACCGGTCGACGAATCGGAAGCCCCCGAACTGGCGGGCGTTTACCCCGCCACCATGGAAGTGTCGAGCAAGGCCATTGCGAAACTCGTACGGGCCAATCTCGATGATATGTTGCGCGCCGCCGATGAACCGCTGCCGCGCGAGCTGCGCGTGCGGCGCGAACTGCCCGGCCGACGGTGGGCGCTGCGCCAAATGCATCTGCCCGAGAACGACGACAAACGCGAGAAGGCGCGCAGCCGACTTGCGTATGACGAACTGCTCTTGATGCAACTATCCGTGGCACTCGCACGACGCGCCCGCAAACATGCCGGTGCAGCTCAAGCCTTTGAAATTAACCCACTGGTCGACGAACGAATTCGCGCACGCTTTCCGTTTGCGCTGACCGACGCGCAGAATCGCGCGATCGCCGACATCGCTGGTGATATCGCGAACCCTCGCCCGATGAATCGCCTGTTGCAAGGCGACGTTGGCTGCGGCAAGACCGTCGTCGCCCTCTACGCCGCGTTGCGTGCGATTGCCGGCAAGGCGCAGGCCGCGATCATGGCTCCGACCGAACTGCTGGCCGAACAACACTATCGCAACGCCCGCAAGTATCTCGACGGCAGCCGCGTGCGCATCGGCTTTATGCGCGGCGGCGTAAGCACGGCCGAGCGGCGGCAACTGCGACTGGGCGCGGCGGCGGGCCAACTCGATTTGATCGTCGGTACCCATGCGCTCATTCAGGAAGGCGTCGAATTCAAACAACTCGGCCTCGTCGTCGTTGACGAACAACACCGCTTCGGCGTTAAACAGCGCGCCGCCCTGCGCGGCAAAGGCACGGCACCGCACTTCCTGCTAATGACGGCCACGCCCATACCCCGCACCATGGCGCTAACGGCCTTCGGCGATCTCGACGTGACCGTAATCGACCAACTGCCGCCGGGCCGATCCCCCATTAAGACGCGCGTCTTTATGGAAAACGAAGCGCGCGAGGTGTGGAATCTCGTCAATCAGCGGCTCGATGCCGGCGAACAAGCGTACGTCGTATACCCCGTGATCGAAGAATCGGAAAAGCTCGACCTGCGCGACGCGACGAGCGCCTTCGAGAAGATGCAAAATGGCCCGTTCGCCGATCGGCGCGTCGCCCTGCTGCACGGTCGCTTGCCGCGCGAAGAACGCGACGCCGTGATGAGCGCCTTCGCGGCCGGCGAAATCGATGTTTTGGTCGCCACGACCGTCATCGAAGTTGGCATCGACGTTCCCAATGCGACGTGCATGGTGATCGAACATTCTGAGCGCTTCGGCTTATCGCAACTTCACCAGTTGCGCGGTCGCGTCGGCCGTGGCGACAAACCCGGCTATTGCTACCTGATCGGCGATAAGCAGGAGCGCGAACGGCTCAACATCATGGCGGGCACGACCGACGGATTTGAGATTGCGGAGGAAGACCTGCGCATCCGCGGGCCGGGCGAGTTCTTCGGCACGCGACAAAGCGGCCTGCCCGAGTTGCGCGTGGCAAACTTGGCGGAAGATATCGACCTCATCATGCGGGCACGCGATGATGCGGCAGCGCTGCTACGCGACGATCCGCAGCTCGAGAAAAAAGAGAACCGACTACTCAAGCACGCGCTCAAAGCGAAATACGGCCCGGCGATGGAATGGATTTCAGCGGGGTGAGTTTAGGGTTTAGAAGCGTTGCATAGATTTTGGGGAATCTCTCGTATCCATCGCCGCGGGACGCGGCGGCTCCGAACGGAGATACCGCCGAGACCTTCAAATCACGGCGTTGCACTACCGGGAAGAAGAATTAGAAAAATACTTCGCTTCCTACCAACCGATCTGCTTCGTAAACTGAAAAGAGCCTTGTGGCTTCTTTGCGCCGCGTAGCGCCATCTCAATGGCGTCATTCATATCGCGCTCAAATCCGTTTTCAAAACCCGAGCGCGTATAGATCACGGTGCCATCCGGGCCGATTACGTAAATCGCGGGCAGGCTGCGCACGTTATACCGACCCGCAACTGCTTCACCCTTTAGCAAACACGAATACGTCGCGCCGTGCTTCGCCAACTCGGCAGCCGGGTCTTCGAGATCGCGATCTTCAAAACAGTTGACCGCGAATACATCGACGGGTTGTTGGTCGTAACGCTCGTGTACTGCTTGCATATGCGGCATGACCAACTTGCACGGCTTGCACCAACTCGCCCAAAACTCCAACACAACAACGCGCCCGCGCAATGCGGATAGCCGCACCGTCTTGCCTTTAGATGATTCTAATGAGAAGTCGGGCGCTTCGGCTCCGACAGCAATCAGGTTGCTATTGAGCGCGTCAAACTCGCGCCGCTCGAAACCTTCCGGCACCGGCGGAACGAACGTTTCATCATCGAATGCCGGCGCGATATCGAGATTGGTCAATTGCAACACCGTCGCGCCAGTGACCTTCCCACCCATGATCACTTTGCGCTCGACGCGTCGCGGCAAATTATCCTCAACGCCGAAGTACCAGCGCGTGTCCACGCCCTTGCGACCGTAAACCACGTCTATCACGTGACAGTCCGTCTCGCCGACCTTTTCGATTCCAAGGTACGTGCGCGACTTGCCGTTGATCTCATCGCTGAACGGCGTCGGGTGAAAGTACTCCAACATAAACAACGGACGGAACGGTTTGACCAACTCCTCGGCACCGTCGCCGCCTTCGGCGTAGATGTTGCGGCTGAAATCGAGCCGGACGCGTTTATGACCGTCGGTCGCTACGTCGAAACGACGCGAAAACCCGCCCGTCTCATACTCACCCTTGAATCGAAACGCGTCGCGTGGCTCGTCGTTCGCAGGCGCTTCTCCAAGGTGAAAGGCGCCCATCAAGCCGCGTCGTTCCTGGCGTGCGTCGACGTGGCCGTCGATCCGCGTGACCCGCTCGGCGGCAGAGCCGATGCCGAACAGTGCGACGTCGTATGAAACCGCCCGGACCTGCCGCGTGGCGGCGTCGGCCCTCTGCAGCAGTTCGATCAAATCGGGCTTCGCGCCGTCACCAGCAATGACCCCGTCGGCCCCCCCAGCCAAGGCCAACACACCGACACTAGCGACCAATATCGCCCGATAATAAGGCAACGTTTTTTGAGTCAATTTCGCGTCCATACGCCATAAAAAACGCCGTGGAACGGGCAATCTCACCCGATCCACGGCGAAAAGTTTGATGATCCGACCTTAGCGGAACCGCCTGCCTAGGCCTCGGCTTCCTTCTGCTTCTTCTTCATCTCGTCGAGCGACGCTTGCAGTTCGACCTTCATGCGGCCCTCGGCCATATCGACGGCCTTTTGTTCGAGTTCCAACGCTCGCTTGAAATCGCCTTGCTCGGCCAGCACCCACGCGTAAGTGTCGATGATCGACGGGTCTTTCTCGTCGCTCAGCTTCATCGCCTTCTTAACGGCCAACAGCGACAGGTCCAAATCGCGGGCTTCGGCGAAATCTTCGTGCTTGATCAACTGCCACGAGAACATGTTGAGGTTGGTTGCATCTTCGGTGCGACCGACCAGCTCGCGCCCGTACTTGGCCGCGTCTTTCTTTTTATCCAACTTAACCTGCAGCAGGTGATAGCGACCGAACTCGGCGGCGAAATCATCCGGGTTGATCTGCAGCAACTCGCCCATCGCGTCGAACGCCTTTTGCCATTCTTCATTGGTGACGGCATTGCGTACCTTCGCGAGCACTTCTTCCTTGTGCTTCTCTTCGGCCTTTTGCTTTTCGGCGAACTTTTCCCAGCCCTTTTCATCACCGGCCAGCTTTGCGATCGTGTCGCCAAAGGCATCGTCCATCGGGTGACCGATCCACTTGATCTTGCCACCGTTAACGACGAAAGCACACGGAATACCTTGCTGCTCGGCGGCACGCATCCAAGCCTTATTCGTCTTACCCTTATCGTCGATCGCTACCGTGTAGCGCATCTTCTTATCCCAACCGCCTTCGAGGAAACGCGTCACGAGCGCCTTATCTTCTTCGGTCACGCCAACAAACGTGACGCCCTTATCCTTAAAGAAGTCCTGCATGTCGGAGAGATGCGGAATGCCGCGCAAGCACGGGCCACACCACGTTGCCCAAAACTCCACGACGACAACGGCCTTCTTATCGACTTTGCTCAAATCAATCGGGTCGCCTTGCACCCAGTCTTTGATATGCAACTGTGGCGCGTCGTCGCCGACATCGAGTTTCGCCAAAGCAGGTTTGGCGCCCAACAATCCGACCAATGCGGCAAGTATCAATGCTTTCTTCACGTATCGCTCCTAGCGGTTTGGTGTCTATCGAACGTAGGTATCGGTAAAACCCTGCAACGGGCTATTCCGAAGGGCGGGTGCCCTATTTCATTGAATAACGTTTTTTGGGGGCCGGTAGTTCGCACAGATCGCGGTTGCACAAGCGCAAACGAACACACCGAGCCGTTTATTAGCTTGAGGGGGCATTATAGAAGCCGTGCATCCGCCCAACCATCCGGAATTTCCAAATCGGCGGCAGCGGCAAAATCAGCCTTTTTGGGTCTTTTCGGGCGATTTGACCCGCGCCTGCTTCTTATTGAGCTCTTCGTTTATGACCTTGCCGATCTCCGTCATCTTCTGCGGTCGAAAGCCCCGTTCGGCCATCAAAATCTTCCCGTCGGTCCCGATGACGTAAATCGTGGGAATGCCGCGCACGAGATACGCGTTGGCCGCCTGGTCGCCTTCGAATAGCTGCGGATAGGTAAAGCCTTTGGTTTTGAGATACTGCCGAGCCCGTGCGTCGCCACCGCGCTCGCGGCAGTTGACGCTGTACACCTTCACCGCCTTGTCCTTGAACTCGTCGGAGAGCTGTTGCAAATACGGCATGGCCATCTTGCACGGCCCACACCACGACGCCCAGAAATCGATCACCACCACTTGGCCGCGCAGCGACTTGAGGCTGACGTCTTTGCCATCGGCATCGGGCAGCGTCCAATCCGGCGCTTCCGAACCCTTGGCCAACAGACCATTGCCGCCCCGATTTGCCGTATTCGTCGGCGTAAGCGAAGGTCGTACCAAACTCCGATAAGCCGTCGGCGCGCTGAGCGGCTCAAATAACGACGCATCGAGTTGCGGGTTCACTTTCAAATCGCGAACGAGAAATATCTCCGCATTCATCGGCGTCGTGCGGCTCGTTTGAATCATGCGCCTGAGCAACAAGTCTTCCTTACCGAGAAAGAATCGCGTCAACCGCATGCCCTTCGCATCGTACGCCACTTCAATAACATGACAGTCAACGCCATCCACCTTCTCTTCGCCCACCAACTTGCGTTCGGCGGCTTTCATCTCCGTCGCGTAGGCCTCGTTCGTTAAATAAAAGGGCGGAAACAGCGCGTCTTCTTCCTGGTGCTGTACCGTCTTGGTCGCACCGCGATCGTACGAACGGCGACCGTGATCGATGTGTGTGATCCAACGCCCCGTGTTCACGTATTCAAACTCGGTCGGCGATTTTGCCTGCGGATACATGCGCGTGCCGACCATGTTGACGCGCGTGAACTGTCGCGACGCGTCCATTGCCGCGCTCACTGTGCCGTCAGTGATCGGCAATCGCTTCGACAAAATCCCGTCGCCCAAGTGGCTGGCCGTGTAAGAGACTGCGCGAAGTTTGGCCGCGGCTTTCTGCGCCCGCAGCAGTAGGTCATCGGCGCTGCCGATTTTGGAGGGCTTGCTTTCGGCCGCGACGGGCAGCGCCCAAACGCATACCAACGCGCAGATCATCATCAACTTCTTCATAAGGGAAACACTCCAGTCGGGCCGGTTTCGCATCGTGCCCGAACGCTCGATATCGCAAGAATCTGCAGGTTCTATTCTATTAGGACGCAGCGCACGCCGACGTGGCTGCTGTGCGGCTTCTCATCGGTCGGTGAAAACCTAGAACTCCAGAGTATACCACAGATCGGGACCACACCATTGCACTTCGGACCTGCGAATCGGCCGCACATCCGCGATTTTCGCCACTCCCTGCCCGCCCAGGGCCGAAAGCGACCGATTCCCGCCCACCAGCCTCGGCGCGACGTAGATCTCGGCACGATCCACCAACCCCGCGTCCCAAAATGCGCCGAGCACCTCGCTACCACCCTCGACCATGAGATTCGTGCACCCGCGCTCGTGCAGCAATGCCAGCAACGGCGGCAGCGAAATCTTCCCGCGCCGGCTCGGCAACACGTGCACCTCGCAACCAGCCCGCTCGAGCAAACGTCGCCTTCGCGCCGTCGCCGCGTCGGTCGTCGCGATGAGCACTGGGCACGCCGACGCCGACATGACGAGCTTCGACGTCGGCGATGTTCGCAACTGCGAATCGAGCACCACACGCGTGGCGATTCGCTTTGGTTTGGCGAGCCTTGCCGTAAGTTCCGGATCGTCGGCAAGCACGGTGCCGCTGCCGACGAGAATGGCATCGACGCGTGCGCGCAGCCTATGTGCCTGTTGCCGCGCGGCGCGTGATGTGATCCATTTGGAGTCGCCCGTGCGCGTCGCGATCTTACCGTCGATAGATTGAGCCCACTTCAACGTGATGAACGGTCGCTTATCAAGATGAAAGGTTCGAAACGGCGCGATAAGTCGTTCGGCGTTTTTCTTTAGTAGCCCCAGCTCGACCTGCACACCGGCGGCGCGCAGCTTCTTGATGCCGCGACCGGCCACGAGCGGATTGGGGTCGCGCACTGCCACCACCACGCGTTTGATGCCGGCTTCGATCAAGGCATCTGCACATGGCGGCGTTTTACCGAAGTGCGAGCAGGGTTCGAGCGTTACGTAACACGTTGCCCCCTTGGCCTTCGCCCAAGCAGCTCGCAACGCGTTTGCCTCTGCATGCGGCTTACCGAACTTGCGGTGATACCCTTCGCCAATCACGCGGCCGGCTTTCACCAAGACGCATCCGACCATTGGGTTGGGTTCGACGAAACCCTCGCCACGCCGCGCCAATTCGAATGCGCGTTGCATGTGGAGATGATCGGCTTGGGTCCATTTCGGCATGCGGTTTGTTTCGTATTTGTGATGCGAGATAGATTAAGTTGTACGGACTTACGCGGAACAACCTCGGTGCTTCAAGGGACGCACCCTACATTAACTCCCTCTCCCTTGCAGGGAGAGGGCTGGGGTGAGGGTTTACAATCGCGAATCTGCGATGGGACACCGGTTTGCAACCGGTGTTCTCGTCGCCACTAATTCAAATCGTATTCCTTCAACTTGCGATACAACGTTCGCACCGGAATGCCCAACTGCTTGGCCGTGCGTTCGCGATTGCCGTTGTGTTGTTGCAGCGCATGTTCGATGGCGATCTTCGTGATTTCATCGAGCGTGGCATTGAGCATCGGCTTCGCGACCGGCACAATCTCGCGGCTGCGGTTGATCTCCGGCCGACTGGCCAAATCCGATGTGTCGAGCGTATCACCGTCGCAAAGCGCCACCAGCAGATTGATTACGTTTCGCAACTCACGAATATTGCCCGGCCAATCGTAGTTGTGAAGCATGCGCAGCGCATCGGGCGTGATCTTGCTGACGTTACGATCGTGCTCGATGTTGGCCTCTTTCCAGAAATACTCGATCAGCGGCAGAATGTCCTCGCGCCGATCGCGCAACGGCAGCAAGTTGATCTCCGCCTGATTGATGCGGAAGAACAGATCTTCGCGAAACGACTTCTTGGCGACCGCTTCTTTTAAATTGCGATTGGTTGCTGCCACCACGCGCACGTCCACATGAATCGGTGTGCTCGACCCCACGCGAATGATCTCGCCGCTTTCCAACACGCGCAACAGTTTCGCTTGCATCGCCAACGGCAACTCGCCGATTTCATCGAGGAAGATCGTGCCGCCATCGGCCGTTTCAAAGTGCCCTTTGCGATCCGTCAGCGCGTTGGTAAACGAGCCTTTCACGTGACCGAACAGTTCCGACTCGATCAGCGATTCGGAAATCCCCGCGCAATTGACCGGCACCCAAGCCTTGTCGCGCCGATCCGAGTTGCGATGAATCGACCGCGCGATCAAATCCTTACCCGTGCCCGATTCGCCGTAGATCAGCACAGTCAATTTCGTACGCGCCAACCGCCGCACGCGATTGAGCACGCTCTTCATCGCGCCGCTGGCAGCCACGATGCCGTCGAAGTTATCCGCCGCGGCCAGTTCGGCCCGCATCGTGAGGTTGTCGCGCGCCATCATCGCCTTGCGCGCAGCGCTATCGACCTTGCGGCGTAAGTCGTCGAGGTCGATCGGCTTTTTGATATAGTCGAATGCGCCGACATCCTTCAGCGCATCGCGCGCCAGCTCTTCATCGCCATGAGCCGTAATCAATATCCCCTCGGTCCAGGGGCTTAACTCCTTGGCCCGCGCGATCACATTGAGCCCGTTGATATCGCCGCCGAGTTGATAATCCGACACGACCACATGCGGCGGCCATTTGCGGATCGACTCGATCGCCACCGCCCCGTCGTCAACCAAACTGCACAAATGCCCGGCGCGCTCCAACCCTTCCTTCACGGCTTCACCGTGGGAGGCCTCGTCTTCGACGATCAGGACTTTGGTCGTGGGTTCTGACATTGCAATAGGATTTTAATATAGCGAACGGGATTCGTCTCGATGACCGCCGCATTTGTCGAAGCGGGTAGCATGTCAACGAGTAAGCCAGCCCCCCCTAGATGTGGGTGCCATGTCGATCCATAGGATCGACATGACGACGCGCGAAATACGGTCCGCAAGCCCAGACGCGATAAACACGCCAACACCCTTGCGCTTTATCCACGCCAAATTTCAAGACGAGAACATCGTGCCGCTTCACTAACGGTTTATAACTCGTAAAATAAGCAATATGCCATTCGCCGATCAAACGACGCCGCCCCATCGCAAGCGCTTCGATGAACCCGGCGAAGCAAGGTTCCTCACGTTCTCTTGTTTCCGGCGGCAACCATTTCTGACGCGCGACCGCAGTCGGGCTTGGCTAATAGAAGGAATCGATCGTGCCCTGCTTCGCCATCCGATCGATCTGTGGGCGTTCGTTATTATGCCCGAACATGTGCACTTGCTCGTTTATCCCAACACATCGAATGTAGACATTGCGGCATTCCTCTACACGATGAAGAAATCCGTCACGACCCGCGCTCTCGATTTTATTCGCAAGGATAGCCCCGCTTTTCTGGAACGGATGCACGACCTACAGCCAAATGGCAGATCGT
>JAUIHO010000257.1 GCA_030432035.1 Phycisphaerae bacterium
CGTCGGTCTCACGATTGATCGGAATCTCATTCAAATTGATGGTGATCTCGACATCGACATCCGGATCGGTGACCGGATCGAAATCGGTTGCGTCCAGCAAGATAGGATCGACAACTTCGATCGGCGGATTCGATGCATCGTTATTCGGGTTTCGGTCCGTATCGAAGAAAATGCGGGCCGTCAAAACCTCTTCGCCAATGTCAGGATCGTTCGGTGAGAATCGCACCGTCAGGATATCGTTGTTGGTCAAGCCAACATCCGACGACGGCAGTTGAACTTCAACTTCCGGCGGAGCATTCTCTTCACCAACGCCGGGTGCAGTAATTAAAATCGGCTCGCCGTTCGTTACGCGAATCGGAGGATTGCCTTCACCCGTTGCAGAATCAAACGTACCGTCGTCTATCGTCCCGAAGATGAAGTATGTTCCCGGCGCGACGGCATTGGTCGGCCAGAACGCCGTGCCCGATGCCTCACCCGGTCCAACCGGGAAGTTCACCAGAATCGGCAACATCGTTCCGGTGTCGGGATTGATCGAGGTCGACGCGAAGATGCTGACGTTGGCGCGATCTTCCGAATCTTCACCGGTGAAGTCGATCGTGACCAAGTCGCCTTGCTCCGCCGTCATGTTACCTTCCGGCGTATTCACCGCCGTGATAATTAGACGCGGTGCGCGGTTACCCGGTAACACATCCGGTATCGTTGGTTCGTCACCCGGCGGCGGACATTCCATCCCGACCGCCGCGAACATCGTTAACGATGCACAGAGCGCAAAAGACATCAGCTTCGAATAAGTCATTCGACGTTTCATTGTTAGATATTCCTCCGACGCGGATTCTGCCGTGTAGGGCAACGGCGATTGCGTCTAAAGCGTGGAGTATCGGTAGGTTTTCCCCCGTGCTCATCCTATCCGCGACGCAACGCGCGGGTCAAGCAATGCACGGATTCCCAAGTCCGGCTCTCCACAGGACTTTCGGTCGCTAAGTCTATTCCAGTCCGGAAACAACGGTCCATTTTGCTGGGCCGCATCATTCCGGACGCTCGATTCGGCATTTCCCGCGACCGAGAACCTCGGCCGGGTGTCTGACTCCAAATATATCCGTCGCCATGTGTCGCCTTTATGCCGCCCATAGGCATTGGACATTTGCAGTTATAATGAGCCCGAAAAGCACGCATTCGCCGACCATCAAAATTGTGAGACGACCTTTGGCACACGACGCACTACGCAAACAAATCAGCGAACAAATCCTGCCATTTGTGGAGCAGCCCGCGCAATACATTGGCGGCGAGATCAATCAGTTGCCGCAACCGGGCGACTGGGAAGCCGCCGAGGTCAAAGTTGCCGTCGCATTTCCGGACGCTTACACGATCGGCATGTCCCACCTCGGCTCGCAGATCATTTATTGGCTCTGCAACCATACGCCGGGCGTGTGTGCCGAACGTGTTTATTCACCTTGGGTGGATGCCGAAGCCATCATGCGGCGCAACCGAATCCCGCTCTTCACCTGGGATAACCGCCGTCCTGCCGGCGACGCCGATTTGTTTGCCGTGTCGTTGCAATACGAACTCGGTTTCACCAACTTGCTTCAGCTATTGGACTTAGCAGGCATCCCGTTGCGCTCTGCCGACCGCGACGACTCGCACCCGCTCGTTATTGCGGGCGGGCCACAAGCGGACAACCCCGAGCCCGTCGCCGATTTTGTCGATCTGGTCGTGATTGGTGATGGCGAAGCCTCGATGGCCGCCATATTGGAAAAATACAAAGACATGAAACGCAACGGCGTGCGCCGACGAGAGATGATCGCCCATTTCGCCCGTGCGTTCCCGTGGATTTACGCACCATCACTTTACGACGTCTCTTACGACCCCGACGGCACCATCGAATACGTCACGCCGCGCATCGAGGGGCTGCCCGATGAGATCGAGCGTTGCCAGACGCTCGATTTCGAACAAGCGCCCTTTCCGACCAAGCCGTTGGTACCATTTATCGACACCGTGCATGATCGCATGGCCGTCGAAGTTATGCGCGGCTGCCCGCAGCGCTGCCGATTTTGCCATGCCGGTTATACCAAGCGCCCCGTCGGCGTCCGATCGGTCGAAAAAATACTGGAAATCGCAGAAGAACAGTTCTGGTCCACCGGTCAAACCGAACTCGGCCTGTTAAGCCTGTCTACGGCCGATTATCCGCATTTAAAGGAACTCGCTGGACGTATTAACGAGCAATTCTCTGACCGCATGGTGAGCATCTCCATGCCCTCCTTGCGCGTGGACAAGATGCTTCAAAACATCCCGTGGATGGCCAATTCGGTTCGCAAGAGCGGCTTGACCATTGCCGTCGAAGCCGCACGCGATGTCATGCGGCAAGCCATTCGCAAGAAAGTCACCGACGGCAATCTGCTCGACGGCATCACTGAGGTGTACAAGGCCGGTTGGCGTCGCTTGAAGTGCTACTTCATGGTCGGCTTCCCCGGCGAATCCTGGGAAGACGTCGAATGCATTCATGATGTTTCGGTCGACATGGCCGACGCTCGCAAGAAACTCGGCAAAGGCCCCGGTAAGGTCAACGCGAGCGTGAGCTGGCTCGTGCCCAAGCCATACACGCCCTTCCAATGGGCCGCCCAACCGCGCGTGGAATATTTCAAGGAAGCCCGCAGCCGTCTCGCCGCCCGGGTTCGAGAAGGCCGACACCCGTCCGTCGCGATCAAAACCCACGACCCGCAACGTTCGATTCTCGAAGCCGTCCTGTCGCGCGGCGACCGACGCCTTGGGTCAACAATCATGGCGGCGTATCACGCTGGTGCCAGATTCGACGGCTGGGATGAGCAGTTTAATTATCAGACGTGGCGCGTCGCATTCGAGCAAACCGGGATCGATCCGGATTGGTATGCCCACCGCGAACGTAGCTTTGGCGAGGTCCTGCCCTGGGATCACATCCGTTCCGGCCCTCGTCGGGGCTACCTCGAAGATCAATATTCGGACACTTATGTCAAACTCGGTCGTTCCCAGCCGACGGCGGGTGTCATATCGCTCCCACTTTTGGCAAGCTAAATAGGGTCCACCCCGCTTGTTGACTGCAATCGATCTAGCCGCCTAGGTACTTATAACTGAATTGATGAATTCGCCCGGAACCTTTGAGGACGGGCGGGGCCCCGTGGTATAATCGATCGACGCCTGTTCTCTTGGGGGGATTTCCCGGTTGGACAGGTGGGAATGCCTACCATAGTTTCAGAGCAGCGGCGCGCCATCTCCGTATCCAGATGCGGCTTGGCGACCGCGATTTGCCCAAATCATCCCTTCCGGCGCTGTGCGCACGAGTAGTTAGGGCCAACTTGGGTGGAATCTTGCCCGGTGTCGAAATGTTCACAGGCACAGCTAAACGAACTGTCGCGTAACTCGACAGGTGTTTTCATGGCCATTAATAAAACCGGCCACCGCGTGCCAGCGAACTTTTCTTCCCGAAGCAGCGCTCAACGTTAACGTCACTTGATATGCCTGTTACTTCGTGTCGGATGCGAATGATTCCCCGACACCTGAATAATCTGCGACGCAAGCAGCATCGATCCCGATGGAGGACGGATGTAATGGATTTCACAATGAATCAGTCGAGAACTCGTCGAACGCTCATCGCGCTTACGGCAATGGCCGCCGTTTCGTTGAGCTTTTTCGCACAACGAAGCGAGGCGCAAGAACGCAAGTTCGTCGTCATGCTCGCCAATCCGATCAAGTCGCTCCGAAGTGCGGCCGGCGATGGCGAACCGCTTCCGGTGCTGCCGAACCCACAAGGCGCTCGCAACCATTACTTTGACTTTCGTCAAATCGACGAGATCGATTCATTCGCAGAATACTGGCACGAAATCAGTTACGGCCAAGTAAACGTCAGCGGTGATGTTTACGGTTGGGCCGATGTTCCCTGGCCCGTGCTGCCGTTGGGTGATTTTGAGGTTGACGAAGGTGCCACGTCCATTGGCGGCTTGGTGCTTCCGTTCTCAGACCTCAACAACAACGGTCGCTACGACGAATTCATGGGAGAAACCGTACCGGCTGCGCAGGATCAGCTTATGTTGATCGACTACAACGGCGATCTGCCTGGTACCGGAACGCCGGGATTCCCTCCGACGCTGGATGTCCCGACGCCGGGTCTGGTGGATTTCGACGCCCAGATGAATCCGGTCTGGACGCCCGGTGAGCGCTTCCGCGATCTTGACGGCGACGGTCGTTACGATGCGCTGCTCGAAAGCACGATGGACGGCTGGGATGTCGACGCTACCGCAACGCCTTTTGGGCAACCTTGTTTCCGCGATGAAATTATTTCTGGCGGAGAAGTCTGTGAACCAGAAAATGCGCAGTTCGCGCCGCAAAATGGTGCTTTAGGCGACGCAGATGGTGAATGGGATTTCCCCGAACCGTTCGAAGACTTTTTGACAATCTACAACCCGTCCGCAACCACGCCGGCAGGACGCTGGATTCGCCTCGACCCGAGCTATCGTAATCCAGTTGTAGATGATCCGATGTCTCCCGGCCTCGATCTTGGCTCGCGAGAGTGGGCGCTCGATTACATCATGCGCAACTATCCGGGTACTTTGGGCGACCCCGTGGTGGACGATACGACTGCAGACGGCATGCCTGCGGTAGACGCCAACATGAATGGCATCATCGATGGCGACGAGAGCGACGGTTTGCCCGACAACATCGACATCGATCCGACCAGCCCAACCTTCATGCAGGGAATTCCGTCACCGCAAGGCGCACCGCCCCCGTCCGGCTTCCTAGGTCGATTTGGTAACTTCCGCTATGACGGTCCCGATGCGTGGATCAATAACGACGAGATTGAATCGGTCAAACTTGTTCAGGTCCCCGGCGACGCGGCATTCCAAGGTGCGGGTGGTCTTCGCACGCCACCGCCGGACGGTGGTTTGGTCAGTAATCCAATGGCCGTTGACATTGAATATTTGCAGGCCAGTGTCTTGGGCGGCGGTCAGTATCCGATTTGGGATTACATCGCTTGGTGGGAAAACTATTGGTTCGAAAAACATATCCTTGCCGGTGTAGCCGCTGCAGATATTCCAGCACCGCCTGCACCGCCGGCATGGCCGCCCAGCGTTCAAATGGGTAATCCCATCCCCAACATTCCGAATATTGTGGAATACAACCCGGAAGATCCTTCGTTTGGCCCTTTGCCGAACCCAAATGATATCAAGACGTTCGCGCCAAATGTCGGCGGTACGACCGCGCGCACAGGTCGCCGTTGCTTCGATATGACGCTCACCGAACCTAATGAACGGCCCGACCCCGACGATTTGATGGGACGCTGCTGTATTCCGGGCGAACCGCCGATGGGCGAGCCGACTTGTCAAACAAGTACACTTGAAGATTGCGAAGATATGGGCGGCTCTTGGCGCGGTTCCGATATGGACTGTGACGATCCATGTTCTGTCGCTGAAACGACGATGCCGTCAGAAATGGAACCGCCTGAGTGCAGTCAGGGCCTAGACAACGCCAATGTGCCCGGCGGCTTTCCGATGCCGGGGGCAGGGTTTGTTGAAATGGCATTTTGCCCGGACGACACCACGCCTCCGCAACCGGATGATTTCGACTTTGCCGGTAGCTTGGAAGGTGTTTGCGACGAATCGCCATGCCACAATCAGCTTGTGTTGTGTGTTGACCGCCACTCGTTCGGTGACGGTAGTGTCGACGGTCGCAACAGCGGTGCCCCTTCCAATCCGTTGGAAGAGGATGTACTCCCAGACCTGTTGACCGGTGACGGCGGCGATGACATGCCGATCACGTACGACGGCCCTGGCGAATGGCAAGACTTGCCATCGTCGATTTACCACGCACGAACCCCCGGCGGTAGCACCTATGGTGGCGACCTGCGCTTCGGTGAAATCACCTCAACTGCAAACAGCTTGTACACCGGCCAAGATGTCGGCGGTGGCGATCCGGGTGGTGCGGGCGGTCCCGATCAAATCCTTCCGCCCGCAGGACCGGGCTCCTTCAACATTCACGGCACCAACGGATTTGACGGTGGTAACCAAGTCACCATCGAATGGTTGGCTTCGGTAAACTTGCCGGAAACCACGCCAATGAATGTCATGCCGCGCGACTGGAACATGGACGGTTTGATCGACCTCGGTGAAGTTCGCAACGCGGAAACCGAAAACTATGCAATCGATCTCGATCCCGGCACGCCGAACGACGGTGGTGGCGGTAGTAATTATCCGTTTAGCCGCGCTCGTCTTACGGAAGACACTGTTGAAGCGCTAGACCGCACGGTCGACTGGGATAGCCACGTCACACCGGTTGCGCAACGCTTGCAGCGATTGCTTGAAGGCTTGGGTGCCGTCGAAACAGATACCGGCACGATCATTCTTGCTTCCGAACCCGGCAATGAATCGCTCGTCACGCAGGATGTCCTTGCGGGCGGCGGCGGCGTCCTTCTCGATGAAGGTTTGCCAAATGTCTTC
>JAUIHO010000019.1 GCA_030432035.1 Phycisphaerae bacterium
TTGATGCCAAGTGCCGCGATTATTTTGCGGAACGAGAATGTGCGGATCGATTCATGCATGGCACCGGCCACGGCGTGGGGTTGGCGGTCCACGAGGGGCCGAGCATCAAGCGAAACTTCGACATGCAGGTGCAAGCAGGCATGGTGTTTTCGGTGGAACCGGGGCTGTATTACGAAGATTGGGGCGGTGTGCGGATCGAAGATTTGGTTGCCGTGACGGACGACGGTTACGACAATCTTACGACGACGTCGAAGACGCTGCTTGAGCTAGATTACTAATAATTTATCGGCAAAGGGATGCGGGGCTGGTCGATATGATTCGATCGGGAACGTGTGCAAGCACTAAAGCGAAGCATGGAGGGGTAG
Source organism: Phycisphaerae bacterium (assembly GCA_030432035.1). GTDB lineage: Bacteria > Planctomycetota > Phycisphaerae > UBA1845 > UTPLA1 > ECT2AJA-110-A. The sequence goes on from JAUIHO010000019.1 coordinate 366, forward strand.
AGGCCCTAATATTTGATAGATGCCCTTAGCTAGCCAAATAGCAGTCGAAGAATCGTTCGGCTGTCCAACCATCATGGTCGTCCTCGCGATGAGCCTCGGCATCGATCAGCTTTAAGATAGCACGTTCGCTACTGTTGCGGGCAAGGGCCGGTGATTTCATCTCCACCCAGGTTTGAATGAACTGCGACTTCAGGTCGGGTTGCATGGAACGCGCGGCCTTTAGACACGAGAAGGTCAATACGGCGGCCGACGTTAGGTCCACATCCTGATGATACGCCATGCCGAATGCGCGGGCGGCGGCATTCAGGTCGTTCACCCGCAAGATTTCCTTACCGAGCAGATACCAGCCCGCTGGGTTTTGAATCGGATGATCGAGTAACTGTCGTAACGCTTGAACACGATCGTCACCGTGCAGATGCGTCGTAATCGACTGAAGCTCTGCCATGTTTGGTCGCTGCTTTATCATCTTGCACGGTTACGGCTGGTGAACTTTCGAAGACGCTCCAGTCCGGCACCCATCGGGCTGGGTTGTGGTCGTAACTTCGTTGTTGCTTGGCGTCAATAACATCCAGCCCGGTAATAGAACGCATGGTGAACCAAAGGTAAACACCTTTTTCGTTGGGCATTATGGGTACTACGTCGTTGCGCCCTGACACACAGAGCCATAATCGGGCGTTCGCTTAGACATTAATCGTATGTTCTAAGGACATTTAGTTCCACGGTCCGGAGGTATTGGCATAAACCCTCAGGTTGACCGAGTTGAACGCATATTTGGTTGTCAATTGCGAGACATCGTAGGTCGATGACTAAAGGTGATGTAACAGTCTCATGACGCTCTAAACACATCGAGACGTCGAACCCAAATTGATGACTTGCGCGGAGGATTGGCCGTGAGTAAAGAACAAGTATCAGGACCGCCGATTATCAGCAATCTGGGTACCGACGAAGATTTCGTCGAACTGATTCAGATGTTCGTTTCGGAATTGCCGGACCGCGTTAATTCAATGCGCAAGGCAATTGAAGAAAACGACTTGGACGCATTGAGGCGTTACGCTCACCAGCTAAAAGGTGCGGCCGGCGGTTACGGATTTCCGACCATAACAGACAACGCACGCGTACTCGAGCAATCCAGTGAAGCGGCAGAGGACCTAGCGTCCGTACGCCAACAAGTTGAAGAACTTGCAGACATGTGTCAGCGGGCTCGGGCAAAATAACATACGAATCGAAACGATTCGGAGATCGAGTTGCGTATGGAAAAGGAACGGCGAAAGAAGATTCTGGTCGTTGACGACGATCCAGCCCAGCTCGCACTGCATAAACATATGCTGCGCAATAGCGATGCGGATATCCTCACGGCAACGAACGGCCGCGAGGCGTTGGATATTGTATTGCGCGATGAGCCTAGAATTGTGGTGACCGACTGGCTGATGCCGGAAATGGATGGTCTCGAACTTTGCAGAGCATTGCGCTCGCATGAAGGAATTCGCTTTGTATATGTAATCATTGCTACCGCGAATCTCGGGGCGGACAAGGTCGTAGAAGCATTCGATGCGGGAGCGGACGACTTTGTTGCCAAGCCAGTCAATGAAAACGAGTTGCTCGCGCGACTATGGGCGGCCGAGCGAATCGTCGCGGCGGAGAGCACACTCGCCAAACGCACGCGTGAACTGCATCGCGTGAATGCCGAGATGGCCATGGCCCATCAAAAGCTCAACGTTGCAAATGAGAAATTAAAACGCATGGCCACGACTGACGAGCTCACCGGCCTGCTCAATCGCCGCGAAGCCTTCGAACGGTTGAACGACTTCGCGCAGGCGTCTCGGCGTTACGGTCACGAACTCGCGGCCATCATGCTCGATATCGATCACTTCAAACAATTCAACGATACCTACGGTCATGCGGCTGGCGACTACGTGTTGCGCGAGACGGCACGCGTTCTGCGAGGCCGTACGCGTACATCCGACAAAGTTGCGCGCGTGGGTGGCGAGGAATTCTTGCTGATCTGTCCCGGCATCAACGGTGAAAACGCGATGCGGTGTGCAGAAAACGTACGCGCAGCCATCGAGCATGCCACGTTTGAGTACGAGGGCGTTAACCTCAACGTAACGGTCAGCCTGGGCGTGGCTGCTTGGAACCGCAGCTATAGTAAGCCCGACGAGATGCTGAAAGACGCCGACGAAGCGTTGTACGTGTCGAAACGTAGCGGTCGCAATCAGGCCACGCTTGCGAAGCAGTCCTGCGAAAAAACGCCCCAAGCAGAAGATAAATCGGCGGACGCTGATCCCACGCAGCCGTCCGCAGCTCTTGCCGAAAAGAAGGCGACGGCGACACCGTAACGTACGGCAAAGATCCAGCCCTGGTAGAAGGGCTCAAGGGGATGAATGTCGTACTTGCCGTGCACGCCGATTGCGATCATGCTCGCGATTATGTCGCGCAACTACCAACCGATCATCGATTCAGTTGAGCCCGGCCTTTCCCGCCCCGCAGCGATGCGCGCTGTGGTGGACGGGATATGGGCCGCCTTCGCCAATGCAGGAGTGTCATGGGTGGGTTTCTATTTACACGAGAGCGGTGACGAGCTGGTTCTCGATTATCGCCGCGATAAGCCGGCGTGTTCGCCCATCGGCATGCACGGTGCCTGCGGTAAGGCGTTCAAAGACGCTAAGCCGCTCGTCGTGCGCGACGTCAAGGATTTGGGTGAGAATTACGTCGCGTGCGATCCTCGCGATCGGAGCGAGGTCGTGTTGCCGTGTATCGATGCGACCGGCAAGTGCTGGGGTGTTCTCGATTTAGATAGTTTCGACATCGGAGCGTTCGACGATTCGGATGTGAACGGACTAACCCAGTTGCTCAGAAAAGCAGGTCTTACGGTTTAGCGTTTTCGGATGCCTAAACGACGGCGCGCCAGAATGCCTCGTATCGATCGCGAAGCTCGGTGTGCCGCGAATGAATCAACCCCGCAATCAGTTCAGCTGTATCTATCAACCGTGGCCCCGAGCGATTGAACAAAGCGTTTCCATCGCAGGCGAAGACTTGCTTCTTTCGAACTGCCGTAAGTTCTGACCAACCGGGATGCTTCGATATATCGCTGATGGTCGTGGCAGCACGTTCCAAATCAAAGCCGCAGGGTGCGACGAGAATTACGTTGGGGTCGGCGTCGCCTAACGCATCCCATTCGATTACGCCGCTGTGACTGCCGGGCTTTGTTATACAATTGATGCCGCCGGCGGCTTCGACAATTTCCGGCATCCAATTCGCAGCGGCCATCAATGGTTCGGTCCATTCAATGCAAACCACGCGAGGCGGCGGTAACGCATCGCCGGCATCGTCCGTGGCCGTTAATGCTTGTAGCCGCGACTTCAGTGTGGCAACGAGAGAATCGGCAGCGTCAATGCTGTCGCAAGCCGTGCCGACGCGTTTGATATCGCGAAACACGTCTGCTAACGATCGCGGGTCGAGCGTGACCACCGTTGCATCGGTTAACGCATCGTGTGCATCAACCACGGCACGCAGATCTTTCTCGCTGATGGCGCACACTTCGCATTGGGCTTGCGTAATGATGACATCGGGTTTGATCGCAACCAACTTGTCCGCGTCGATTTCGTAGAGCGGCTCACCGCGTTGTAGTTTCAATCGAACCTGTTCGTCGATGGCCGCGCTGGATTGCGTATCATCGATTAACGAACGCGTCAGCCGCGGTCGATCGAGGACATCCGTTGGGTAGTCGCACTCATGACTGATGCCGACGAGTTGATCGGCCAGATCTAACTGGCTGGCGATTTCTGTAGCGGCGGATAATAAAGATGCGATTCGCATGTTGATCAGGTAAGTAAGAGATGCGTTGTGGTCGTACCGACGTTGCGACCAACGCCAAATTACATAATTGACGTCGCCCTCAAACTATTCATCGTGAATGATCGGCAGGCCCGCTTCGCGCCAGCCTCGATAACCACCGTCCATCGAAATCACGTTGGTATAGCCCATCTTTTGCAGGCTTTCGGCAGCAAGGGCCGAGCGATAGCCGCCGCCGCAATACAATACTAATTCGGTGGATGTGTCCTCGATGTGTTTTTCGATATCGCGTTCGATCACGCCCCGCCCCATGTGGACCGCCCCCGGAATATGACCGGCGGCGTATTCGCTCTCTTCGCGCACGTCGATCAGCATGAAGTTTTCCTGCGCTTCCATTCGGCGACGGATCGTGTCGATATCGGTTTCTTTAACGTTCGCTTTTGCATCGTTGACGAGATTGACGAACCGTTGGGTGTGGTGGCTCATGGTTGTTGTTCTCACTTGCAAGGCTTGGTTACGAATGGTGTATCAATTCTCGGCGGGCTGCATGTACCCGCATCGATATTTCGCTGGATTCCATTTTGGCTGGTGCGGCGCTACTTGTCGATTGCCCGGCTTCTCACACGTACTATGATCACGAGAAAGCCAATAGCGCGCAATCATTAACAGGGGCATGACGATGCAGGTTTCTCAGGGGCGAAAGATCGAGTTCGAAGGCTCGCAAGGGCACAAATTGGCCGCCCGGCTCGATATGCCGTCGGGCACACCTCGCGCATTCGCTGTGTTTGCGCATTGCTTCACGTGCACCAAGGACATTCCGGCGGCCACGCGGATTGCTGAAGCCCTGGCGCGCTTGGGCATTGCCGTGTTGCGTTTCGATTTCACCGGCCTCGGTTCGAGCGAGGGCGAATTTGCTAACACCAACTTTTCGTCAAACGTTGAAGACTTGCTATGCGCGGCCGACTGGCTCGCACAGTATTATCAGCCGCCTGCGCTGATGATCGGGCATAGCCTGGGCGGGGCGGCGGTGTTGGCGGCGGCAAGCCAACTGCCCGATCTCGTCGGCGTCGTCACGATCGCTGCGCCTGCAGAGCCGACCAATATCGAACGACTGATCGCACCACAACGCGACGAGCTAGAATCCAAGGGCGAAGCCGAGATCATGGTGGCCGGTCGACCGATCAAGATTCGCAAGCAGTTTCTCGATGACATTCGCTCGCACACGCTGCGCGACAAAATCGCGGCGATCGAGTGCCCGTTGCTCGTGATGCATAGCCCGAAGGATAACGTCGTCGGAATCGAGAACGCGCAGGCGATTTTTGATGCGGCCGTGCATCCGAAGAGTTTTGTTTCGTTGGCCGAGGCCGATCACCTTATCAAGCGGCGGCAAGATACCGATTACGTTGCGGCAGTGCTAAGCGCCTGGGCCACGCGATACCTGCCCGAGGAAACGCAGCGTCCGCGCGATAATGAAAGCGGCGTCGTGACGGTCGGCGAATCGGGGCTGGGTAAGTTCCATCAAGAAGTGTTGGCCGGCCGGCATCGGCTGGTCGCCGATGAGCCCGTCGGAATTGGCGGCGATGATGCCGGACCGGGGCCTTACGAATACGTGCTGGCCGGGTTGGGCGCGTGTACGTCGATGACGCTGCGGATGTATGCCGAGCATAAGAAGCTGCCGCTGGAACGCGTCTCGGTCACGCTCACGCACGAAAAGATTCACGCCAAGGACTGTGCCGAGTGCGAACAGCGCGAGGGCAAGCTCGATCACATTCATCGCACCATTGAAATCGTGGGGGATTTAACCGACGAGCAGCGCGAACGCATGCTGCAAATCGCCGACCGTTGCCCGGTGCATCGCACGCTTGAATCGCAGGTGCATATCACGACGGCGGCGATGGCGTGACGGTGATAGGTGGCAATGATGAGAGTGATTAACTAAACGTCGCCAACGCCGCGTCGACGATATCCGGGCTGAACTGGCGACCGCGCTCGTTGCGGATCTCGACGAGAGCGTCGCCGATCGACCGGCTATCTCGATAGGGGCGACACGTCGTCATTGTCGTTAGCGCATCGGCGACCTGCAAAATTTGTCCGCCCATGTGGTCGTTCTGTTCATTGCTATCGCGAAGCTGATCAAAGCGACGGTGATGCGTGCGAATCGAATCGCACGTCTCCTCGTCAAAGCCGGCGATGGCGGCCATTTCGGCACCTTCGGCGGCGTGCCGGTCGATCACGCGGCGTTCTTCCGGCGTTAGCGGTCCGGGCTTGGCCAGCACGTCTTCCGGAACAAATATCTTGCCGATGTCGTGATACTTGCCCGCGTTCTTAAGCGGGATCAACTTGTTGTTCGCGATACCGAGCGTGCTCCCGATGGTGATGGCAAGTTCGGCTACGGCGTACGAATGGCTCGTAATCTGTTCGAACTGAGTGGCGCCAAGGTTATCGCTGTAATGATTGACGGCTTCTCGCAATATACCGTCCGGCTGATGCTTCGCGTCTTCGATGAGCCAGCTAAACTCGGCCTGTCGCCAATGGCAAACGCGATTGCGACCGTGCTCTTTGGCGAAGTAAAGCGCCTGATCCGCACGAGCGACTACCTTCTGTTCGAATTCTGTTGCTGGTGCAGTGGCGACCCCGACACTTATGGTGTTGGTGAGGCATTTGCCTTCAAACTTGGTGCGGACCGCTTCAATACGATGTCGCAATTCCTCCGCAAAGACCATCGCATCGACATGGTTGGTGTCGAATTTGATGATCAGAAACTCTTCGCCGCCCCAACGCGCACACACATCCGAGCAATCCGCTTGCGTGCGGATAGCTTCAGCGATGTTACGCAGTACCTGATCGCCACAGGCATGGCCGTGTTCGTCGTTGACGTTTTTGAAGTGATCGATATCGAAGAGTATCGCTGCAATGTCACCGCGTCGGTCGAGTATTGTGCGACCATTACCGGCGAGCAACTCATCGGCAGCACGTCGATTGGCCAGACCGGTGAGCGAATCACGATACGCCATATTCTGCAAGCGGCTGATTCGACGCTGAAGGCGTCGTCGCTCGTTCGCATTATTACGATGTGTCTTGAGGGCGGTCCTGATCGACGCGTCCAGTTTTTCCGGATCGATCGCGTCGTCTTTATTCAGAAAGTCGCGGCTGCCGCTGCGCATGCTGCGAACGGCGACATCCTGTCGGTCGCTTCCTGACATGGCGATATACGCACATTCCGGAAACCGTTGCGACAGGCGTTCGATAAGATCGTCCGCAGTGACGGTAACGAGGTTGAAATCGACGAGGGCCACATCGAAAGTTTCCCGATCGAGGGCGGCGATACATGCCGCTTCGGATTCCACGAACCGAACGCGATCGTCCGGGCGGTATTCCGACAAGATGCGCGCGAGTAAATCCATATACTCGCGATCATCATCCACGATGAGGATCTTCAGACCTTTCAACTTTTTGCCTCGACACACGAGAAGAAGTGTTCGTGTAATTCTCGTCGGTCGAGGCAAGGTGCGAACTTAAGGATGCGAACGCAGATATTAAGAAGTGTTCAGGCTATGCGGACTTGAGGTTCCCCCCTTAACCTGTTCGCGATTATCCATTCACCCGTTCGGAGGTAGCGTCACCAGCGTCAGCCAATACGTCTGCAATTCACGGATCGCCCCGATGAATTTATCCAGATCGACCGGCTTGGTCACAAACGAGTTACAACCGAGGTCATAGCTCTGCAGGATGTCGGTATCCTGATCCGACGTCGTTAGCACCACAACGGGGATGTTGCGAAGCCGATCGTCGCGTTTTACTTGGTTCAGGATTTCGCGGCCACTGATCTTGGGCAGATTAAGGTCCAAGAAAATCAAGTCTGGCATGGGGGCTGATTCGGCGTCCGAGAAGTCCGCACGCTGGAATAAATAGTCCAATGCGGATTCACCATCTTCGACGACGCGCAGATCGATTTTCACCAAGTCGTTATCGAGTGCACGGCGCGTCAGTTGCTGATCGTCTGGGTCGTCTTCAACTAACAAAACGACGGCGGGCTTAAGCCTTGTTTGCGTTTGCGTGGTCATGGGCTGGAGGGCCCCCTTTCTTAAACGCGAAGCGGAAGTGTGAGCCGCTACCAGGTGTGGATTCGACCCACATGCGTCCGCCGTGGCGTTCGACGGCTTTGCGACAGATGGTCAGACCGATGCCGGTGCCATCAGCCTTCGAGCGACCTTGCAGCCGCTTGAACGGCGCAAAAACTAAGTCGCGATAGTCTTCTTTAATACCGACGCCATTGTCTTCGACGCCGAGTACGATTTCGTCATTTTCTTCAATTGCGGTAAAGCGAATCTGTGGGGCACGATCGTCCGCTCTGAATTTTAGCGCATTGCTGATCAGGTTTTGATAAAGCTGCGTAACCAGCGTGCGATCGCATTCAACTTCGGGCAAGTTATCGAAGCTGATCTCGGCATTATTTTCGGCGATCGATGACGATGCTGCCTCTAAAGCGTCTTTAATACAGTCTGCTATGCGCGTTTTACTGCAGTTTAATTCGGCCTTTCCGGTCCGTGACAGAACCAAGAGATCCTGAACTAAGCTGCGCATGCGAGAGGCTGAATTGGTAATGACACGCAGGCTGTTTTTTATCTCGTTTTTATTTTCATTTTCGACATCTTGTTCCAGTAGCCGTGTGTAGCTGATTAATTTGCGCAATGGTTCCTGCAAGTCATGCGATGCGATGTATGAAAACTCGTCTAGCTCTCGGTTGGATTCTTCCAACGCCCGGGCGTAACGCTCCAGTTCTTCCTGATGCTCCATTCGGTCGGTAATGTCGATATGGGCACCAGCCAATTGTCGCGAATCATCGGGAAGGCCGCGCAGCCAACCGCCGACAGACAAGATCCAGCGGTAGGTACCGTTGGCATGGCGCAGGCGAAAGACGGAGCGATACTCTTCCGCGTGGCCGTCGATAAACTCCCGCGTCTTGGCCATCGCGTGTTCGCAGTCGTCTGGGTGCAAATGGGAGAACCATTCGTCAGCGTTTTCCCAACTTTCGCCGGGGGGTTTGCCAAGCTGTTCGAGGAACGAATCGTTAACAACAACTTGGCCAGTATCGACGTTCCAATCCCAAAGGCCGATGTTGCCAGCCTGAATGGCATAGTAAAGCCGGGCTTGCGTGTTCTTAATTTCCTGCTGGGCGCGAATACGTTCGGAAATATCTGCGATTGAACTCAAGACCATCAGACCTTCAGGTGTTTGGACGGCATTGAGCGCGATTTCAACCGGGAATTCGCTGCCATCCTTGCGAACGGCCGACAACATGCGATCCGCGCCCATGGGACGTGCGATCGGATTACGAAGATAGTCGCGTCGCAGTTCCTTGTGTTCGGTGGCCTTTTCAGCGGGGACAAGCTTTTCGATCGACTGCCCCACTAACTCGTTGGGGGCGTAACCAAACATCGTATTCGCCGGTCCGTTGGCAAGGGCGATGGTGCCGCGTTCATCAACCATGAGTAGTGCGTTGGGAGAGTTTTCGACGACGGTGCGGAAGCGTTGTTCGCTCTGCCGCAATGCTGCTTCAGAGCTTCGCACCTGCGTCAAATCAATGAAAGTGAGAACAACGCCGGCAATTCTCTCTTTCTCATCTCGATAGGGCCGAACGCGCATGAGGAAGGGCGTGCCATCCGCTGTTACCACTTGCTCTTCGCGCTCTTCGGCATCTTCCTGCACATCGCGCACATAGCTCAGCACATCGACGTCCTTGAGATTGTGCGAAATATCCGAAATCGGGCGGCCAATGTCAGTAGCACGCAGATTAAACGCGCCGCGAATCGCAGGCGTGAATCGCCGAATCGTGAGTTCCGGATCGAGGAAGACCAGACCGATCTCGGTACTGGAGATCAGGTTATTAATGTCGTTCGATAGCTCGGTGAGTTCGACGATTTTCTGCTGATACTCGGCGTTTACGGTGTAAAGCTCTTCATTCACCGAGTGCAGTTCTTCGTTGGTCGATTGCAACTCTTCATTGGAAGAAACGAGTTCTTCGTTAGTGGATTGCAACTCTTCGTTGCTGGTTTCGAGCTCCTCAATCACGCTTTGCAGGTGTTCGCGCGATTGTTGGAGTTCGGTTTCCAGCGTTTGAATGCGCTCATCGGCAACCGCATCGATATTGATCGTGGCAAGCCGATCGATCGGCGGCGCCTCGTGATGCTCGGCGATCTGTGTATGCGGGTGATCGAAGCGGAAGAATCGATACGCGTGCAATTCATGTTGGCCGCGACCGGATAGTGCTTTGCACGAGATCGTCACTGGCTTTAGTTCGTCGTCGACCGATATGCTGAACGGCCCGAGCGCGACGGCCTGTTCACCATCGCTGGTACGTTGCAGTGCGGCGTTTATCGCCAGCTTAAGCTCCGGACGTACAAGAACAGGCAGTGCCGACGTGGGGCGACCCGTGCGGGCGGAAAAGTAGTTCTCCATCGCGCCGAAGACGTGTAAGACCTGACCTTCGCGATCGGTCAGTATGCCGGCCGGCACGACGTCATCGAGCAAGGCGTCGTACGCGTGGATGAGGTTCGGTGACTTTGGGGTGCGAAGCGCCATTGCGGCATTGCGGTTGGGTGTGTTGCGGAGGCCTGCGGATATCCGCTCGATATGCGGCAATTGCATGTGGCGACGCTTGGTAAACATCTTCCAATGGCCGTCCACGACGTCGAATTCGGATGCGATGGCCCCAAGCGTTTCGCTCGCGCCCAGAAAGAGCGTGCCGCCTACACGCAGGGCAAAATGGAAGAGCGAAAGAACTTTGCGTTGAGTCTCGGGCTCAAGGTAGATCAACAGATTGCGACACGACAGCAAATCCACGCGTGTGAACGGTGCGTCTTCGATCAGATTGTGTTGCGAAAAGACAATGCACTGTCGAATTTCGGGACGAATGATGTAGAGACCGTCGTCAAAGGTGAAGTAGCGGTCGCGTCGGTCAGGCGCGAGACGGTTAACAATCTCTTCTGGATAGCGCCCTTGCGACGCGACTTCAAGCGACCCCGCGTAGATATCCGTCGCAAAGAGCTTGAGGTTGAGGTCCAACCCAAGTACTTCGGCACGCTCATGAATTAACATGGCGATGGAATACGCTTCTTCACCGGTGGCGCAACCGGCGACCCAAACGCGAACGGCGTCGCCCGGCTTTTTCTGTTGCAGAATCTTGTCGATGGCTTCGGTTTGAAGCGTATTGAAAGCCTCTTCGTCGCGAAAGAATTCTGTTACGCAGATGAGCAAATCCTGATAGAGATGCTGCAACTCAGTCGGGTCGTTGTGCAATCGGCTCGCGTAAGACTCGATCGAATCGTATCGACCGATGAGTAAGCGCCGTTCGATTCGTCGCGTGATTGTGCTGCGCTTGTAATAGCTAAAGTCGAGTTTAAATCGCTCGCGCAGCATGCGCATGATGTCATTGACGATGTCGGTCGAGGATTCCTGATCGGGTACACCCGGTAACGCACGGTTTTGCTCAGGATCGATTACGTATCGGGCCAAAGCGGCGGGCATTTTGTCCGGCGGCAGAATCCAATCGACAAAGCCCGTATTGATCGCGCTGCGCGGCATGCCGTCAAACTTGGCCGTTGCCGGGTCTTGCGCGACGGTCAAGCCACCGGCTTCGGCAACATTTACGAGGCTGCGCGAACCATCGCTACCTGAACCCGACAACACCACGGCAATCGCACGTTGCCCGACGTTGGAAGCGAGCGAGCGGAAGAACGTGTCGATCGGCAGGTGCAGGGTTTCGGTATCGTCCCGATCGACCAATATCAGCCGATCGTCTTCGACGGTCATGTCCTTCTTTGGGGAGATCAGATAGATATGGTCCGCCTCGATCGGCATGCCGCTTTCGGCGCGCTGAATGGGCAGATCCGTCTTGCGCGCCAGCAATTCACCCATCAGGCTTTCGAATTCGGGCGACAGGTGTTGCACCACGACGTACGCAATTCCGCTGTCGGGCACGGCATTGCGAAAGAAATCTTCCAGGGGTTCCAGCCCGCCTGCCGAAGCGCCGATACCGGCGATGAATGGGGCGGCGGCGATATTTTGGTTGGCTGTGTCTTCCATTGGGCAATCGTTCGTTTCTGGATAGTTTTCGATGACAGGCGGAGCACTGACCGCAACAGATCTAGGCCCTCGACCGCACCCAATAAGTATGTGTAAGTTTCATAAAATCGCAATGATATTGTGCCATTTGTTTCCAAGAAATCGGGTTTCCGGTTTTAAAGAGCGTTGCTGGGTTTGAATCGATACTTAATTGCCATTGCAAGTGTATAACTCATTTGTTTTCAGATAGATATGAATGTTCGGCTTTCGTGGCGCGACGGAGATCGATCTAACTGCGTAAATCACATTCGATTAGTAAAACAAACCCCTGTCATCTTGAGCAATTGTGCACAATCGTCTCATTAACAGCACGCATTTGGTAGCACCGAATAAATTCGAATGACGGGAGATTTTTGCATAGCTATCTTAAATTAGCATTATCTTGAAACAAACGAATGCGTGTTATGATGTTGCACATCGCGGGTTGTGGTCGATCTAATCTTTTAGGCACAGAAAGATCACGATGTTTGACAAGTTGCTACTCATCTTCGATGTCTCCGGTTTTCCACCGCGCTGGTCCTGCGGCCTCTGGAGTTCCCTACACGGTTGGACGCACATCATTGCCGATGTTTTGACGGCTCTTGCTTACTTTGCTATTCCATTGACGTTGGCGGTGTTTGTTTCGAAGCGGCGCGACGTGCCGTTTTCCTGGCTGCTCTGGCTTTTTTGTGCTTTCATTTTCTCCTGCGGATCGGTACACCTGATCGAAGCGACGATTTTCTGGCACCCGTGGTATCGTTTATCCGCAGTTGCAAAAGTCCTAACTGCGGGCTTTTCACTGATGACGGTCGTTGCGTTGATAAAAGTGTTGCCAGAAGCGCTGAAGCTTCCGGGAATGGCCGATGTGAATCGCCGACTGGAAGTTGAGGTCGAAGAGCGCAAGCGCGTGAATCAAACATTAGCGCTCAAAAACCGTGAGCTCGAAGACTTCGCTTATATCGTGTCGCACGATCTGCAAGAGCCGTTGCGGGCGATTAGCTCGTTTAGCGGGTTGCTGAAAGGCGACTTGGGGGAGAATCTTCCCGACGTTGCTCGTGACGACCTGACGCATATTTTGAATTCGACCGAGCGGATGCAGCAGATGGTGAAGGACCTTCTGCGTTTATCGCGTGCGGGTCGTGACGAACTCAAGAAAGAGCTGACGCCGCTACAAGAGTGCGTGGATGACGCCATCGGACAAATGGAGTTGCGAATTGCCTCCAGCGAAGCACGTATTACGACATGCGGTCTGCCTACGATGACGGTCGACCGCCGGTTGATTACCCAACTTTTTCAGAATTTGATTAGCAACGCCATAAAATTTACGAAAGATAGTCAGCGGCCGACCATTGAAATCACCTATGATGGTAATGGTGTGTTCGGTGTAAAAGACAGCGGAATTGGGATTGACCCGGCTTATGCGAAGACGATCTTCAATCCGTTTAAGCGCTTGCACGCGCGCGATGCCTACGAGGGCACCGGCATCGGGCTTTCCATCTGCCGTAAAGCCGTCGAACGCCATGGGGGGCGAATCTGGGTAGAGTCCCAACCGGGCTCCGGATCGCATTTCTTGTTCACGTTGTCACCCGGATCGAAAGATGACTGATTCTACGCGTCCTGTCATTTTGCTGGTTGAAGATTCTCCTGCGGATCAGGAACTGACCCGTCGGGCGTTTTTGGATACGCTTTTTCAGGTGGACCTGCGCGTCGTCAATGATGGCGAAGAGGCGCTGGATTATTTGCATCGACGAGGTGCGTATCGTTCGTCCGAAAGTTCTCCGACGCCGAATCTGGTATTGCTCGATCTGAACCTTCCCCGCATGGACGGCCGCGAAGTATTAAGCCACATGCGCCAGGAAGATGTTTTCGCAGGTATTCCCGTTGTGATTCTCACCAGCTCCGACGATGAACGCGAGGTCAAGAAGGGCTACGAACTCGGGTGCAATTCCTACGTGACCAAGCCGACGACGTTCGAAGGTTTCGTGATCATGATTCGCAACCTGCTCGACTATTGGTTGGATCTCGTGCGCCTACCGACGGCCGCCGGCTAATAGGAATTCTGCCGATCTGCTATATTGCGGGGCATGGCTTCTCAAAACCAAACTTCCAAGGATATTCTCGTAACCGGTGCCGCTTCGGGCATCGGCTTTGCTACGGCCCGACATTTGGCGACGGATGGTCGCCGCGTTTGGCTGGCGGATATCGATGCCGCGCGCTTGGATGCAGCGGCGCAGTCGCTTGATGGTGCCGTTGCCGTGCCGCTCGACGTTTGCGACGAAGCCGGTTGGCAGGCGGCGGTCGAGACGATGCGCAACGACGGCGCAAACGTGAGAGCCGTTGTTCACGCCGCCGGGATTTCAGCCGCCGCACCGATCGCCGAGACCAGCCTTTCCGAATGGCGGCGCATTCATGCCGTGAACCTCGACGGCGCATTTCTAGCGATCAAGTTTTCCGCAGAGTTATTTTGTGAAGGTGGTGGCGCGATCGTGCACATCGCGTCGGCCTCGGGCATGCGTCCCACGGCGGGGGCCGCGGCCTATTGCAGCAGCAAGGCGGCCGTGCGAATGCTTACGCGCGTCGCGGCGCTGGAACTGAAGCCGCGCGGCATTCGCGTGAACTGCATCTGCCCGGGGGGCGTTCGCACGCCCATGTGGCAGTCGATGGATTTCTTCCAAGCCGCCGTTAAGCGCCTCGGTTCGGTCGATGCCGCCTATCGGGAAATGGAAACGCAGGGCGGTTGCCGATTCGCGACGCCGGAGGATATCGCGGCGACGGTTGCGTTTCTGCTGTCGGATGCGGCCAAGCTGATGACGGGGGCGGAAGTGGTGTTGGATGATGGGTTTACGTTGGGGGGATAGTTGTTTCGTCCCGATCAACTAACCTTAAAGCGGCTGTTAGGTCTTGTTTAACATCGGTCGTTGGAATTTAAGGCCAATCGCCATCACAATACGGTCGAATCGTTGATACTCGAATGAAGCCAAAAAAAGAAAAAGGTGACACGTATGATTCGCAAGCTTAGTCTCGCTACGGCGTTGGTCGTGGCGTATTCGGCTGCTCCCCTCATCGCCCAATCCCCCGACGACAACCCGCGCTGGCCGCGGGACGTTTACGCGCCCGATGGCACGATTGTCGTCTACCAACCTCAGATCGAAACCTTCGACGGCGACCGGCTTACCGCCCGCGCCGCTGTCGCCTTTGAGCCGCGCGACGGACAAGAACCCGTTTACGGTGCCATGTGGTTCGAGTCGCGCGTGGCAACCGACCGCGACCAGCGCTTGGCGACGTTCTACGACGCATCAGTCACGCGCGCGATGTTCCCGTACGTCGATGACCGCCGCACCGAAGACTTGCGACGTCGCGTGGTCGATGAAATGCAATATTGGGATTCGACCATCACGCTCGATCGCTTGGTCGCGCTGTTGGAATTGGCCGATCTCGATCAGGCAGACGACGCGCCAGACTTCAACAACGCCGCTCCGTCCGTGATCTTCCGGCCCAATCCGGCCGTGTTGGTCAGCATCGACGGTCATCCCGAATATCGCAGCGTGCCCGGTAGCAACCTGATGCAGATCATCAACACGCCGTTCTTGCTGCTGTTCGATCAAAACACGCAACAGTACTTCTTGCGCGGCGGCAGCATTTGGATGTCGGCCAATGACTTGGCCGGACCGTGGCGCGACGCGAATAACCCGCCGCCCGCCGTGGTGGAACTCGGTCGCGACATCGAAATCACGATGGTCGATGAAGAAGCCCAGATCGGCGGCAACCGCGTGCCGGAGATTTTGGTAACGACCGAAGCGGCGGAGTTGATCGCCTCCGACGGTGAGCCCAACTACGCGCCGATCAACGGCACCAACCTGCTTTACATGACCAACACCGATAGCGATGTGTTCGTCGATACGTCAAGCCAGCAGCGTTACGTATTGCTGTCGGGCCGATGGTATCGTTCGCGCTCGTATGCTGGCCCGTGGGATTTCGTCGATAGCCGCGACCTACCGCCTGACTTTGCTCGCATCGATGACGGTTCGAGCGCTGCCGACGTGTTGCCGCACGTGTATGGCACGCGCCAAGCGACGGACGCCTGGGCCGACACTTACATTCCGCAAACCGAAGAAATCGAACGTGCGAACGTAACGCTCGACGTTGATTACGACGGCGATCCAGTCTTCGAACCCATTGGCGGCACGCAACTCGCATACGCGGCCAATTCACCATTCGACGTCGTGCGCTATCAAAATCGCTACTACTGCTGTAACGATGCCGTGTGGTATGTTTCGTCGCAACCGCGCGGTGGTTGGAGCATTTGCGATACCGTACCGCAGCCGATTTATTCGATTCCACCGACCTGCCCGATCTATCACGTGCGCTACGTACGCGTGTATCGTCACACGCCGTCAACCGTCATCGTCGGCTACACACCGGGCTATACCGGCTGCTTCCGTCGCAATGGCGTCGTGGTTTATGGCACCGGCTACCGTTATCAACCCTGGCGGCGCACGGTTTACTATCCGCGACCGCGCACGTTTGGTTTCGGCGCGACGTACAACCGCTTCACCGGCAACTGGGGCTTCCAAGTCGGTTTCTATAGCGGTCGTCAGTGGGTCGGTTTTGGCGTTCAAAACAATCGCTTCGCCCGCACCGGTTGGCGCGGCGGCCTGCGCTCGAATTGGTGGGGCCCGGGCGGCTTCCATGCGCCGCGACACCGTATCGTCTCGCGCGGTCGGCGGTTCAACGTTCGTAGCGGTTTGTCGCCGAACATCTATGTCTCGGCACGCAACTCGCGTGGCGGCATCGTCGGCGGCAGCCGTCATTACAACCGTGTGCGCGACCGGCGCACGACGGTGATCAGCAAGCGACCGCGACCGACACAGGCTGTACGCCGACGGCCGCGCGATAACACGCTGTTCGTCGATCGCGCGGGGCAGGTGTTTCGCCATTCGATGAAGCAAGGTTGGCTCGAGCGCACCCGCGACGGTTGGCGTCAGCGCGACAATCGCGATGACAATCGACGTCGCGACAACGTTCGTCGCCCAACTGGGGATCGTGACGATCGCCGGGGTAACGTAAAGCGACCCACGCGCGACCGGGATGATCGTCGCGGAGATGCGCGCCGTCCGACGCGCGACCGAGATGATCGTCGTGATAATGGGATGCGCCCAACGCGCGATCGTGACAACCGACGACCGACGGCTAAGCAGCCGGATCGCGATCGGAACGATAATCGCGCCGGTGCCCAGCGTCCGACGCGTCGCCGGAGCGCCACGATTCAGGATCACTGGGATGCCCGCAAGCGTGGTTCGGTCCGAACGCGTAACTACCGTGAATATCGCGACCGAACGAGCCGTGATGAGAAGCAGCGTGCCGAGCAACGTAAGAAGGCTGACGACGATCGCAAGGCGCGCGAACAACAACGTCGCACGAAGGACGATCGCAAGACGCGCGACCGTCGCACCAAACAGAACGACGATCGACGTAAAGACGACCGCCGCAAGCGGGATGAAGATCGCCGCAAGAAGAAGCGGAAAGATGATTAGGCGCTGCTTGCGAGAATTTTGGCGAAATGCCTGAAAGATTGGCAGAGCGCCAAATCAAATTCTCGCGAGATTGCTCGATTCGATTCGAGCAGAATGAAGCGGCGCAGAATTGAATCTTGCGTTCGCCTTAATGAACAAAAGCCCCGCCGTGGCCACGGTGGGGCTTTCTTCGTTTGCTGAGGCGCTTCTGAAAATGAACTGCTTGGCTGATTTCAATTAAGGCAATGCAATCAAGTTCGCGCCTAGTATTGTTCGCGTGCGGACTTGGCGTCGCCGCTGGTGCCGAGCTGCTCATTGTGTTCGTGATTCATTCGATCTCGCTTCGTTTCCTGTTTGTCTTGGAAAAAGCCGAGTTTGCCGATCAGGTAGATACCGACGACGAAGATGGCGATGGCTATTGCAATGTTTGTAGGTGTCATAAGTCACTCCCTTCGGTTGGACTTTGTGTCTTCTCAATCATTTCCCCGATCGCAACCGAGGATAGTTTGCAATCTACGTGAGGTTCTAACTCCTCGTCGTATCCTAAATGCGGCAGGTATCTCGTTCTGGATCGCAGTGGCGGTGCTCCCGCGTATCGCCGAACAATCGGCTGATTCGATATCGATTGCGCGCAAACCAACGATAGCCCACATCGCTTAATTGTCTTAACATGGGCCACTCGGTCGGCTTCATCAACCAACCGTAGCCAACGGCAGCGTAAGCGCGTCTAAACACCTCGACGCCGGAAACGACCGTCCCTTCAGCGGTTACGCCGTGAATCGCACTTCTTACGTCGTTCATGGTGCGGCCATACTTCGATGGGTCGAAGTCTGTGCGCGTGATATCTTCGAATGCGAGCCGACGGCGACCGCGATCGAGACGACGCAGAAACTTGGCTTCGCGGCGACAGATGGGGCATTGATAATCGATCAGGATTTTGAAATCCCAAAAGACAACGGGGCGTCTGTCGGCTTGATGGCCGCCAGCAGGTTGTTGATTCGTTTGAGTTGCCAGACTCGTCACACCGCGACTCGCTTTCATCTCTGTTTCAGACACGACTGTCGTGTACGTAGTCGAGTATATGAGGCTACCAGCGAATTTCAGCGAATATGAGTGGAAGGGCGCGATAAAGTTGAGATGTTAAAACGAATTCATCACCGCGTTGGCTTGGCGTTACGTTCGCGGGTGAAATCGATATAACGCGACGTGCATTGTCGCTAATGTGCTTCGTCGGTTTGCTTCAAGCTAACTGCCCAGCCCGCCGCCGACGCGTCGTATACCGCGCATCGCCAGCGATAGCGCTTCGATATTGCTCGCGTGCTGCAATGCTTGCGTGCCGCTGATCGTTTTCGCGTTGTATAGCTCAAGCAAATGCTGGTCGTAGGTTTGCATGCCCAATTCGCCCGTCGCGATGTAGTCGCTCAGCTCGTCGATCTGATTGTTCTCGATGAACCGTTCCGTCACGCCCGATCCGCGTAATACTTCCACAGCCGGCACGCGCCGGTCGTCGCGCGTCGTTACCAGGCGCTGACCGACGATCGCTTCAATGCTATGCGACAACTGCGATAGCAAAATCTTGTGTTCGGCCGGCGGGAACATCGCAATCACGCGTTCGATCGTCTGTGCCGTATCGGCACTGTGCACGGTACTTAAGACTTGATGACCGGTATCGGCGGCGCGTAAGGCTATGCGTAGCGTTTCCACATCGCGCAATTCGCCGACCATGATGACGTCGGGGTCTTGTCGTAGTGCTTGTCGCAGGCCTTGCTTGAAAGACGGCGTATCTTGACCGACCTCCAATTGCGAAATCATCGACTTATCGCCTTGAAACAGAAATTCGATCGGGTCTTCGATGCTGATGATCTTGGTCGGATACGTGCGGTTGATCAGGTTGAGCATCGCCGCCAACGTCGTGCTTTTTCCGCTGCCCGTGGTGCCGGTGACCAGCGTCAATCCACGACGCGACAGCGCGATATCTTCTAATACGGCGGGCAGGTTTAAGTCTTTAAAGTCGGGTGCCTTCGTGGGGACCACGCGCATCACCAAGCCCGGCATGCCGAGTTGCCGATACGCGCTGCATCGGAAGCGTGCAATATCGGGGTCGGTAAAGGAGAAGTCGATGCCGTTAAACAAACGCTCGTCGGAGTTATCGATCAGATGCGGTGGTAGCAGCCCTTGGATAAGTTGACGCAGTTCGTCTTTCTCCAACTTGGGCATGTCGAGCCCGCGCATGCGACCGGCGATGCGCAACATGGGGGCGGCGTTGGCTTGCAGGTGAATGTCGGACGCACGATTGGCGACGGCAAACTTGAGCAGATTGGGCAGGTCCAGCGGCATGGCTTCTCTCCTTTGCGTTTGGATTATACCCGCCGCGCGTTACGTAGACCTAGCCGCATCCACCAATTCCGAAACCGTAGCACGCAGCAGCTCGTCGCCGCCGAACGTCATACCCAATGCCCGCAGTTTGCCGGTTTCAACCTGGTTTTTGGGCCCGTTGTTGGTGCCGCCGATTTCCGCATTGCTGCCGCTGATCTCCCGCGCCAGTTCGGCAACGTGCTTCTCGGAGGTGTACTGGTCGTAACAATTAAACGCCTGACCCCGCGTGTGTTCGGCATCGGAATTTAGCAACACATCGACGGCCTTGGCGACGTCGGCGGCGTGCACCTCTTTGCCGCCGCGGTCGCTGCTAACGTCTTTGCCGTTTGCCACATCGCGCACGATATCAAACCAGCGGCTGTCGTTGGCGGGTGTCGCCGTGCCATAGATGCCCGTCGGTCGCACGGCGCAAATGTTCCAGCCTTGGCCTAAGCCAAAGCTGTGTACGAACTTTTCGATGGCCGCCTTGTGCGCGCCGTAATGCGTTGTCGCCCATAGCGGGTGCGCTTCGTCGAGCGCGCGATCGTCGAGAATCACTTCGTGTACGGCACAGGTCGAAATGAACACAAAGCGCGGAATCTCCAACCGAACCGCCGTCTGCATCAGCTGCAGGGTTCCCATGAGATTCACGCGCACGAATTCTTCAAATGCATCCTGTGCCGATGCGCGAAAGCCCATCCCAGCGGGTCGATACAGCGCGCTGTGCACCACGGCATCGACGCCGCTGCACAGCGATTCGTAACTGTCCGGTTGCGTCAGATCGCCGGCTTGCCATTCGATACCGTTGCTGTGATCGAAGCCGTCGCGATTGGACTGCGGTCGAAACCAGCAACGACAGTCATGGCCATTGCCCGCGAGGCGATTCACGATGTATCGACCGAGGAAACCGGTCGCGCCGGTGATTGCGATTTTCATTGCGATGGTCCTTTGATTGATTCGTTAGCCGATCACCATCGACGCGTAGCCGACGGCATCTTGCGACGGCGCGAGTTCGAGTTCGGCGGCCGCGTCTTCACTGGTGCGATGTTCCAAGAGCGTTGCCGTTTGCGCGCCGCAGGCTTTGCATGCTTCGATCGTCGCCGCCAACGCGCCAGCACCGCACGCGTTGCGGTTATGAAGCGCTTCATCGACGACGCGTTCGGCTTCCATGGTGCGCACGAGATTAATCATGCGTTTGTCGTTCACGTCGCGCGACCATTGTAAGGCGTCGGGGCCGACGCCCTCGGGCGTAAAGCCGAAGCGTGGGCCGTAGTGCGTGAGATCGGTCGAACAGACGAACAGCGCTCGTACGCCATACGCCCGACACGTACGGCCGATCGAGCGACCGAGCGTTGCCGCATGCTCGTCGGGCTGCACCATGATGGGCACGAATGGCACGTCGCCCAGCAAATGTTGAATGAACGGTAACTCCACTTCGATACTGTGCTCGCCTTCGTGGGCGTGCCGCTCGGCCTGCAACAGGCCGGTTTGCCCCATCAACCGCTCGCACAGACGCTGCTCGACTTCGACCAGGCCCAACGGCGTTTCCCAACCGCCACGGTCGAAGCATGTCGGCTGTTTGCCGTGCGGAATGTGAATCGCGCCGAACACGACGACGACTTGCGGCAGGTCGCGCTCGCATACCGCGAGCAACGATCGTGCGGCAGTCGCGCCGCTGAATTTCCAACCGGCATGGGGCATGATGCAACCGTGGATGCGGTCGGGCAGCGCGGGTGCGTCGGCGCTGGCCGCGCGGGAGCGTGCTGCGTTGATACACGCTTCCAATTCGTCAGCGCATCGATCACGATCATCAGGATAGAACGTGCCCGCGACCGACGGCTCGCGAATTAACACGAGATCACCTCGGCGCAATTTGCGCGTGAAACAGAAGTGCGTTGCACTTGGATGGCGCAAAAGAGCAGCATGCCACGCACTATATCAGCGTCGCGCGAACATTTCGATTGCGCAGATGCATCGATGCTGAACGGTGGATGAAATCTGGCGTGATTTGTGGTGGATTAAGCGACGCTTCGCGAGCGAGCTATACACGCACGTCGAGGTTGCCGCCGACGGCAGCCAGCAAATCCTGGCTCGCCGTTTCGAGGTTTTCGCTGGCGGCTTCGAGCAGTTGTACGACCGCGTCGCCCTGCGTGCGTTGATTGTCGATCAACTTGCCCGCAACGGCGACTTGTGCCTGAAAGGCTGTCTCGGCGGATTTGAGCGAGACGGCGGCGCTAGCGACGGATGAAACGTTCATACCGTCAGTATCGGGCCGCGCACGTTGGGGCATGAATCGCCGGACGCGGTGGGGTCCGAAAAACGACTTGCTACCAGTTCACGCGTTATCTCGTGCCGAATTCGAGCCGCTCGCGGAACGACCGCACGAACAGGCCGTGCAAACGACCCACAATGTAGGTCGAGTAGAAGAAGAAGCTCATCACCGTACCCCAGATGCCCAACGCGACGGAGACGCCGCCCAAGGCACCGGCACCCGCGTCTTCGCCCATTCTGGCGACACGGTCGATCATGTAGTTGAAGAAGATGAACCCGCCGCCAAACAGCATGATCATCAGATAGAGACTGACCAAGACGAACAAAAACAAGTAATGAAAGTGCGACCGGAGAATTGACTTACCAACCTTGAGCGGATTTAACGCGCCTCCCAAGTTACCAAGCGCCAACGCGATCAACATCATGGGGTAGAAGAAAAGGTATGTCAGCGAGGCGATGATGTAAGGGGATACTTTTAACATCCCCAGCCAATCCTGATCTAAAAACAACTGGATAAGGTCCGCATCACCTACGAATAACGTGTCGACCACCCCCATGACCGCCCCGTAAATCGTGAGCAAGATCAGCCAAGACGCGGTACTCTTCGCGATATCGTTCAGGTTCCAACTCATCTTCGGCGGCGCGTCTTCACCAATACTCGTCGATCGCACCACGTCAAAAAACGTATGCACGGCCACGCCGGAGAAAAAGACCACCTCCAACATGAACACGCCAGTGACCAACAAGGCCGCACCCGACAGGTCGGCGCCTTCGCCTTCCTGAGCGGTACCGACGTTACTAAACGTCATCACGGTCGCCGCCACAGTCACTACCGCGACGGGAATGATGCCGGCACCAACGGCGATACTGCCGGAGTTGATAATGCTCCAGATCGCGGGGATCGGGTACAGCATGGCCCGGCCAACTTCGGTATAGAAGCCGCCCTTGGAGAACGGTTGGTATTTCTTTTTCTGCTTGACGGTGCGGCCACTGCTAAGGCCGCCGCCGGACGTTGCCGAGATGGGCTTCCAACAGTGCGAACAAAGGATGTCCACCGTCGGGTCGTCGGAGCGCGTCTTGGCACCGCAACTCGGGCAGATGCGCATGTTTGGATCGGCATTGGCGGCATCATCCGCCGCCGTCTTTGCTTCGATTTCAGCGCGTTCTTCCTCGGAAAGTTGCTGCGTCGTTTTTTCCTGACGCGCGAAGTCTTCCAGATTGAGCCCACCGCCACCGCCGCCGCCCGCGCCGACGGTTGACTGCTTCATCTGCGGAACCTGAAAGCCGCGATTGCAGGCCGGACAACGAATGGCCTTGCCCGCGTATTTGTCGGGTACGTTTAAGACTTTCTCGCAGCGCGGGCAGCGAAGTTTCATCGGGTGAATCCTATGTTTCTCGGTTGCGGTTGGTTGGGCGGCAGGTGCGTGGCGGTCGCCGCGAGAATCCAGTTTAAGAACCTTGGGGGCCATACGCAATCTGATACGCCGTTTGCGACGTCGTGATGGTGGATATCGGGCGATATGGGGCGGGATTCGCGAATTAAGAAGCGGGTTGGATGGCGGTGCGAATTTCGGCGAGAAGCTGATCGACCTTAAAGGGCTTAAACAAAACCGCGTTAAGTCCGTCCTTGCGGGCTCGCACGATCGAATGGTGCGGGTCGTAGCCGAAGCCCGTCATTAAAATAACCGCCGTCTGGGGCGATCGATCCCGGGCGGCGGCAAACACTTCGTAACCTGTTTTGTGCGGCATTTTGATATCGGCGAGGACCAGATCGAACGATCGAGCCTCTAGCTGCTCAATCGCGTCGGCACCGTTGACGGCGGTTTGGACGGTACATCCGCAACCTCGCAAAACGCCGCCGATGGTCTCGCGAATAATCTCTTCGTCGTCGGCAATGAGCACCGTCTTGCCATTTAGCAGCGGGTCGCACGATTTCTCAACGCCGTAGCGCCCACGGATGCCCGCTTCGGGGTTGGCCACATCGCGGACGCGATCTTTGATGGCCTTGGCGTTATCGATGATGGCATGGAGGCGATTACGCAAATCGTCGTTGCCGATGTACTCCTCCATGATGTTGCCCGCTTCGGTGACGATATCGTTAAGCGGGCCGCCGATCTCTTCGATAACGTCGTCTGCCAATTGGCCGGTCGATTCGTAACGCTCGATGATCAATAAGTCGAGCATGTTGAGCGCCATCGCGACGTAGCGACCGAGCATTTCCGCAAATTGACGATCGTCTTCATTAAACGCGGCGGGTTCGTCGGATTCCAAATCCAACACGCCGATGATTTTGTCGTGCAACCGCAACGGCACGGTCAGCGAACTGCGAGCCGTCTCTAAACCGAGCAAGTATCGCGGGTCGGCATGCGTGTCGTGACAGATATAGCTGCGGCCGGTCTCGGCGACATAGCCGCTGATGCCGTTGTTGTTGACGTCGACGCTAAGCTTGAGGTTTTGCCCCTCTTCGCTCATGCCGTGCTGCAGGACCATCTCTAGCCGATTGCTCTTCTTTTCAATAAGCAAGACGGCGAAGTTATCGAAGTGCAGCAGGTCGTGCAGGTAACGCAGAATCTTGTTTTCGAGCAGTCGCAGACGTTCATCGGCACTCATGCCGGAGGTATCTTCGAGATCGAGCCGCACCAACTCGCGACCGGCCATGTCGATCGCATCGATTTTCTTTTGCAGGCGCGTCGAGTGGGTCGTTTCGACCACGAGCGCGGAATACTGCTGCACGGTGCCTTCCATGTCCGCAATCGGCGTCACGGTGACGTCAAAGTGGCGATCGGTGCCGGCGGAGGCGCAGAACTGTCGCGCTCGCATGTGAGCTGGTTTCGTCGCGGATTGGTCGATGCGACTGTCGAACGTTTTGTGGCAGGAGTCTATGATTTTGCCGAACAGGTCGTCCGGAAAGGCCTTCATCTTCGGGTTGGCCCACAAGACGGTGCCGCGGGCGTCGTAAATGCAGGCACCTTGCCCCATGGTTTCGAGCAGTTTGAACGCGTGGCGTTCGACGTCGCGAAGATGGGCGAGTTGATCGAAAACAGACGCGTCGGCGACGATCAGATCGTACGAGCCGTGCTCCATAAACTGGACGGCGTCTTCAGCGGTTGCGACGGCCACAATCTCGATATCGTCGCCGAGACGGGAGAGGATCTCGGGAGCTGATGGCTCCGAGTCGGTAATAGCGAGAACCCTGCGATTGGCTGTTGTGGCGCTCATGATGCCTGATGGCGCTGTGAGCCGACTGCTGAACGAATCCGTCCGTTCGAACCGAGGCGCGAAGTTGATCGTTCGGGAAGACTCCATCCCGATTTAAACCGCTCTACGTCTAAATGATATCCAGCGGACACCAAAAAGACAAAACCCGTGGTAGGTATTTGGTGCATCATCTTTGTAAGCATCGGCGGACGTTGGCCGCGGGGTAAGTCAATAAATCTCCGTAAAATTGAAATGAAGTGTGCGATTACGCCCTAAACAGGCACCGAACGCGTGTGTGGCTAGTGCTGTCCGTCGAAGGTGTACGCGACGCTCCTCGCGTGTCTCGGTTGGCACTCTGGCCGCGAGTCTCGCATGTCGGTGTTGGGCGGCCCGTGTTTTTCGGTCGTGGGTTGGATAGGAGCGAGCTCAACTTACTCCGTCAGGTACCGCTTCACGCGCGGGGCCAGCCAATTCCGCACGAAGTACCGATTCGTCCAGCTTTCGTGCTGACCGATGTTGCCCAACTTAATGAGTGACGGCGTCCACTCGATTTGCTCCAACGGCGCGACAGTCGTCGCTGTCTGCGTCGATTCGCGAGCGGCCTGCTCGCGAAATCCAACAGCCCCTGCCGCCACGCCGAATTCACGATCGACGGTGCCGAAGATCGACGTTCCCAGCCCCAACAATAGGGCATCGTGCCGCGAATAGCAGTTCACCAGCGCGCCACTGAGATGCGCTCGTGCCGGTTGCGTATCAAACGACGGGCCGACGGCAGCTGCCAATAGGAACGCGGCCTCGACCTTGGCATCCGGAGGCAGGGGTTCGAGGGCCAAAAGCGCCAGGCCAGCACCGCCCGAGTGGCCCACGAGCACGACGGGGCGATCCGGATACTGCTGCTGATATGCCACGATGCCTTTGGCCAACTCCGCTGCCTTGCGACGGTTGGCGGGCAAATCCGCGAGATTGATCAACGCGCCGCCAGGCACGCTGGTGCCCCATTCGTAACGCTCGATCGCGCAATTAATGCCGCCGTCGTTCAGCCCCAGCACCAAGTCGCGATTCCAAATGCTCGGCCCTTCGATACCGGGCAAGACGATCACCTTGCCGCGCTCAAGCCGCTGCGGGTCGGTCGCCAATCGCTCGGGCACACAACCGACCGACGCGGATAGCAAGCAGGCGGCCGCAACCATAAAAAAACGGCCCGCAAGGCACGTCGAGCGCGCGTTGCGGACCGTCAGAAATCGTGCGATACCAAAGATCATGCGAGGCTGGGCATCGGCCCGTGTGCCGGTGCGGCAGGGCGGCTGCGATGCTCGATGTGGCGGTCGCGGAAGTTCACGTGCAGCAGCAGCACCCACATTAGCGACGACTGAGCGACGGCCAACGCGATGTACGAGACGATCGGCAGCGGCTCGAGGAAGCTGTATTGAATCATGACGGCGAGCGTGCCGAAGCTCGCCAGCGTGCCGAGGAAGACCATCGTGGCAGCGACATAGAGCCACGTGTCGTAGCGGCTGTTCCAACGCAGGGCCCATATGCCAAACACGGCGGCGGCAAGCGCTGCCACCATCGGAATGACGACCAGATGCACTTCATAAGCGACCAAGACTTGTAGTTGCGTGACCAAGTTAAAGTCGTCGTAACGCGGCCAATGAATGTAAACCCACATGGCCAACATCGAGAATACCAACCAAAGCCCGTTGCCAACCCACCAGCGCGCCGCCGCTTCCTTTAGCATCATGCGCAGCCCGCAGACGGCGATAACGCCGGCAAAGATGGCATTTAGATAAATCCAAACGGCGGCAGTCGTAGCGGCAACGATATCCCCTGTCACGCCGACGGCTTGCTGGGCTGAGTAACCGGCTCCGGCAAGATCGAGGCTTCCACTCAGACTGCCAAGCAAGAGACGGCCAGTCAGCGAATCGACCTTAAAGCCAGCGAATAACCAGAGAGCCGCGACAGCGATGGTAAAGCCGCCGGCACCAAGGCCGCGGTAAACCAGTACGGCGGCAAGGATCGACAGCTCAACGAGCACCAGCCATTGCCAGTCTTGGACGTTGGCGATGGCGTAGCTGGCGATGGGCTTAACCTTTACGCCGAGTTGCGGGAAGTGCACCAGTTCGTAGCGGGCATCGCGCAACATCAGAGTGACCAGAATCACCAACATCGTCGCGCCCAAGACGTGTAGCAGTCGGCCCTTCGAGAAACTCGCGCCGAGCGTCGCCAAAGCCAGCACGATGCACCACGTGACGAGTTCGCCCCATTGATTGAAGAACGCCGTTACATCGGCGCTGCCCAACGCCTCCCAACGGGTCGATGCGTACTCGATAATCGCCGGCCAGTTAAACCACTGCCGCGTCACGGCCATCAGCGACACGAACACGAGCATATAGCCCAACATGCCGACGGGTGGTGCCGTGATACGCTCGCTACCGCTTTGCAGGATGTACGCCAGACCCGCCGCGCCGATCAATATCCAACTGAGATGCGGCGTGATCGATAAAGACTCTAGGATTGCAAGCGAGGCGGTCACCAGCACGATGATCGTGACGAGGAAGATGCCGGTTCTGCCCTTTAAGCAAAGACCGCCGAACAAGAGCAAGAGCAAGCCGAGAGTCACGCCAAGGTACGGCATGATCGGCGCGGCGCTCGCAAGGAAATCTGTCACCCGGTCGACCGACGCGGCAGTGGGGGATTGAAATGACTGAATATTGCCGGTCTCGGCAACCGTCATCACGCCGGGCACGATCTGCTTGATATATCTTCCCGCTTCGTAGTCTTCGATGGTCAGTAACCAAGCACCGGCCAGCGTGGCGATCAAACCCACGAACAATCGAAATGACCCCGGTCGCTTCTCGGGCTTGGCTTCGGCTTTCGGCTTAGGTTGCGGTCGCGGCTTGATCGTAGCGGCGCTAACGCGCGGCTGCGTCTTGACGGTCGCGCTGCTTTGTGGATTCGGATTGCGTACCGGCTGCGGCCGGGGTTGTGGATTCGGCGATGGCATGGTTGATTCTCTCGCGAACTGCATGACGCCCGCGCGCGAAGGTGGCGGGCGACTGCGACCATAACTTCCATTGATTCCAACGCGGAGGATATTCTCCTCCGCAAATGGAATTACGGTAAGGAACGGAGCGAACCGACAGGATTATCAGACGCAATTATTGAGCCGGAGCGAACTCGCGCGGGCCAACACTGATAACCGCCATGTTTTTGTTGAGTGGCCACTGGTCGAGATATTCTCGGACGGTGTTCGGCGTCACCGCTTCCAATGCTGATAGTCGCTGTTCGACGGTGCGGGGTTGGCCCAATACATCGATGTCGCCAAACATCTGCATCAGTCGGTGGTAAGGCGATTCGGCTTCGCCCGCGAGGCTGGTGCGTGCCTTGTTGCAAACGCGAAGCACGTCGTCGTCTTTAATGCCATCGCGGTATAGATTGTCGATCTCGGCGCGCATCGCGTCGTGCATTTTTTGCGCGTTATCCGGTTCGCAAAAACCGAACGCCAGCATCATGCCCATATCGCAATAGTCGAGCCGACCGGCGGCGACGTAGGGCGCAACGCCCGCCTGAATGATGTTCCAATAGAACAGCGAGTTTGGACCGCCGAGCAGTGTGGCCATGACGTCGGCTGTTTCGCGCTGTTCGTCGGCAGCACCCGGCGCATCGAAGATCAGGCCGAGGGCTTGGCGCGAAAAACGCTCCAGCTTTTTCGCGTGCGTGCCGTTGAAATCGATCTTTGGCTTTTGCCGTTCGGGGCGCGGCGCGAATGCGGGCCAGTCGCCGCAGAGTTTTTCCGCAACGCGCACCACTTCGCTGCCTTTAACGCCGCCAGCCACGACCAGCACCATGTTGGCAGGGTGGTAGCGTTCCTGAAAATAGCCGTGCAACTGATCGCGCGTGAGGCGCTTGATCGAGTCGGTCGTTCCGAGGATGGGCCACGCCAACGGGTGACCGGCGAAGAGTTGTTGATGCAGTTGATCGAACACTTCGCGTTCGAGCGAATCATCCGACATGGCGATCTCTTCGAGAATCACGTTCTTTTCCATGTCGAACTCTTCAGTCGGCATGGCCGAGCGCATCATGTCGGCGATCAGATCGACTTGGCGTTCCAAATCTTCGTGGCGCACCCAACCGAAATAGACGGTGCGTTCCTTAGATGTGTACGCGTTGTAGGTACTGCCCATTTCGTCGAATTCGCGCGTAATGGCTTGCCAATCGCGCTTGGGCGTGCCCTTAAAGCACATGTGTTCGACGAAGTGCGACACACCGGCAAGGTCTTCGACTTCATCGCGTGCGCCGGTGCGAACGAGAAAGCCCGCGGCGACGCTCTGCGAATGGGGCATCTCTTCGACGACGATGCGCAGACCGTTATCCAATGTATGTTGAAAGAAAGCCGCACTGCTCATGCCTGAAACTCCTCCAACGCGCGGGGACCCAGCGTTTGCACGCACAATCGATCGCGCGGATGGGCGGCCAAATACTGACGAATATCTTCTACCGTAACGGCGTTGATGCGCCGCTGCTTTTCTTCGATTTCGATCGGATGACCCAGATGAAACAGGTCGCCCGAAAGTTCGTTGAGCCGGCCGCGCGTGATCTCGCCGTGGGTTTGCATCTTGGCGAGTACGCTGACTTTGGCGCGCTGCAACTCGTCTTCTTCGATGTCTTCGGCAAGGCGATCGACTTCGCGTAACAACGTGCGCGCCGTCTGATCGCAACGGGCGGGTGTGGTCGAAGCGCCGACGAACATCATGCCCGCGCCACGCGGATGCTCGCTCCATGCGCCGACCCAATACACCAGCCCTTGCTTTTCGCGTACTTCGGTAAACAAGCGCGAACTCATGCCGCCGCCAAGAATCGTGAGTAGCAACTTTTCGGTTGTATATGCCGGATCGGCCGGCGCGACGCCCGGCCAGCACATGACGATGTGCTCTTGTTCCTGATCTTTTTCGCGATGTCTTACGCCGGGTCCGAACGCCACGTCGTATTCGGCCACGCTGCGTTCGCCGTCGTCACCGAGCTTTGCGAAGTGTTGATCGGCCATGCTCGCAAACTGATTGACGTCCACATCACCGGCGACGGTGATCTGCAACTTTTGGCGATGGTAATGTTGTTGCCAATATGCCAGCAGGTCGTCGCGCGTGATGCTGCCGACGGTCTCGCGCTCACCCAATTCGTGGCGACCGAGTTGCGCGCCGAATGCATGCGGTGCGATCAGTTTTGAGGTGAGTTCCTGCGGATCGTCCTCAAGGGCCGTGAGTTCCTGCAAGGTTAACTCGACGCCGACTTTGCAGAAATCTTCCGGAAAAGACGGTTGCCCGAGCATCTCCGCATGCAGCGCTAATGCCTCGTCAAGATATTCCGGCAAACACGTGCAGCGATAAACGGTGGACTGTCGGCCGACACCGCCGCCGGTTTGTACGCCGATGGTATCGAAGGCGTCGGCCAGTTCGCGCGCCGATTTGTTTTGCGTGCCCTTGCGCAGCGTTTGCTCGACGATTCCGGCGATGCCGAGTTTGTCGGCAGGCTCGTCGGCGAGACCGGCCATCACGCGAATCTGAAACGAGACGGTATGGCGACCGGGCAACTGCAGCGCTGCGAATTGCGCCCCGCAGGCAAGGCGATGACTGCTATAAGTGTCGTTGCTTGGCATCGCGGGTGTTATATGTGAGTTGGCCCGCGCTGCCAACTTTGTCGGGTTGGATTTAATACAAGCGGCGGGATTGGAATCGATAAAACGAAGGTAAATGTTGGGGATAGCGGTTCTCTCTGCCCAAAGCGCGGGAATCAACTTTGGCGGTCTGAATGTGATGGTCAATTCCAGGCAATCTCTGTTTGTGCAACTAGACCAGTTCACGATTGACTGCGATCTGGAATGATTTGTAGGTATACACCGGTTATTAGCCGGTGCCACAGCGCAGCCGTCATTCTCAAACGTGAACTGGTCTAAGATTGGGTACGTTGCTGAAAATCGGGTCGCACCAAATGACGCGCAATGTTGCTTTTGAGACCGAACCAGCGCGTCTTACGCTTCACGTTTTCAATCTTTCGCGAGATACAACACTGCCATATGACCCGTGCGGGCGATGAGATCACACCCTGTGGCCTCGCAAATCTCACGCGCGGCTGCGTCGATGGTGTCTTTCGATTCGCCCAAAATGCGCACCTTGATTAACTCGTGCGTCGTGAATTGCGAGCGAATCGCTTCTAAGTGAGATTCTCGCACCGCCGCGTCGGCGATGACCAGAAACGGTTTGATTCGATGCGCCTGCCCGGCGAGGGTTTTGCGGAGTTTTTGATCGACCATATAGCAGCGTACTGTAGCGCAGGTGCCGATCGGCGGGAAGGCGCTCCGCGTGGCTACTCGTTACCGTTCGCGCGTATTCGGACGGGCGGCGTGGACTGCGCCAATTGCCGCCGCGGTGGGTTATCAACGGCAAAACGCTCGGGCGCGATTGGCTCGTTTAATGCGCAACTGGTGTAGGTCCATCGCCAAACCGGAGTGGGATCGATGGTCTCGCGGTCCTGCAGCAATTCCGCCGCGCGAATCAGAAACAATTCCTGATCGATGGCCAGCCGCAACAATTGCTTAGAGCCATTGATGGGCAGTTCGCGCTGTAGCGTGAAGCAGGGATGCTCGTCGTGCCAGCTCATGCCGTGCAGTTTCCACGAGCGCGTCGCGTTGGCGTCGTTGGCAATGCCCTTGGCCTCTAATGCAAACTTCAACGCCGGCATGATCGCGCCGTTGGTGAGCGTGGCCGCCGCTGCGTCGTGTGCGGATGATTGGCTGTTTGTTCGTTCGGCAAACGAATGTGATACCGGGTTTACCATCCACCAGCGCGAGCCGTGTACGAGCGCCACGCGCGGCCCGACCTCAACGCGGGCCTTACCTGCGGCCGTTGAAACCCACTGCAGGGATGTGGATTGTGACCTTCCGGCGTCGAAGCGCTCGAACGTGCCGCTGACGGATGTGGTCGTGGCGGATGCATAATGTTCCGCGCAGCGACGGAGAATCGCGTCGGCGTTGAGCGTTTCGAGGGTGGCAGGTTTGGCGGTCGTAACAGGCGTCTCGGGTTTCGCGCACCCGACAGATACGAGACCGCTCAGAATGATTGCAAAACCCCACAACGACAATGGATGGCGCGTCGACATAACAAATTCCATTCCGTTTGACGGCGAAGTCATCATCTTGGGGCCATGCCGGCGCGGTTGAGATGGGTCGATCCGATGCGTCGGCTGGCCGCGAATTGAATACTTGCTCAGCGAGCCGCTACCGATTGGCGCGAACGCTGCCGAGCCCATTTACGCTAGCAGCAGGTCTGAAAACCCGCAATTAGCGGACCGGGTATAAGGTGCGATAACTAGCCGCAGCACCATATTTGGGCTGTAGTTTGTTTTGTGGGCGTGCCGGTCTTTATAATCCGGGCGTTGACAAAGGAATCGTCACCACCCAACCGGAGGCAGCCAGCACATGATCCCGGCCGCAGACTACGAACGGATTCAAAATCAAATCGCGGAATGCCTCAAGACCGTCTTCGATGACGTGCAGGTGCAGATCGGCGACCAGATTCATTACAAAGGCACGAACGTCGTCGTGACGAGCCGCCACTTCGACGGCTTGCTTGCCGAGCAGCGCTTTCATCATGTGGTGCGGGCCATTCCCAAAGATCTTTACGAAGAGTATTTGCAACGCGGCGTGGTGTGGTTCGAACTCACGCCCGATGAAGCGGGCATCGATTTGATGCGTATGCCGCGCGCCGCCGACGTGAAGAATCATGCGGCCGCTATCGAAAAGTCGTTGGGAGAGATCGACTTCTTTCAATCGATCAGCGAGTACTTTGCGAAGGAACCGGAGCGCGCGTCGCTACTGCGGTTTGAAGCGGTGCGCGAAGTGCTCAAGCGCGCTGGCTTTGACGAACAGGAAATCGAACGAGCCTGTTTATATCTGATTTTGCAGGATGCCTTCTGCGACGCACATGTGTTGACGGACTTGGTGCCCAAGCATGTGAGCGAATCGGCGGCGTAGGGTCGTCGGTATCCTTCGAACGAAATAATCATCATCAATAAAAAAAAGACCGCGTGGTTTTGTGCCACGCGGTCTTTTTATATTGAAACCCTATGCATTCGACTAACGCCGTCGGCTTGCTTTGTTGAAACGCCGTACCGATCGTTTTTTCGCTGCTTTGCGCATGATGCCGGGGCGGCGAACTTGGTTTCGGTGGGGCGAATTGCGTTGAATGCCGCCGAAGCCTTTGCGACCCGACAACTCGCGATGTTGCTGGCCGAACAGGTTTTGAATCATGCGCGACCGTTTGGCTGCCGCGTTGAAGAAACCGGTCGGTAAGCCGGGCAACAAGCCCTGGCCCACGCCGAAGTCACCATCTGGCGAGGCAATCGGTCCACCATCAATCGGCGGCAACGTCGGGCGCTGGCCGCCGTTGATGTTGACGCCGCCGGTGAGGTAGGGCGAACCGAGGAAGTTGGCCGAGTTATCCGCAAACGGCAGCAGAATCGCCAGACCGTTGTTGAACAGTAGGTTGAGCTGTTCTTCGGTTGTAAGACCGACAAAGTCAGACACCTGAATGTCGCGATCGTACTTCACGTTATCGATGGCGCGCATCATCTGTTGCGTGACGAATTGGCCGCGCGTCACGAATCGTGACTTAGCATCGACGATGTCGCCGCTGTTGTTGAACTTGTATTTGATGGCCTGAACCAAGCCGCGACCTTGCGACGACAGCGACATGTGGAAGCGACCGTTCTGATATTCGAATCGGAAGATATCGGTGCCCTTCTTACTCAGCGTGGCCGTGGGGGCCTCGATGAGGAAGTCGCTACGCGTCGTGCTTTCGATCACACCGGCGCGGATGGCACCGCTAGCGAGCGCGATACGAGTCGTTGAAGTTCCTTCGCGGATCGCCAAGTCTTCAATCGAAAGTTGCGTGAACGCCTCGATGAGCATAACGGTCGGAGGCGAGGCAGGCTCAAGCACGAGCTTTACTTGACTTTGACCGGTGACGTAAAGCTGGACACCGGCACCAAGCTTGTCGCCTTGCTTAAGTTCTTTCCACTTGTCTTCCTCGAACACGTCAACGCCGACGGGCGCAACTTTCGCAATTCCGTTGAGTCGTTCAACGACGAAATATTGAGGCTCGCCATCGGCAGCCGGTTGGGACGTCGCCGTTGGTTGGCCGCTCGCCAGCGGCGGATTGCTCGTCGTGTTGAGTGGCTGCGCATTGGTCGAGTTCGCGGTGCCCGTCGATTGCATCGGTTGCGCGACGGTACCGCGTGGCGTCGTGTTGGTATTGGTGCGGTTCTCAAGCGTCGCGCCGCCGTTGTCGTTGACGGGCTGCATGGGCACCATTTGTTCGGGCTCAGCGGCTGTGGTGCTTTGTGCGAAACCGAAAGACAGAACAGCGGTGCATAGCACGGTCAGGCTCAGGTGTGTGATCAAGTTGCGAGTCTTCATGGCTCTTCCTACTTTCAGCGGTGGGCTGTCGCACTCCATTCTACGCGTCGCCGAGTGGGCACCGCCGCAGAACGGGGCTACCCATTTTCGCCGGACGCGTTGGGAACGATCAGCTCGCCCGCATTGTTGCGGTCGGTCTCGTCGCTGAGGTCGACATCGGACTCATAGAGTCCTTTCTCCTTCATGTAGGCGTCGGCATTACGCATGAGGGCGAATAGGGCACTTCCCGTGACGTATTCGTACTCGATGCTGTCATCGATCATGCCGCGGAACATCAGTTCCCGCATGGCCGACCGCCGATCGCCCAGGCCCCAACTACCGAACAAGACCTGATTGATGCCACCTGGCATCTCGCAAATCTTGCAGACCATGTACGAGACCGACGCGGTGTCGATCACGTTATCTGGTTGCAAACCCCATGCCGCGCGGACGATATCGCGGTTCTCAAGCTCTTGCTCGCGGGCCGCAAAACTGTCGCGACCGTCCTTGCCGTCGGCCAGAATGAGCATGGCCCGATAAGCTTCACCGACCGTCACGAGGGGCACGCGATTGAGGTACACCTGAAAAGCGCTGTCGCTGAGAGTGTCTGGATCGACGCCCGATAACGCAGTTTCCGGCGGTCGAGCGGCAGAACAGCCGGTCATTCCGACCAATGTCAGGAGCGTCCCAAAAATCAAAAAACTCGGACTTCGCATCGAGATTCTCCGAGGAGTGGGCAATGTTACCCAGTGTTGCGCAGCTTAATTTCCGCGCGGTGCCTAGAACGACCAGGTCAGGCCGGTGAGCAGGAACGTGCGGGTGGTCTGGTCTTCGAAGGCGCTGCCGGGGAAGAACATCCCGAAACGGGCGGTCCACGCCAGATCGTTGGTGATACGCCAGTTGGTGTAATAGTCCATTTCCCAACCGAGGTAGCCCGACTGCCGATTGGCGAGCGGGTCGCTGACGGCGGCACTGCTGCGGTTCTTCCAGTAGAGGTACCAGTCGGTACCGACTTCCATATTGCGTAGGGCTTCTTTGTTCGGGAAGGGTTTGAACGAGCCGCCCATGCGCCAAATGTGAATGTTGCTCAGACGCGGGCTAAAGGCGATACCCGTATCGCGGAAACCGAAGCCGACGAAGCTGTTATCCGTGTAGTCGAACGTGTTGCCGCCTTCAGCGTTGGTCGGGCTGCCGAGGCGATTGGGATCACCACTGGCGAACATGTATTCGAGCGAGACGATCGGCTGATAGGGCGTGCGGAAGATGTAATCGAAGCGGTGGTCAAAGGCCCACGCGTCGATCTCGTTTGTGTGCAGGAAGCGACGATCGCCGTAGCTATCGCCGCGCTCGAAGACCCACTCGGTGCTGTAACGCAGGTTTTCGACGAGTTCACCCGTCGAACCGAAGCCGATGTAACGCGAATCGTATTCGTAGCTTTGGAAGGGGGCGTTGGGGCTTTCGGTGGTGCGGTCATCCTGCCAGGCGATGTACCAAAAGGGTTCGTGGTTGTCCCAGCCGACGTATTTTTGTTCGATGATGTGGAAGATGCGTTCACTGCGGTCTTCCACCGGGTCGCTACGGTCGATATTTTCCGTCCAAAGCGGGGTTTGACCGAGGATGTAGGTCGTTTGGAAGTCTAGAAATTCGCCCTGCAGCATGATGTGGTCGAGCGGGACGTCGATGGCGTAGCCGGTACCGATGTAAACCAGATCGCGCCCGAGTTTGACCTTCATTTCCCAAGGGATGTCCATCCCTTCGTAAACGCGCAGGGCTTGGGCCAAGTCAAACACGTACCAGCCGCGTTCGAGTTCGGGGCCTTCGCCGTCGTCTTCGTCATTCGGATCAAAGTTGTCGCCGGCGTTGAAATCTTCGACTTCGAATCGACCGCGAACGTAGCCTTTGTGCACGCCCTGATCGGCACTGAATGACGCCCAGAGGCGCATTTCGTGTTGACGCAGGGTGCGGCTGGAGTTGAAGCCGTCGTCGAACAGGAAGAAGTAGAAGTTGTACCAACCGCCGTAGTCGAGGCGGAATTTCTGCGTTACGGGCAGCTCTTGTTGGAGTTTGCGTTGGTTTTCGCGTTCGAGGGCGCGTTGGCGTTCCAAGAACGCACTGGAAATGCCCGTATTGCGCGGGGCGGAGCGGCTTTCGAGGCCCAACTGTGCATGCGCGCGCGACGTGGCTGCCAAAGAGATGGCGAGGCACAACGCAAGCGATAACGATGTCGATTTCGGCGACGCGTGCAAGAGCCCGATTGCCTCCGTGAAACAGGCCCGTGTACCCCGGCATGACCGCGCGGCAGCGGGGTGAATATTTGCTTGGCGGCCTGAATTTTCGGCAATCCTGAGGCCTAGCCGCAAAATTTGCAAGCCATATCTAGTTGGTATCGTTTGGTTTGCAGAAATCGGTGAAGTAAAAACGATGTGCGGTCGGTACATGGGGTGTACCGACCGCACGATTGGGTATTTCGATTGAGGCGCTGCCGACCCGCGAAGGGGCTACGTAGGATTGGCGAAGGGCGGCATACGGTTCGCGTCGCGTTAACCTTGCGGCGCGCGAACGCCGGGGCGTCTGCCGGAACCTGGCCGATTGCCTTTGGGCGGTCGTTTTCCTCGGCTGTCGTCGTTATTGCCCGGCGTGCTATAGGTCATATCGTGATCAACATTGGGCGGCGTCAGCATGACGAGCATGCCAATTTTGGTGCCGGCATAGACTGCGGTGACGCGCACCTTATCGCCTTTTTTGAAGTCGCCCATATCGGCTTCCTCTTTGTCTTCGTTGCGGACCTTGGTGACGTCTTCAATGAACTTTAGCTTGAGACTGCGCGGGATGACCCGTTCCTTTTCGCTGGCACCGGGGCGCTGATTTCTTCGATCGGGCGGGTTGTAGCCGGGCCATTGTT
>JAUIHO010000258.1 GCA_030432035.1 Phycisphaerae bacterium
GGTTCCCCAGCCGTCCTGGTCGAAGTCCTGGTAGAACGTCAGGCGAACGCCGTCGTCCACCGCTTGCATGCTGATTGCCGCAGTTTCGGCGATACCTGCTTCGCCGCCGAGTAAGAATAATTTCAATTGCGCGGCGGCTGCTTTTTCGATAAAGCCGTTGAAGAAACCGGCCGCGGTCATACGTTCCGGCAGCGCGTGCTCGCCCAATTGGCTGGCCCATACGATGGCCGCGCCGTCGGCGTAGAGAATATCCATCGCGGCCAGATCGGCGTTGAGTTGCGCGTCATCCAACGCCAAATTGGTCGTGTGTGCGTTGCAATAACCGATGCGCGTACGCTGACCGTTGCGCGCACAGGTTACCACCAGCTCGATCAGTTCATCGACGAGCAAGCTGCGCACCGGCAAACCCATCACCTCAACGATGGGCGGCAGTTTATGTTCCGACGATAGCGCCGGCATGCACCGCCCTCCCCTTGGCAAGCAGATCTTCGTAGAGCGACTCGTAGCGCATGGCCACGTCGCGTACGTGAAAGCGCCGCAGCAACGTGCTGCGCGCCGCCTTGCTCAATCGAAACGCCAATTCGCGATCCGTCGCCACGCGCTCCAGCGCCGTGGCCAATCCTTCGACGTCGCCGACGTTGGCTAACATCGCATTGTTTTGTTGCTCCAGCGCGTCGGTCATGCCGCCCGCGCGCGTGGCCACGATCGCCTTGCCGACCGACATGGCTTCGAGCATCACGTTTGGGAAGCCTTCCGATTCCGACGGTATGCAACACACGTCGGCGGCCGTCAGCGCCGGCCACACGTTTTCGTTAAAGCCGCAGAAATACACCTTGCCGGCAATGCCCAGTTCGTAGGCGCGTTCTTCCAGCTCGGCACGCAACGGCCCGTCACCCACCAGAGCCAATCGAAAATCGAGCCCGCGTTGATCGAGTTGCGCCGCGGCATCGAGCAGCGTGTTGATGCCTTTTTCATAACTCAACCGCGCGACGGTCACGATCAGTGGAATTTCCGGATGGGCATTGCATCGCGCGCGGAATTGGGCGGCGTCTTGTTCGAAGTCGTGCGCCGCCACCGGCTCGATGCCGGTATGAATCACGTGCACGCGCTCAGCCGGGATGCCGAGCCGCTCTACGCAATCTGTCTTTACGGCATTGCTCACGGCGATGACCTGTGCTGGTAACCGCGCGCAGCATGCATCGAGCGTCGGGTCGAGCATGCGCTTCTTCGCACGACGAAACGCGCCGATGGCGTAAGCGTTGCTCACGATGGCGTCGACTTTCATCAGTCGCGCGGCAAGCCCGCCCAACAAATCCGCGCGTAGCAAATGGGTATGCACGATCGATGGTTGCCACTTGTTAATCAGTGCGGCCGCGCGCGTCACGCCGCGCGGATCGATCGTTAACGGCACATTGAGATTGAACGTGCGCACGCCGATGCGCTCGAAGCGCTCGCGCATCGGTCCGCCTTCATAAAAACATGCAATGGCCGTCTCGAATCGGTCCCGATCCTGACGGCGCAGCAGTTGCAACAACCATTTCGTGTCGGTCTTGACGGCGAAAGTGGATACCAAGTGCAACACGCGAATCGGTCGCGCGCCGCCGGCATCGGTGTTGTGAGCGATGACTGGCATGACTTCCTTCCTCATCCGCCTCGGCATGGGTCGTGCCGTGGCGGCCCCCTACTGATCGACGCGTGCTTCCCACCACGCGCATGCTGGCTCATCGTCGCGCGACGCTGTGGTCAAACGCGACTGATAACCGCGCGGGCGGCTTTCGCGCCCACGTTAAGCGTACTATTCAGCGGACCGTGCGGCTGTCGGCCGTCCGGATGCTGTCGAGCCCGTGCTGCCAGTGGCGACCGATATCGGTCGCGATGCGGCGACTCGCACTCGTGCGCGTTCGATCGGCTTCGGCATGCAGCAGCATCGCAAAGCGAGTTGCCACGGCATCAAGTGCGAAACCTTCACGCACGCGCGTTTTGGCATTCGCGACGATGTTCTGCCGAAGCGCAACATCCGCCGCCAATGTCCGAACAGCATCGGCTAATGAGGTGGGGTTCGCTGGTTTAATCGCGAGCCCAGTTTGTTGATGGGTCAGAAACTCGGTCATACTGCCGACGGCTGGGCCGATAAACGGGCATCCCGCTGCCGCCGCCTCCAACATGACTACGCTAAAGCATTCAATATCGCTACATAAACAGCACGCATCGAGACCGGAAAGCAATTGCGGTATATCGCTTCTCGGTCCCAACATCGTGAGCGTGCGCTCGGGTAAGTCCGCGGCCTCGACGGCGCGGCGCACGTCCGATTCGGATGGACCGCCACCGACGATAAAAAACCGATAACGATCGTCTTCGCTCGCGAGCAGTTTCGCAGCGGCGATAAACACGTCGTGGCGCTTTTCCGGACGCAGGTTAGCGACCAACGCGACGGCGAAGTCGTTCTCTTTCAATCCCAACTCCGCACGCACGCTTTCGCGCGGCGGTAGGTCTTCAAAACGCGTTAGATCAATGCCGTTGTGGACGACGGTAACCTTGGCGGCGGGTG
Organism: Phycisphaerae bacterium; assembly: GCA_030432035.1. Taxonomy (GTDB): domain Bacteria; phylum Planctomycetota; class Phycisphaerae; order UBA1845; family UTPLA1; genus ECT2AJA-110-A. The sequence continues at coordinate 2,549 of JAUIHO010000258.1, forward strand.
CGTTTTCCACATCAATCCAAGCCTGCCGATGCGCCGAGCCCAGCGCGATGATTTGATCGACCCAATGCAACAATACGCGGTTCGGTCGTTCGAGATGACGCTGTTCGTCGGTCGGATGCCAATGCGACCAGACGTCGACGGGCCGGCGTGCGAGGCGTGCCGCAAGGGTCGTCCAAAACATGCGATCGCCACCGCTATGCGCAACGACGCAGACGTCGATTTGTTGCTCGCGAATCAATCGTGCCAAGCGCCATGCGGCAGCGAAGTCGTATTTGAATTTGAGTAGGTGCTCGTGGACCGTGATGCCCATGTCGCGCGCCTGAGATGCCAATGGACCGGCGTCTTTTAAACAGGCGATACTCGGCGTGACGCCGTGCGCGGGAAGATGGCGGGCAAGGTCGATCAACATGCGTTCGGCACCACCGGGTTCGAGGCGGTTCGTGACGAAGAGGGCGCGTGTTAATCCGGGCGTGGGATGGTCCCCCAGCCCCAGAGGGGCAGGGGCACCCGACGGATCGGTGTTCAACGTCGGTGTATCGGAGCGATTCGAGTCAAGAGGGAAAGTGTCCCCCAGCCCTGGAAGGGCAGGGGCACCCGGTGTGTTATTGAAGTCGGAAACAGACGCACCCCGTAACGCCGTTTGGGTGCCCCGCCCCCTCTGGGGGTGGGGGACATCCGAGGTGCGCGCGGACTTTAGTATTGCGCGAGCGCCGGAGTTCAACCATGCTACGGCACCAGACATCATGCCGCGCAGTTCGGCGAATCGTTCGGCCCGTTGATCGCGCGCCATGCCTAGAAGCAAACGCACCGCTAAAACCAGCAATGAATAGTACGGCTCGGCGCGCCGCCAACCGCGTAGGTTGCATGTCTTATTCAGGATGTACAGATAATTGAAACTCGTCATGTAACCGAGCCGGCGCGGATTGGCGCGACCGCTCGTCTCACGACGATGCGTGATTTTGGCGCGCCGCGCTTCGAGTAACCAGGTATGCGGCGCGAGGCGATAGCCAAACTCGCGATCTTCGCCCAAGGCATATTCGGCCAATGCTTCGTCAAAGCGATGCGTTAACACCAGCTCACGCCGGAACGCCATGGCCGCGCCCGACATCCATTTGGCTAGCACCGCAACGCTTGAATCGTTCAGCACCTTGGGCTTCGACGTCGTCGGTTTCACCCGCGGTTGCAAGGCCCACCAGCGCGCCCACTTGCACCATTGCGCATAACGACGACCGCCTGGTGTATCCAGCTTGGGTTCCAGTAAGTTCGCGGTTACACCGCCGACGCTCGGATCGACAAACAACCGCACCACTTCCGCCAGCGCGTTTGGATCGCACGTGACGTCGTCATCTAAGAAAAGAATAACGTCGCTGTCGGCGATCTCGGCTGCCCAATTGCGCGAGCGCGTCAGCCCCGGCAAGTCCTTCTTCTCATATTTCCAAACGATGCCGCGATCCTGACAGCCGAATGCGATATCTTCCCACACCTCATCCGACATGGTGCCGTCGTCGATCACGATCAATTCTTGCGGAAGGTACGACTGCTCCCAGACCGATTCGATCGTCTTACACAACGACGCGATGCGATCCTTGGTGCAGATGGCGACTGCCAAACTCGGCATGTCGGTGGGTAACGAACTGACGGGGCGATCATCCATGAGGCCGCAGTCTTAACTCCTACGTTTCAAGAACGGCAACTGCCGAGGTACCGCGTAAATATAACGCAGAACCTGTTGTCGTTCCGCGCGATTCAAGACCCACTCGGTTGTGAAAAGCAAAAACAGCAATATCGCGGTGCCCAACGGTAACAGAATCGGCCCACCGGCAACGAGGAACGACGAGACCAACACCACGACGCTGCCGCGATCGATGTGTACGCCCTCGCGCCGAACTAACAAGACGCAGAACAAGACCGCACAGCCCATGCCGAGCGCACCGGCCCATGCAGCGGCGTTTTGACCATCCACACCAGCAATGCCCGCGGCGAAGATCGTCGCAAGCAGCTTATCGATCGCTGCATACACCACACCGTCGCGGAATGGCGCGTAGTTCGGATCGAGCCACCAACTGGCCAGCAGTAAGTTCACCACAAAGCCGACGAGCCACGGCCATAGCATCAAACGCGTGCGTTCGCGTAAATGAAAATGCGCGGGGATAAACGCCAAAAAGCCGGTGAAGATAAAAAACAACAAATGCAACGGTAACACGGAGGCACCGGCAGCATAGTTCTGCCCAAACGGTATCATTACAATGTCGCGCGCAAACGACAGGGCCGCACACAAAATGACGAGCCCTACGCCGACCACCCGAAACGCCAGCGACAACTGTCGTTCGGCATGTTCGCGACCGTGCGCTTCCCAGGTGCGCGTGACGGTCGCCATGACGAGCGTCGACAGCGCGATGGCGCCGACCAGAATGAGGTTGCCAATCTGTCGTGCGGCACCGAACACGGCGACGGCTTGCTGCCCTTCCATCTTGTTCAAGTGCCACGACGGGAACCAGAGCAGCACCTGCCACGTGACACCCGCCAGCATGGTCCAGATGCTGTAGGCCAACAGCTTGCGTTCGAGTCTACTCGTTTCGCTTTCGCCGTCCTGACTGGGAAGCTCGCGGACGACCGACACCAAGCGCAGGCCGAACCACGCGTTGGGCAACGCCAACGATGTGGCGTACAGCGCGGCCAGCGTAAACGCGCTCAATTGACCGGTGAAGTAAACGATCAAACAGCCGAGGAAGAACAAAATGCTGTGCGACAGCTCCAACCAGGCCAACGCCGCGAACATGCGCAGGCCTTTCAGCAGCGCCATCACGAAGAAAAACATGACCAGCATCGCGACGATGATGCCCGTCAATCGGGCAATCGCGGGTAGCTCCGCGGCGAACGACGCGTCGCCGCCGATTTGCAAGAAGAGAAACTCCCCTAGCAATGGCGCAAACCACACGAACGCGGCCACTGTCACGATGGTGATGCCAGCCAATAGTTGCATCGACTGTCGTGCAAAACGCGTCAACGAGCCCAGATGTTCGTATTGCGGCACGTAGCGTGCAATCGCTTCGTTCAACCCGAGGCTGCATAGCGGGGTTAGCACATTCGAGACGAGCAGGATCGTGTACAACAAGCCGAATTGTTGCTGCACCATGATGCGGGTGAGCAAAATGATGCGGGCGAAGTTCAGCACGCGCACCACGCCTTGCGCGATCAGATAGCTACCGGTCGATTGCGTCAGGCTGCGACTTTGAAAAAGCTTTTTGCGCACAGGTGGATCGACCCGCGCGTATTCGAGCGTGGGCGGTGCGTCGTCGATCTGCGGGTCGTCGGCGGGCATTACGGTCGGCATTCTAACCGCCGTACGTATCGAAGTTGTCGTCGGTTTGGGGCTCGTCGCCGGGCCAGGAATAGGAATCGTCGTCGGCCACGGGCATGGGTGCGGCGTGGGCGTCGATGGTTGCGAAACCGCGGCGCGCATGCAGCAGGCCGGGGCCGAGCATCATATCGAGCGCGACGGGAATGGCGCTGAGGCCGAAAAATAGACAGTTGGCAAATGGGTTGTCGCTGGTTTCGCGGAAGGTACCGTCCACCACGTAGGCTGCGAAGAGAATCCAATACAACACGAGCAAGTCGCGGTTAATAAACCCGCGACCACCCGGCGGCAGCTTTTTGAACAGGTGGATGCTGTAACGCAGCAGCGCGATCATCAGCACGAGATAAAGCGTCAGGCCGATGAAGCCTGTTTCGGAAACGATACTCAACAGGTTGTTGTGTTCGAGCGCCGTCGTACCAAACGCGTAGTATGGGCTGGACGGGTCGCGCGCCACGCTCGGGGCGACGTCGCGGAAGTGGCCAAAGCCCACGCCGAATAGCGGGTGATCTTTG
>JAUIHO010000259.1 GCA_030432035.1 Phycisphaerae bacterium
ATTTTACTATCCTCGTTCAAGTCGAACCGACAGTTGCCCGGTTGGGTATTATCGCCGGCTAAAAGGGCGGCGACGAAAGGCTCGATCGCATCCAGCAGTATTTCGCAATCGTCATCGATTCCATTCAGATCGCAATCAAGATAGTTCGGTTGGCATCGATCGAGAACTGCGTCACCGTCGCAATCACGCCCGTTGCCGATGGCGGCCGCGGAGAGCGTAAATCCACCGCCGCGAATATTTGCAATAAGCTGACCGCTCGCGGATCTTAACGTCGCCCCAAGATTGAAATAGTCGGGACCTAATGGCTTCTCAATGATCTTCTCTAACTCGTAACTATTCGCCCTATTTCGGTATTGATAAATCAGGCCGTCAATGAAAAGCGGAGATCCGACATAGACGGACCCATTGGCGTGATGGATATCGCCATCAAAACGCGCCAGCGGATAGGTGGGAGGAGACGCAATCGATTGGTGCAGATTCCAGTCCGTGCCGTTAAGCCGATAAATGAAAAGGCTACTGACGCCCTGAAAAAGCCGGTCGCCCGTGATCAATTCACTTTCTGTGAGAGACAATTTGTACCCGAAGCCGGCTAGCGGAAAACCGCTCGGATGAACAATTTCATCTTTCCATGTGACTGCATCTGGGGTGATTTCGTAAACACCAATTCGGCCAAAGTATGTTGCCATCAGATGCGATTCGTTGAATGCGAATACGTCACCGGGTATGTCATCCATCGCTCCGCCATCAGCATCGATGGCAGAAAGCGGTGCCCAGCCGTGTTGTTCTTGCTGATACACGTTTACCCGCCGGCCTCCGACACAACTAGTGTTTTCGGCACATCCGGCCAAAATGCGATCGCCTGCCAGCTTCACAGTGCCGCCAATTCTCGCATTCGTCTCGGTGCCGTCGAAATAGCCGTCTTCAACCCAAAGATTCCCGTCAAATCGGAAAACGTAAACTCGGCCCGCGTCACTTGCGATCAAGCTTCCGCTGGATGAATAGACATCGTGGAAGGGGGCCCCGACAGCTATGATTTCGTCACCTATGGCGACGGCAGAACCGAATAAATCGGCAATTTGAGGCGAGGCGGGTTCGAGGGTCTGGAAGAAATTCCAGCCAACTCCATCGAAGCGATAGACGTATGCCTGGCTTGGAATGGAAGAACTTGGGACGTAGGCAGATGTCACCAGGAAATTACCTGAGGCATCGATGTTGAAGGCGAAATTACTCGGCAAGAACGGCGTGCCGTTGTTTGGGCGCTCTAGCAACATTGCATCGATGGCGAATTCGCACGAATCGATCGCGCCGTTACCGTCGCAATCGAGCATGCTTAGTTCGCATTCGTCGGGCACGCCGTTGGCGTTGCAGTCGATCAGCGCTGCATCGCATTGATCGAGTCGGCCGTTACCATTGCAATCCTGACAGGATACATCGTCGGGCGGGCAATCGATCATCTCGCAGTTATCGGGGATCGCGTTCTGATTGCAGTCATTATCTTCAAGTTGACAGACATCGGGTATGCCGTCGGCATCACAATCGGAAAAGATTATGCCGTCGCCATCGGGATCGGTTAGCGCCAGGTCGCAATCATCGGGAATCAGATTTTGATTGCAATCGGCCTCAGCCAATTCGCAGGTATCGGGCAGACCGTTGGCGTTGCAATCGGTTTCAACGCGGCCATCATTATCCGGGTCGGTGGGGTCGAGTTCGCATTCGTCGGGCACACCGTCCTTGTCGCAGTCGGCTTCCAGCGCGTCGACGATACCGTTGGCGTTACAGTCAGGGTCGCACTCATCGGGCTGAAAGTTGCCATCCAAATCATTGCCGTTTGTAAGTATCTCGCAAGAATCGACAATGCCGTTACCGTTGCAATCGCGTGTGGTTTGAAACAGGTGATGATCGCCTATCTCGACATTGTCGGAAAACTCCAACATCGTACCTGCGAGAATGAAATCTCGGCTAGCCGCCATCGGTGTTCCGAATCGTAACCCGTCCAGCGGCGTCGGTGCAGTCAATACAAGCGGTTCGCTCCAGGTGCCGGCGTCCTCGGTAAAGACATAAATAGCACCCGTTGCGATACCGTCGATCGTTGCCCACGGATCCGCAACGGCCAGTACGCCATCATTCAAGCTAGCCATGCTTCCGAATAGTGAGGACGAGGTCGGGGGCTTTTCGAGTACAGCAGTTTGGGTCCAAATTCCGTCCATCCTCTCGAAGAAGACAGGTTGAACCGAAAACGTTACCAGCCGATTCTTCTCGAGAGAAATGGAGCGAATTCCAAGAAATTCAGGGGTGTCCACATCGACGGCCGTTAATTCCTGTTGAAGCTGCCATTGGTCATCAATATTTTCAAACACCCGAAGTTGGTCTTCGTCGACTATCCCGTCGTCATAAGCGTAGCCGCAGACGAGCGTATCCCCATCGAGTGCTAGTCTGTCGCGGTAGAAGCCTTCGTCTTCTTCTGTGATTAGCGTCTCAAACTCCCATCGGTCGTTGATGCGACTATAAAACGCAATGCCACTGTAGGGACGAATTTCGTCGCTCGTACTCCTGATCCAAGCAACCAAGCGATCGCCGTCGACATCCATATGATCACCGAAGTCAGAGATGCTGAAGAGACCGGGGATATCAGGAAAATCCTCAACGGTAATAGACTGCTGATAGACCCATTGATGATCGATCAGCCTGTAATAGCGAATAGTTCGTTCCGAGAGCGTATAGCTATAGGCCGAGACCATTAGCGTGTCGCCATCAATGGAAACAGCGCGGCCGATGCTGAGCAACGATTCGTTGGCAGGTTCAAGAATCTTTTGCTGAAATTCCCAGCCTTCAGCCGTGCGGCGATAACAAAGCACGGCCCCGTCATTCTCGCCCGTTTCATTATCCCAATAGGCACCGATGATGAGGTGCTGGTTACTGAGTGCCAGATTCGATTGCGATGCATCGATACCGACGACGGTTTCTCCGATTCGTCCATGGTAGCGCCAATCTCCCAGGTCGCAGGCGACCGGAATGGGATTGGCCGTGCACGAATAGGGTGCGACAAAATCACATTCATCCGGTACTTGGTTTTGGTTGCAGTCGTTTCCGTCGAGTTCGCAATGATCGGGGATGCCGTTTGCGTTGCAGTCATTCAGATGTAATTGGCAGTCGTCGGGTACGCCATCGAGGTCGCAATCGCCAGACGCATAGATATTGAACACGGTCGCCGTTCCCGATTCGAGACCGTTGGCTCCATGGTCGGGGGTTCCGATGACGACTCGGCCGTCGAACAGATCGAGACTGTAGTCGGTTAACAAGCCGAGTCTACCGGCTTGCAATTCGAGTGTGTCGATGTGTTCCCAACCGGTTGTCGTTCGACGATAAACGAAAGCGGCAGGGATATCGGCGTTGGACGCTGTTCCAATGACGGCAATGTCCGCGTCGAGCGCGACTTTCAATCCAAATTGTCCGCCAGCAACGAATTCAGGTGGTGTCAACCTGCCAGCCTGCTGCCAAGTCCCGTCTGTGAATTCAAAGATGTAGGCCGCGCCGCTGTCTTCAAGCGTTGAGTCTTCTCCGGGAGCGCCGATCAACATTCTCTCGTTGCCCAAGTCGATCGAATGACCGAAGTTTTGCGAGGCTTGCGGCGTCACAGCATGAAGTTCGGTTTCCTGTTGCCAGGCTTCTCCCGTGCGCCGAAAGACATAAACGGCACCGGCATCGGTCGCCGCCGAATCGTCGGCAGCGGCTCCCACGATGGCGACATCCCCAAGCATAGCGACTACTTCGCCAAATCGATTCGAGGGTTCCTGATCGGCCGGCGCGAGCGTGGCTTCTGTTTCCCAATTAGCGTCGATTTTTCGGTATATGTATGCGATGCCGACGTTGTCGTTGGTTGGCACGGCTCGATTGGTGCCCGCAATTAGGGCGTTATCGAAAATGTCGAGATCGATTCCCAGTTGGTCGTTTGGTTGGGCGTCCAGGGAGTAGAACGTCGCCTGCCAACTAAACCCATCTGGTTCGATACTAAAGACTGTAATTCTGCCGTAAGAGCCCGCGCCGCTGTACCGCGCTGCGGCAGCGACGTAATCGCGGCCAGCGATTGCCGACACGCCGAAATTGACATTGTTCGAGCTGGCGCCGATCGTCAGCTTATCGACCTCTTGCCACTGACCGTTAATGAGTCGAAAGACATAAGTGGCGCCAGAGTTAAAATATTCATCATCATCCTCAATCGCGCTTACCAACATCAGATTATGCTCGAGCGCGACGGCGTAACCGTAACGGTCACGGTACGCGACATCTGATCCGATTACTTGAGTTTCCGGCGCTTCTGTGTCACAGATGTCCGCGATACCATTTCCGTTGCAGTCTTGCTCGCATTCATCGGGAATCCCGTTGTCGTTGCAATCCGCGCTGATCGAGCCATTGCCATCGGGATCGGTGCGATCGATAGCGCAATCATCCGGGATGCCATCGCTATCGCAGTCAATATCACAGTCATCGGCAAGGCCATTGTCATTGCAGTCCGGTTCGCATTCGTCGGGCACCAGATCGTTATCGCAATCATCAGAAACAACGTCGTTGTTATCCGGATCGAGCGGATCGACGTCGCAATCATCCGGAATGCCGTTTGCGTTACAGTCATTACCGTCGAGTTCGCAGTTATCGATAATACCGTTGGCATTGCAATCGCGGGTGTTTAGATCGTAGACGAAGACGGCTCCTTGATCTTCATCAGGCGCGATATCGCGCAGTGGCAAACCCAGAATCACGTGCCCGGCGCTGACGCCGATCTGATCCCCCAGTTCATCATCGTCTTGCCAGTCGCTGCGCGTGACCTTTTCAGAAAAGTGCCATTCATTATTGAATTGCCGATAAACATACGCGGCGCCGCGGATCGTGCCGCCATCACTCGCATCCGGTGCACCGATTACCAGCCAGTCGCTATCCACCGCGAGACGGTCTCCGAAACCGAAGCCATCGGTTTGGGAGCGACCGGTGATTTCAAAGTCTTGCGTCCAGGTACCGTTGATGTCGCGCAAGCCGATGACGGCGTCGTAACCACTTGTGGGAGTGGTTGGAAAGATGCGAGTTTCGCCCTTGGCGAAGATTACGGTATCAGTCGCGGCGAGCGCCTCACCATACCGCACGCCGGCACCTGTAACCGCAGGGAGCTTTTCACCATCGAACTGCAAGCCCGTCGGCGTTCGATCCCAAACATAAAGGGCGCCCGAATTCTGCGAACTGTTTCGCTGACCTGGCGCGCTGATGGCGATTGCAGTTGCATTGATCGCGGCAGCGGCTCCAACATCGTCAAAGTTCTCGGCGTCACTAAAAGAGCCCGGGCGTTGGAGTTCGATAGCCGGTTGCCATTCTGCACCATCGAACGGAAAGAAGTATGCGGCACCATCACTTGTCGCGTATACGTCTGCGTTGGGATCTCCCACAACCATACCGTCAGGGGCGATATCGATGCTACTGCCGAATCGACTGCCACTATCGGGACGTGGGTTCGCTAGAGTCGCTTCCTCATACCATGCGTTATTGGAAAACCGATAAATAAGGATACTGTCGCCGGTGGTAGGACTACTGATGACTGCTAGGTCACCGCAAATGGCTACACCGGTGGCATAGGAACTTCGCGTTAATGAGTTACTGAAAAGTAACGTCTCAAACTCCCACGCGCCGTCGGTCCGACGAAAAATATATGCAACTCCATTGTCAATAACGGGGCGTTTAGCCGACACGATCGCTACATTGCCGTCGATGGCGACCGAGCGACCAAAGTTTTTCAAATCATCAAATGTTAATCCGGCCAGATCGGTTTGCGACCAATTCTGTTCGACGACATCGGCAATTTGATTGTCGTTGCAATCATTATTCAAGAGTTCGCAATCATCCGGAATGCCGTTCGCGTTACCGTCATTTTCGCATTCGTCCGGAAGCCCGTCACGATCGCAGTCTCCGCTGACGGAACCATTACCATCGGGATCCGTTGCGTTGATATCAAAGGCATCGGCGATGCCATTGCTGTTACAGTCTTTGTTTGAGAGTTCGCATTCGTTGGGTACACCGTCATTGTCCGTATCGAGACTCACGAGCCCATCGCCATCGGGGTCGGCCGGATCGATATCGCAGTCGTCAGGAATGCCGTTGAAATTGCAATCCTGCATCAATGCGTCACATGCGTCGACAATTCCGTTGTTATTGCAATCGATGAGTGTGGTTTGGCACTCGTCGGGCACTTTGTCGTTATCGCAGTTAGTGCTGATCAACCCGTCACCGTCTGGGTCCGCTGGGTCGATATCGCAAATATCTATGACACCGTTGGCATTGCAGTCAGATGCAAACATTTCGTAGGCATAGAAGACGCCGGTTACACCGCCTCCTGAGTTGCCGTATGGATGTCCAAAGATAAGGTG